>CANJQU010000060.1 GCA_947476485.1 Chitinophagaceae bacterium
TACCACCGGAACATATCCCCATTGAAGCTGGTGTTGTAATAACAGTTGGTGTTGCATTAACGGTCACTGACGCAGAGGTCTGTTGCGTACTCGTACAACCACCCCCGGGATAAGTAACCGACAAGCTATATACACCTGCGGCAGCAGTAACCGAAGCTGTCAAAGTAGCCGGAGAGGTCGCGGTAGTTGTGCTATAGCTATTCGGTCCTGTCCAGTTATATGACGTCAGCGAACCTGTGCCCGCTGTCGCTCCTGCTGTTAATGTAAATACCCCGCCGGTACACAGCGTAGTTGGTGAAGCGGTAACACTCGCTACTGTTGGCCGTGCACGGACTGTTTGATTTCCCGATGCGGCTACCGATCCACTAAAAGTACCGGTTGTCGGCGTCATAACTAACGGAACAGTAGTTGATGCGGTCTGAGCGGCAACATTAATAATGTCTCCCACTGTAGCACTTGACGCAATTGTCGCCGTTATCCATATATAAGTAGTGCTGCTCACACCAAAAGGAATACCGGTAAATGTTGTGGTAGTATGAGCTAATCCGCTACCCAGTCCTGTTGTTACAGTACTTCCCATTTGGGTTGCGGTCGCAAAATTATTCGAACCGATGTTATACCAGACTTTGAAATTTACGATATCCGCGGTCGCATAGCCTCCGCCAGTTGTGAACGTAAAGTTGGTAGGGCCATGGTTAGTAGTACTTCCAATAACTACCGTGTAACTTTGAATTACAGCATCCACCGCACCTGCACATATGTTTCCCGCAGGGTAAGCACCCCCACTGTAGGCTACTGTATTTGCCGCATGGCTTTTTGTAATTCCACCTACGGCAATAAGGATCGTTAGGCTCAATACCCTTAGCCAGCTTGCAAATAGTTTCCGCCTGGCATCGTTGGCCCGTCCTGCATTCGCTGCAGTTGATCTTACATTTCCGTAAATGGTGTTGGTAAAATTGATCATACGCTTTAGTTTACTGTTTGTGATGATGATAGTGTCTTTGAATTGTTAAAATGATTTTTATATTTGGTCAAATTCACATTCATTTTAGCAGTTAAAAATGCCCATGGTTATTTCACAAGAAACACCCATGGACCTGCCTCAATTTATAACTTATTGTATTTTGGAATAGTAAAATTAACGGGTATAGATCTTTATGCTCGTAAAAATTATCCTAATCAGATGTTAATAATAAAATATCTACATCTTAGAGTTAAATGCAAAATAGTCTCCATATTTCTTGTACAATAGCCTCAATGTTAAAATAGCAATGATCATAATATATAAAGCATTAAAAATATTTCGTCCCTCATCAACTCTTGATTAATAAAGTCCGGTGCTATTTTGTTTTTGATTCGTAAAATATTCATATGCAGATATTCCGTATTAATTTGTGTTAATTCCATATGTCATAAAAAGGAAATCAATTAACACATTAACTCAGAGCAAATATGCCAGCAGGTACACTACCCCGGCAAAAAGTGCAGCAGGGATCAGTAAAAGGACAAAACTACCTATGGTTTGTGCAGTATCTTTCATTTTGGTCATTTTAGAGTACGAAAAATGTTGGAATGCAAGTGTAGCGTCTTGTTTTCTTACAAAGAAATAATTGGGGTAATTACATGCTATCTTGAAGAGTTGGGGTAAGTGCTCGTTTTTCTGAGGAGTTGGGGTAGGCGCATCCAATGTGATGGCGTATTGTATGTAGATAATAACTATGTAAATAAAAATCAAGAAGCTAAATATGTTCCCCTAAAGACGTTTTATATAGAATTGATATGCGATTAATTTATCATGAAATCGGACGTTTCAAAAGCCATACTCCCTAAAAAAAACAACACCAGAAAATTATTTCCTTATCATGTATCTGCTAAAATATTCGCTTGCAATTTAACCGTTAATTAAATTACATAATCTATGATACGTGTTTGGCATTTTTTTTGAAATAAAATTAACGTAACTTTTCGTTGCCAAAGCATTTTTTAGTATGTTTACTCCCAATAAAATGGGAATATGTTTTCGTGACCTCACAGGTCGTGGAAAACTTTTTACTTATTTGCTGAAGTTAAGTTTATATAGAGTACCCTTGCTGTAAAAAAAACGGCAAGGTTGAATGAGTTTTTTAGTGCCACAAAATCAAATTTTTAAAACCGGTAGTATGACTAATTTTTTACGATCACAGTTGCTGAATTTAAGATCCTATTCTGTTAAAAAAAGCTCTTCCAAAATGAAAGTTATGGCGGGACTCTTTTTTATGGCGTCTTTGTTCTGTTCTAAACAAACTTTTGCAGGTCCGTGTCTCAACGGAGCGACAATAACTTCAACAGCTACGTCTATCTGTACAGGCGATTCTGTGTTGTTTACAGCTACTGCAGACACTACCTCCATATCGCCTTTTGGCCCATGGAGCGCCACTTACCAGTGGCAGGCGTCAACAGCAGGTGCCGGCGGCCCCTGGGCTCACGTAGGAGCCCCCGGTGTTATTACCCCCGGAAGCCCTGTTGCCACCTACAATACGTCTGGCCTGTTGGCCAACGTTTGGTATCGCGTGGTGCTTACCGGCATCATTGGCGACTGTACACTCGGATCTACTACCTATACTTCGAATGTTATCGGGGTTACCATAAGCCCCCGCCCGGCGCCGATTACAGGCGTTAATAATTTTTGCAGCGGCGCTATTAGCTGTTTAACGGACGCAACTCCCGGTGGCACGTGGAGCAGCGACAATACTGCCGTTGCAACGGTAAACTCTTCAGGTTGCGTTACCGGCATAATCGCAGGCACCGCTAACATTATATACGTTGCTTCTGGCTGTCCCGCTACCCTCGTTGTAACTGTTAATACACCGGCAAACATCAATGGCCCGCTTGAATTGTGCCAGGGCAGCACCGTCACATTAACCGATGCAACACCAGGCGTTACATGGAGCAGCAGCAACACCGGCGTTGCTACAATAGACCCAGGCACAGGTGTTGTTACCGGTATCGGTGGCGGCACTTCCATCATCACCGCTACGTCTCCACTTGGTTGCACCATCTCCGTAGTTGTTACCGTAGATCCGTTACCTGCCGCTATTTCAGGCAGCATGAGCATTTGCCTCGGACTCACAAATTGCCTCACAGATGCTACACCGGGCGGCTCATGGAGCTCCAGCAACAGTGCGATAGCTTCAGTTAGTTCCACAGGCTGCGTTACCGGCGCCGGCACAGGAACCGCTACCATTACATACACTTTACCAACCGGCTGTCTTATAACTGCTGATGTTACTGTAAATCCATTACCAACAGCCATTTTAGGCACACTGAGTTTCTGCCAGGGTACTTTCTCAACCCTCACTGATGCCACTCCCGGTGGTACCTGGAGCAGCTCTACCCCCGCTATTGCACCTATCACAGCCGGTGGCACTGTATCCGGCGCTCTGCCCGGCACCGCTACGATCACTTATACCTTAGGCACCGGATGTATCGCTACAGCAGTTGTTACCGTATATCCATTAGCTCCGATCACTGGTAACCTTGATGTTTGCTTCCCCGGCGGTGGCAATATATTGAGCGACGCTGCAACCGGTGGTGTTTGGACCAGCGGCAATACATCCGTTGCTAATATCGGTTCGTCTTCCGGTCTTGTTACAGGTGTTGCCCTGGGTACCGCGGATATTACTTATACGCTTCCCTTTGGCTGCATAGCTACGGCAGTTGTTACTATCGATCCGTTACCCGGCCCGGTAGGCGGCATACTTTCGGTTTGCGTTGGTTACACTACGCCACTGAACGCAGCGCCGGGTGGCGGCATATGGAGCAGCAGTACTCCGGTAGTTGCTATTATAGATGCGGTAACCGGTGTTGTTACCGGCGTATCTAACGGAACATCTACTATTACCTATACATTGCCTACAGGCTGTACTTCCACTGCAGTAGTTACGGTTAACCCGATAGCGGTTATCACCGGCCCTACTGAAGTGTGCGAAAATTCAGACATAACACTTTTCGATGCTACACCGGGCGGCACATGGACCAGCTCTAGTACAGGTGTTGCCACAATCGATCCGTTCGGAAACGTTCATGGAGTTGCTGCAGGCACCACTACTATTTCATATACACTTGCTTCAGGCTGTGCTGCTACAGTAATTATTACAGTAAATCCATTGCCTGCGCCAATTTCAGGAAATCTGAATGTATGCGCATGGGGCGGTACAACTACGCTGACAGATGCTACTGCCGGCGGCGTATGGAGCGCCACTGGTGTAACTATCGATAATCCATCAGGCCTCGTTACAGGTTTTGCTGTGGTACCCGCTACTGTTACTTATACACTCCCTACAGGTTGCCAGGTTACTGCAATTGTTACTGTTAACCCACTGCCTGCACCTATCACTGGAAACACTACCGTTTGCGTTGGCTTCACTACCACCCTCAGCGATGTAGATCCGGGCGGCACATGGACAAGCGTAACTACCAGCGTCGCCACAGTAGGTTCAACTACAGGTGTCGTTTTGGGCGTTGCCACGGGTTTCTCCCAGATCATTTACACCCTACCGACGGGCTGTTCCGAATCTACTACCGTAAATGTTCTGCCGGTGCCTAACGTCATCACAGGCACAACGGTTGTCTGCGAGGGCTCTGTTACTTCGCTCACTGATGCTACCGCTGGCGGCACATGGAGCAGCAGCAATACAGGTATTGCCACAGTTGACGCATCAGGCAATGTCAATGGTGTATCAGGCGGCACAGCTACCATCACATATACAATACCAAACGGTTGTTTCACCTCTGTTACTGTTACAGTTAACCCGCTCCCTGCACCGATCACCGGTCCAAACACCGTATGTATGGGCGGAACGATCGCCCTCAACGACATCACACCCGGAGGCGTTTGGAGCAGCACAAACACTGCAATCGGTACTGTAGATATAACCGGCAATGTTACAGGCATCACCTTCGGTACAACTACCATTTCCTATACACTACCTGGTACTGGTTGTGCTGCTACGCATATCGTTACAGTTAACCCGCTCTACCCTATCAATGGCAATGTGCCTTTCTGCGTTGGCCAGAGCATCACGCTTACAGATACTGCTACCGGCGGCACATGGACCAGCGTTAACCCCGGCATAGCCTCAGTTGATCCTATTTCAGGCGTTGTTACAGGCACAGGCCCTGCCGGCGGTACAACTACTATTGTATACACACTGGCTACAGGTTGTACTACCAATGTTATCGTTACGGTTAATCCAGCTCCGCTTGGCATCACTGGCGTACTTACCGTTTGTGCCGGTCAGACCACAAATCTTACAGATGCAACAGTCGGCGGCAACTGGAGCAGCAGCAATCCAACTGTAGCGTCAGTCGGCGCTACGGGTATCGTGCTCGGAGTTGACGCACTGGGCGGCACAGCGACCATCACCTACCAGATAGGCTCAAGCTGCTTTGTTACTACTACCGTTACTGTATATCCGTTATCTCCGATCATCGGCAATGCAAGTATCTGCCTCGGACAGACAAACAGCCTTTCAGATGCTACACCAGGTGGCACATGGAGCGCTGTCAATCCCGGTGTTGTTGCTATTGACGCTTCAGGAAACGCTACAGGTATCTTCGTTGATACCACTACGATAATTTACACTACATCTACTGGTTGCCAGGCAACAATAGTAGCAACTGTTAACCCATTTGCCCAGATCACCGGTGGCAACACACAGCTTTGTGTAGGTAACACCATCACGTTAGGTGATGCTGCAACCGGCGGTATCTGGACAAGCAGTAGCCCAGGCATTGCCTCGATTGGCTCGCTTACCGGTGTCGTTACCGGCGGTCCGGGTACAGGCACTGTTACTATTACCTACACCCTGCCTACAGGCTGCGTTGCATATACAACACTCACCGTAAACTCGCTCGCGGCTATTACAGGCCCGACCAGCGTTTGTGTTGGTTCCACGATCACACTCAGCAATGTGACCGCAGGCGGCACATGGAGCAGCAGCAATCCTCTTATTGGTTCCGTTGATCCGGTTACTGGCATTGTTACTGGTGTTGCTTCGGGCACTACCATTATCAGCTACAATTACAGTCCTAACTGCTGGGCGATCTACCCGATCGTTGTAAACCCGATGTCACCGATACTCGGTACACTGGCTTTATGCCCCGGTATCTGCACCACGCTTAGCGATACAACGGTCGGCGGCACATGGGCAAGCAGTGATATCACCGTGGCAACAATCGGTTCCACAACCGGCGTTATCTGTGCGCTTGTTTCAGGTACTGCAATTATTACTTATACCGTGCCTACCGGCTGCAGCGCAACTGCTGTAGTAACCGTAGATGTTGTATTACCGCTTACTGGCACCCCAGGCATATGTCTCGGCGGAACTACTTCGCTGACTGACGCTATGACAGGCGGCACATGGAGCAGCAGCAATACAGGTGTTGCTACTGTAGATGGTTTTGGCCTCGTAACATCTGTTTCTGTCGGTACTTCTAATATTACCTACACGCTTCCCACAGGTTGCGTTGCGGTGTTAACAGTTACTGTTAACCCGAACCCTGCACCGATCACAGGTCCAACACACGTTTGCGCTTATGGCGGCACTATTCAGCTCAGCGATGCCACACCAGGCGGCGTATGGAGCAGCACTGATGTTACCATTGGTTCTACCGGTATCGTTACCGGCCAGGTTCCTGGCTCAGGCACTGTTACTTACCAGTTGCCTACTGGCTGCGCAGCTTACTACTCAGTTACTACCGATCCGTTACCTACACCCATCAACGGTAACCTCGTTGTTTGCCAGGGTTTAACTACTACCCTCAGCGACCTGACTCCGGGCGGCTCATGGAGCAGCAGCGATCAGGCTATCGGCACCATCGGTTCCGGCACAGGTATTGTTACTGGTATTGCACCGGGTACTACCGTTGTAACTTACACATTGCCTACCGGTTGTTATGTAGATACAATTATCACTGTTAATCCAAACCCGCTGCCGATCAACGGCACACCGGCAGTTTGTGTTGGCCTCACCACTACATTAACGGACGCCACCGGCGGCGGCGTGTGGACAAGCAGTAATCCTTCTATCGCATCCATCGGCTCATCATCAGGCATCGTTTCCGGCATAGCTCCGGGCACTGTTACCATTACTTATACTTTACTTACCGGCTGTATCAATACAATAGTTGTTACAGTAAATCCGAACCCGACCGCAATACTCGGTGCAAGCTCAGTATGCGTTGGCCAGTCCATCACACTTACTGACGCTACACCTGGCGGCACATGGAGCAGCACCGACCTTACGGTTACTGTGGGCGCTTCAACCGGCATTATTACAGGGTCTAACCCAGGTACCGCCACAATAACATACATGCTTTCCACAGGTTGTATCACTACAACGGTGATCACTGTTAATGCACTTTCTCCCATCACCGGCACCGCATCAGTTTGTGCGGGCCTTACCACTGCACTTTCTGATGCTACCCCGGGTGGCACATGGAGCAGCAGCGTTCCCGGCATAGGTACTGTTGACGCCGCTGGCATCGTAACAGGTATTGCTCCGGGCACTACTACAATTTCTTATATCCTGCCATCTGGTTGTACTACTACATTGGTGGTAACTGTTTATCCTTTACCTGCAGCTATTTCCGGCAACCTCACAGTATGCGTTGGTCAGACCACTACTTTGTCTGACGGCGTAGGAGGCGGAACATGGACCAGCAGCGACATTTTCGTTGCAACTGTCGGTTCGTTGACCGGTGTTGTTACCGGCGTCGCTCCGGGCACAGCTACGATCACATATGCGCTCGGTACGGGTTGTCTCGTTACTGCAGTAGTAACGGTTAATCCGTTAGCGCCTATCAGCGGTGCTACCAACCTCTGCCAGACACAGACTACCACTTTGAGCGATGCAGTTCCGGGCGGTACCTGGAGCAGCAGCGTACCGGCTGTTGCAACCATTGATGCCTTTGGTAATATTACAGGCGTTGGTGTTGGTACATCTGTTATATCTTATGTAACATCTGCAGGCTGTATCACTACTGTTGTGGTTACCGTTAACCCATTGGGCCTCATTAACGGCACAACTTCGCTTTGCATCGGTACCTGCTCTGTATTCACTGATGCGGTGCTTGGCGGCACATGGAGCAGCAGCAACCCTGCTGTAGCCACCGCGGTAGCAGCCACCGGTACTATCTGCGGAGTTAGCGCCGGAACAACCATTATTTCTTATACAATGCCTTCAGGCTGTACTGCTACTCTTATCGTAACGGTTGCTGCACTGAGCCCCATCACCGGCCCATCTACTGTTTGCCAGGGCGACTCTATCGCACTTACAGATGCCACTCCGGGTGGTGTATGGAGCAGCAGCAATACAACTACTGCTACAGTTTCCAGCACAGGCGAGGTTATCGCTGGCAATTCTGGTACTGTGATCATCAGCTATTCTTATGGCCCTGGTTGTGTATCCATAAAGGCAATAACTGTTTATCCTGTTACGCCAATACTCGGCAACCTTCATGTTTGCCAGGGCTTTACTACCGCTCTTAGCGACTCAACACTGGGAGGCACCTGGAGTATTGCACCTCCATTATGGCCGATTGCGGTTATCAATGCTGCGGGTGTGGTTACCGGCCTCGGTGTTGGCGGAAGCACTGCAACAGTTACTTATACATTGCCTACCGGTTGTATCGCAACCGCGATCGTTACCGTTGAAGCTACCAGCCCGATACAAGGTACTGACAGCGTTTGCGTTGGTCTTACCACCGCGCTCACTGACGCCACTGCTGGTGTTACCTGGACCAGCAGCAACACTGCTGTTGCCACAATTGACTTTGTTACCGGTTTAGTTACCGGCATTAGCGCTGGAACAACGATCATCACCGCTACTTCACCGTTTGGTTGCACGGATACTATTGTGATCAGGGTTAATCCGCTACCTTCTGCTATACTCGGTACACCTGTTGTATGCGAAGGCCTTACCATCACATTGAGCGATCTTACACCTTCCGGCTCATGGAGCAGCAGTGACCCAGCGATTGCTTCTGTCGGTTCGGGCACAGGCGTTGTTACCGGAGTTCTGGCAGGTACAGCTATTATCACTTACATGCTGCCTACCGGCTGTATCACTACAATAATAGTTACTGTCAATCCGGTACCGGCTCCAATCACCGGCAACCTCGTTGTTTGCGAAGGTTCTTCTACTGCGCTCAGCGATGCAACGCCGGGTGGCATATGGAGCAGCGGTGATCTGGCTGTAGGCTCTATTGATGCATTTGGTGTTGTAACCGGTATCAGCGCCGGCACTACCGAAATAACCTATACTTTAGGCACAGGTTGCCTCGCTACGGCCATAGTGACAGTTAATCCATTACCTAACCCGATAAACGGTAACCCACACGTTTGTATCGGCACCACAGTTTGTTTCAGTGATGCAACACCGGGCGGTACATGGTCCAGCAGCGATCCTGCTGTTGGCAGCATCGATATCATCACGGGCTGTGTTACTGGTCTTACCCTTGGTACAACTACCATTACCTACAACCTCATAGCTACAGGCTGTCTCGTTGTACGTACAGTTACAGTTGATCCGCTGCCATTGCCTATTACTGGTCCAAACCAGGTTTGTGTTGGTTCCAGCATCCAGCTTACAGATGCAACACCAGGCGGCACATGGAGCAGCAGTGATACTTCCAGGGAGACAATTGGCCTCGGTACAGGTGTGGCAACCGGTATTTCTGCCGGAGTAGTTACAGATACCTATACAATTTTTGCTACAGGTTGTTTTGTGACCACTACGGTTACAGTTAATCCGCTGCCATCTCCTATCAACGGCAACTTCAGTGTTTGTCTGGGAACAACGAATACCCTTACAGATGCTGATCCGTTAGGCACGTGGACCAGCAGCGACCCTACAGTTGCACCTATTGATACTGTTACCGGTGTTGTCTCTGGTCTTGTCGTTGGCACGGCCATCATCACTTATACATTACCAACCGGTTGCGAGATCACCCAGGAGGTTACAGTTAACCCGCTGCCTGATACAATTCGCGGATCAGTTCCGATCTGTATCGGTGCTTCTATTACCCTTACCGATGCTACTCCGGGCGGTACATGGGTCAGCAGCCTCGTAGATACTGCAACCATCAACGATACATCCGGAGTGGTAGTAGGCATACATTCAGGCACCACCACAATTACCTATACGATCACAAATACAGGTTGTATTGCAACGGCTATAGTAACAGTTAATCCGACACCAAATATCATCACCGGTAACAATACTGTTTGTCTGCACGACTCCGTAATGCTGTCTGATGCCAGCCATGGCGGAACATGGACCAGCCTCGATCCAACCATAGCATCAGTTAGCCCATTGGCTGTAGATACTGCCGCATGGATCATAGGTAATTCACCGGGGGGCACGATCATTACATATACGCTTCCGACCGGGTGCTTTATTACAGACAGCATAACTGTATTCCCGTTGCCTCCGGCTATAACAGGCCCAGGTGTTGTTTGTGTCGGCAGCACTATTACGCTTAGCGACTCAAGTGTAGGCGGTACATGGAGCAGTAACCATACCGATACAGCGTCCATCAACTCGGTTACCGGCATTGTCACCGGCGTCCGGGCTGGTACGGCAACCATTACCTATACCAGCAACCAGGGCTGTACGGTTACTACGGTGATCACCGTCAACCCGGTACCCACAGCTATCCTTGGTTCACATAGGGTGTGTGACGGTTTCACGCGCACGTTGAGCGATGTTTCGCCTGGCGGCGTTTGGAGCGCAAGCAACACTTCCATCACTACCATAGGTTCGGCTACCGGTGTCGTAACGGCTATTTCACCCGGCACGGACACCATCTTCTATACCTTCCCGACAACGGGCTGTTTCGTACAGTTTACGTTCACAGTAGACCCGATACCGGTGATCTCAGTAACCCGCCTGCCAAATGCACAGCTTTGCCTTGGCGACTCGGTGATACTTATAGCATCCGGCGCAGCAACTCCGGGCGGTACTTTGGGACAATATACCTGGACTCCACCGACATCGCTCTCGGCAACAACCGGCAGCACAGTTACGGCAAACCCGATCTTTACAACCATATATACAGTTACAGGCACCACACAATACGGTTGCTCCAGCCAGGCTACTGTTAACGTGATCGTTGACAGCCTGCTGCTGAATATCCACATTACCGGCAGGGACAGCATATGTGCCGGCGAAGCCGATACGCTTATTGCTTCCGGTTTTAACGGCAGCCTGTTTGCATGGTCGCCAGCCGTTGGATTAAGCTGCCTGATCTGTGATACCACCATCAGCCGCGTAATTACGACTACAACCTATACGGCTACCGCGGTCGATTCGTTCGGTTGTCATTGGAGCACATCGTTCACAGTTACGGTTAATCCACTCCCTATCGTGAAGGTGAGCCCGAACCCGACTTATGTATGTCGTGGAGACTCTACAAGGCTTATCGCTACGGGCGCTTCCACTTACACATGGTTCCCGCACGCGTTCCTGTCTTGCTACACATGTGATACGGTTTGGGCATCAGACACACAGAACCTGGTTTACAATGTTATAGGTACCAGCATACATGGTTGTCGTGACTCAGTACTCGTTCCTGTATCCGTACTCGATACGACCAGGAATACGATCAGTAATGACACCATTATATGTCTCGGTCGCTGTGCGCAACTGATCGCCACCAGCACCAGCGTAGACGGTTCGCATCCTGAGTACTACCTGTGGTACCCATCTGCAGGCCTCAGCGATCCAAACAGCCCGGTACCGGTTGCATGCCCGGACACGACTACTGAATACTCAGTGATCATAAAAGAGAACGCCTGCTTCACCGATACACAGCGTGTTATAGTTTATGTGCAGCCGCAACCGGCAATTACCATATCACAGTCTGTCCTTGTTTCTGCCGGAACTTCCGTGCAGCTAACTGCCAGCATAAGTAATGAGGTCTTGCTGGCAGACTATATATGGACGCCGGGCTACGGGCTATCGTGCGAAAGGTGCTTTGCTCCGGTCGCTACGCCTACTGCTTCTACAACATATACGTTCACGGCAACATCAAATTACGGATGTTCGTCTAACGCCAGTGTCACTATTAATCTGTTCTGTGATGGCAGCCAGGTATTCATACCTAACACCTTCACACCAAACGGAGACGGAGCAAACGATCGCTTCTACATCAGCGCGCATGGTATTACTTCAATAGTAAGGTTCAGCATTTATAACCGTTGGGGTGAGCTGGTGTTCCAGTCGCTCAACAGCCAGCCAAATGATCCGGGTGCCGGATGGGATGGCTCTTATAAGGGAATGATGCTGGAGCCTGATGTGTTCGTATACGTAGCCGAAGTGATCTGTGAAATAGGCGAGCAGCCATTTAGTTTCAAGGGTGATGTTTCTATAGTTCGATAAAAAAGATGAATTTCAAAATAATTAAAACAGATAAAATGAAGCGTTATTTAACCGGTTTATCAGTCAGCGTATTGCTCGGGCTGGGAGTTAACAGCAATGCACAGGATGTCCATTTTTCACAGTTCTATGAGAATGCGATACTCCGTAATCCAGCGCTCACAGGCATTTTCAGTGGCGACTACAAAGTTGGCATTGATTACCGCAGCCAGTGGAGCACGGTGTCGGTGCCCTTCACTACAACCATGGTGTCGGGAGAGACCCGCGTACTTGTGAACCGTGAGATCGGAGACTACGTAAGCTTCGGCCTAGTTGCCACTTACGACAAAGCCGGCTCCATCGACTTTACAAGCATGCAGGTTTATCCGTCTGTGAGCTATAACAAGGCGCTGGAAGATCAGCACAACTCCTACCTGTCGGTAGGTTTTGCAGCGGGTTATATTACCCGCTCCGTAGATCAGAGCAAGATGACCACCAGCACACAGTGGTTAAACAACGGGTATCAGCCCAATAACCCCACCGGTGAGTTGCTGCCGTTCAAAAGCCTGCACAACTATGACCTCGGCGCAGGTATTAGTCTTAATAGCTCGCTCGACCAGACCGGTATCTTTAACTATTACCTTGGTGCAAGCTGCTACCATCTCAATGCACCTACCGAAACATTTAACGGCAGCAACGTCCTGGTTAAGTTGCCGCTTAAGTGGTCGTTCAATGCTGGCTTCCATACAGCCTTCAGCCAGCAGTTTGGCTTCACCGCTCATATCAACTACTGCCTGATGCAACCATACAGCGAAGCAGTAATGGGCGGTATGTTCACCTACCGTAGTGTTCCTGTCGGCCTCCCCAGCATTTTCGCTTTCTCTCTCGGTTGCTTCTATCGCTACGGAGATGCTATCATCCCAACTTTAAAGATCGATTACAAGGATGTAGCAGTAGGCATTTCTTACGATGTTACTAATTCTTCGCTGATCACCAGCACTGCCGTTTCGAGTGCAGGCGCAACCGAAATTTCGCTTTACATCAGGGGTAATTACAACCACAGGAAAAACCCACGCGACCCGATCATGTGCCCACGTTTCGAAGACCTCAACAACTACAATTTCAGATAGAAACGCAACAAAACTCCCAATAAAAGAAGCGCTCTCACGAGCGCTTTTTTTATGCCTGCAATGTTTGGGCACGAATGGTTAAAAAGGCGCACTAAATGAAGATCACTATGTTGTGTAAAGAAAACTTGCAATGACCTGGGCAGCATGCCCCCTGTTTTCACGTGCTGAACCGGCAAGAATGGACCGAGCTTACTTAGGGCAATATGGAGTGCTCCGATAACAGCTCCCGCTGAGTAGAAAACAACATTTCCCATGAACATATGCCCCGGAGCGGGCTACCCACCACCCGTATGGCTCGCGCATAACTGGTGCGAAAAACCGCTGGCACTATGCGGGCTTAAAATCGAATTAAGGCAAACAGCTTCTTTGCGTCCAGGCGCCTTCGCGGTTAAACAGATCAATCAACTATAACACCGACCACCAGATATTCCTCGGCGCCATCTTACCCCAGCTCTTAAAGCTCTCCAGCAGCGACTCATACAGTTCCTTTTCAGTCACCTTCTTCCCCTTTTCTGCTATCACAAAATCTGTCTCCTTCGGCGCTATCAGCTCCACTTTGTCCGCTGTCCATGTAGTGTGCAGACGCGGTATGGCCAGTTCCATGATCATGCCCGGCAGACCACCAAACATCTCAGGCCCCCCGCTTACAACAATATCTTCCGTATAGAACGCCACAACATAAACCGAGTCACACATACGGCCTACAGCTTTGCGGCATTTAAAATTCGCTATCGTCCGCAGTTCATCCTTCACCTTCCATTCTATATTCCTTATCGTGTCTTCTACAAAAAATTTCTGTTCAAACACTTTCTTATTCGCCTTTATCTTGTTGGCTGTAAAATCCGTAAGCACAGTATTCTCAGTTGCAGGCCCTCCTCCAAACATTTTGAACACGCTCCCCTCCACTTCTCTGCCGGGCTTATAAATACTTCTTGAGGTATCAAATACCATGTCAAAATAAGAGCTGTTGAACTTCGGTATCCGTGACTTCATCTGCTCCATGAACTGGCTGGTACCCTGGTCTTCCTCCATTTCCTTCATCTGGGCGTAGATATTCACCTTACGCTCATACTCTATCTTGCCCATTGTAGTATATTGCGCCTTAGCCGCCATGGCCGCGCAAACCAACATATTCACCGTCAAAAATATTCGCTTCATAACCCTGTTTTTTCTCTCGATTATTAATACAAAATGTAGGTGCGCCCTCAGCAGTGATTGACTCGCACAACTCACTTATCAACTTATTACTTATCAACCCATCTCTTATCTCTTACCAACTTACCTTCTCATCATCATCATTCCTCCACCGCTTGGCGGCGGCGCGCCGGCCGGCGTATGCGAGAAATTCCATATCAGGCTCAGCATTCCATACCGCCTGATCGTATTATAGCTCTCTTCAGTAATAATGCCTGCCTGCCCGCTCCGCTCATAACCAATGTTCTGGTTAAAAATATCAAACACAGAAGCCCGTATCTCTATATCGCTCTTCTTGCGTAGCTTCTTGCCTATATAGGCATTGCACAGCAGCACATTATTCCCTTTGTAAAACAACGTTGTCTGCTCGCGCAGGAACCAGTTCACAGTCGCGCCAATTTCCAGCTTCCAGGGCAACTGTACAGTGCCTGTAAGCTCATTGTTGCTCGTCCAGTAGCTGGTGCTGTATGCTGTAATGGTAGACTTATTATTGTTGTAGGTAACAGATGGGTTAAACTCAATGTTGAATTTCTTATCCTTAAAGTATTCTATGCCCGGTCTGACGCTGTACGTATTATTGTCGCTTTGGTTAAGCGTATTATTTATGTAACTGTTGATATGATTGATACCTGTACTGATATGAGCGCCTAGCTGCAGGTCTATTTTCTTCAGTTTAAAGCCATACCCCAGAAACGCAAAGCCATTGTAATTGCCGTTCACATTCACGTATTGTGTTTTGCGTATACCGCCAATATTCGTTGTATTGGTACTAATGGCATCATTCATCACATTAAAGCTGGCGCTCGCGAATAAGAACCGCTGAGACAGTATCTTGAAGTTATTGAACCTTATACTGAACGCATTCGTGAATTGCTGCCTGAGCCTCTCATTGCCCACCGTCTGATTGGTAGGATCCGTATTTTGATACTGCGGCGACACCTGGTCGATAGTAGGTTGTGTGGTACTACCCAGGTAGTTGAACCGGAAGTTCGTTTCCCTGCCCACCTTATAAACAAACGTAGCCTTCGGGAAAAAGTTCAGGTATGCATAATTGCGATCTGATGAACCCGGGCGTAACGCATCGGATTGATGATATACAGTATTGGAGATATCACTGCCAAAAGAAAAATTGATGCTCTTAAAGACAAAACGCGCCGCCGCGCCACCCATATTCGTTAGGATATTGTACTTATAATCTGTGCTGTAAAAAGTATTCAGTGTGTTAAACTGGCCGGGAGCAGTACTGTCGAACGATTTGCTCGTGGAATTGCTGTTGTTCAATGTTATGCCGTAATCTACCTCCAAGTATGCCACTTTAGAGAGCGGCTCTGTATATGTGGCCTTGGTATTAAAAGCCAATGTGTTTACATTGCTGCTTTTCCGCTGGCTCACATAAGATGGAATAACGCTGGGTATTGTATCCGTATAAACATCAGTCAAAGACGTCAGGTACCCTTCGCTTTTAGAAATCTTATAATTTTCCTTCACATCCACCGACAGCGTCCTTCCTTTCTTAGCGAACTTTTTCCTTACGAGCAGGTCTGCATTTATAAAATCTCCATTTGCATTACTCGTTACTTTTCTGCTGTTATCGTTAGACAGCATTGAATCCTGCAGCATTGTCGTGCTGTTGTACATCGTGGATATGTCGGTGCTTTTCTCCCCCGCATTTGCCGTTATTTTAATTGAGGTCAGGGAATCTATCTTCCATTCATACATGCCATCAAGCCCATGGCGGTCACCCTTGCTGAATTGATTCTTCTTCTGTCGTATGACGCTCTGCTGGTCATTGGGTAGCGGGTTCTGGGTTACAGTCGTTCCCTCCACGTCCACGTTCTGCATAGCGTAGCGGTAATTGCCGGTAACATGCTGCTTGTCGTCCTGCCACTTATTTGCAAAGTGCAGGCCGCCGGTCCACACCTTAGGAAATCCCTCACCATTATACTTGCCATCCCACCCGGCTATATCCTCTGCGCTGCTGTTCGATGTCACTGTAACCTGGCCTTCGTCGGTTATTTCCGTTACCCCGCTGCCGCTGCTGAAACTATTCTTGTCCTGCCAGCCCAGGCCCACTTTATCGGTATTCGACATAATGCCAAATGCCGAGAACTGGCGCTTCGACCTGAATGCATTGATCATGCCCTGGTCCTGGAAGTAACCATCTGTCCCTCCCCCTGCATCTATCTTCCCGAAGTAGCCTTTCTTCATGTTTTCCTTCAGCTCCAGGTTTATCGTCTTTGTTTTCTGCCCGTCATCAATGCCCGTAAATTCTGTCTGGTCGCTCTTCTTATCATATACCTGTACCTTTTCTACGGCATTTGCCTGCAGGCCCTGCGTCACCACCTTAGGGTCATCAGAGAAAAATTCCTCACCATCCACAAGGATCTTCTGCACCGTTTCGCCCTGCGCGGTTATCTGCCCGTTCTTATCCACCTGTATGCCCGGCAGCCGCTTCAGCAGATCCTCAACAGTAGCCCCTTCCTTTACCTTGAAGCTATCGGCCATGTATTCCGTAGTATCACCCTTTATCTTTATGGCTGCTACCTGCTGCCTTAGCACAAACTCTTTGAGCAAGTGCTCCTTAGACACCATCGGTATTACCCCATAGTCCGTCACGCTTTTCTTTACATTGATAACATCCACATAGTCAGCAAAACTGGGGAACGTCACCTGCAATACATACTTGCCCTGCTTAGGGATCTTCAGTATAAAACTACCATCCGCCTTAGTGCGCGTAAACGCCTGTATCACCGAATCCTCAGTACGTATGAGCACCACTGATGCCCGCTGCAATTGTGCAGCATTCAGCGTATCCGTCACCGATCCCTTTACCGTATAGCCCTGTGCCATACCCTGAAAACTGCATAACAACAGCAGACTTGCAATAAAAAAGTATTTCATAAAATTGTGTGTGTGAAGCTGGCTTCGCCTTCGTGGCAAAAACAGCCATACTGTAAAGGAACGAAACAACGCCTGATTAATCCCCAACAGAAGAGGTTAGAAAAGGGGTTAGAGAATAACTTTTAACAGTTTCTTACAACAATTGAAGTTGATGCATCGGCTGCAGTAAAAAAGCATTCAGTCCAATTACTATCAGAAGCTGAAATCTGTGCCGAGGCCAAATTAATGGTTCCCCCTTTAGGGGGGGCTCAGGGGGTTTGACTTTTATAAACCACCGGCCTGTTATGGTCCACCGGCACACCTAGCGCCTCATAGATAAGATCCTGCGCCGTAGTCCGCACCCCAAGCTTGGTGATCTTTGTATTCGCCCCGGAAGGAAACACACGGTTCGATAAGAACACGAACACCACCCCAGTTGCGGGGTCTGCCCATGCGCAGGTACCGGTAAAGCCCTGGTGCCCGAAGGCAAAGCCGCTGCACCGCTCACCCGCAGGCCCCGACTCATCTGCCTCGGGCAGCGGTTTGTCAAAGCCCAGCCCGCGATGGCTTAGTTTCGTGTTATACGCTGTAAACTTTTCTATGGTCTGCGGTTTAAAAAAGCGCTTTGTCCCATACACTCCCTTATTCAGCAGCATCTGGAAGATAGCCGCAACATCATGCGCCGAGGCAAACAATCCCGCATGGCCGCCAACGCCGCCCAGCATTGCTGCTCCGGGATCATGTACAAACCCCCACAACACCTGGCTGCGGAAAGTAATTTCTGCTTCAGAAGGTACGATCTGCGATGTATCAAACCTGGCGAGCGGCAGGTAAGTAATGCGCTTCAACCCCATCGGCTTGTAAAACTCCTCCTCCGCATATTTATCTATCGTGTGGCCGGTGATCTGCTTCACCACCGCCGCCAGGAAAAAGAAGTCGAGGTCGCTATACACCATCTTCCCCGCATTATCCAGCGGGCTGGCATATATTCTGCTCCACATCGTGTCTATATAGTCGCTGCGCAGATATACATCTTTGGCCACCTGTATGCCATAACCGGCAGTTGGTGTTTTGCGGTACAGGTCACTCTTCAGTTTTCCATCGTTCTCCACCGTTTCTTTATAAAAAGGTATCCATCCCCTCAGCCCCGCCTGGTGCAGCAATATATCCTTTATGTGCAGGCCGGCTTTATTGGTGCCCCTTGCCTGTGGCAGGTAGTCGCCCAGCGTCTTGTCCAGGTCCAGCTTGCCTTGCTCATACAGCCGCATCACTGCCATCGTAGTTGCCAGCACCTTGGTACACGACGCCATATCATACAGCATATTCGTATCCACGGGGTGCATCTTATCGTAGCGGGTAAAACCGAAGGCTTTGTCATAAAACACCTTCCCGTTCCTCGCGGCCAGCACCCTGCAGCCTGGGAAAACACCATCAGCAATATTCCGCGCCATGAACATATCCAGCCTGTCGAGCGCCTTTTGTTCTACTACACCGGCATCCGAAGGGTAGAATACCTTCCTCAGCTCGTTTGATGACTCCTTGGCTACTACAACAGGCCTCGGTGGTGCAGGGCATATGCTCAGCCCGTTCATACACGCTGTCACCGGCAGCTTGCCTTTTGCTTTCGTTTTTTTCAGCAGCATATTCGCCAGCGTTCGCTCAGTAACCGTATCATCTTCGTAGCCTACGATCACAGATCCCGCCCCGCAGAAATACTGCGTGGCATAAGCATTGCCCATCAGCACCACCAGCACATTGTTCCGGCATCCCGCCTGCTGCAGGAACGCCACCGCCTCATCGCCCAATCCATAATTATTTCCGGGCGCAAAGCTCAGGTTATGAACGGCAATGATCGTCATGTCATACTTCGGCATACCATCCAGTATCTTCTGCACGGTATCTGCAGGGCTGCCCTTTGGCAGCCATTCCGCCTTTATATTGTTAAACTCGTCGTTAAGCTTTTCATACAGCACAGCGCTGGTTGCATTCACGCCCACATAGCCAATGCGCATATTCTCATTTATCCGTTTCAGCGCCTGGTTGTCGTCCCGCACCACGGTTATCGCAGCCCTAGCCACCATGGCCCTGAAGGTGTCTACATATTTATTCAGATCGCCGGTAATGTTCGTTGTATCAACGTCTTTCCAGGTATGCAGGCCTGCTTCATACTTTGCAGCCAGTATTTTTTTTACACTTGCTTCCAGTTGCTCTTTAGGGATGAGCCCGCTGTCTATGGCATTCTTTATTTTACCAAGCGCCACCGGCACATCCTGCGAAAACAACAGCACATCATTGCCCGCCGCAAAAGCACGCAGGTCCACATCTCCCGCCGGAAAGTACTTGGTAACGCCCTGCATATTCAGTGCATCGGTAAAAATGAGCCCGTTAAAACCAAGCCTATTTTTCAGCAGGCCTGTTACCGCGTTCTTCGATAAGGTTGTGGGCACATGGGCCGACGTATCCAGTGCCGGCACTTCCAGGTGGGCCACCATCACACTTTTAACACCGGCGGCTATCAGTTGTTTGAATGGGTAAAGCTCGGTGCTGTCCAGTTGCTCCACAGTGCGCGGCACCAGCGGCAGGTCCTTGTGCGAGTCCACACTTGTATTGCCATGTCCCGGAAAATGCTTGGCACATGCCATCACACCGTTCTTTTGCAGCCCCCGCATAAAAGCTGTCCCCAGTTTTGCCACCCACATTTTATCTTCACCAAATGAGCGCGAGTTAATAACCGGGTTGGCCGCATTATTATTCACGTCCACATCGGGCGCAAAATCTATGTTTACCGCAAGTCGCCTGCACTGGTGGGCAATAGCCGCCCCAACGCGGTACACAAGCTCCGTATCGCGCGTAGCGCCCAGCATCATCTCCCGGGGAAAATTTTTCAGGCTGTCCAGCCGCATACCTATACCCCACTCTGCATCCATTGCCAGCAGCAGCGGCACCTGGGCAAGGTGCTGGTATTTGTTCGTCTGCATTGCCTGCCGTACCGGGCCGCCCTGCATGAATATCAGTCCGCCTACCTGGTGGTCGGTCACTAATTTGGTCACCAGTTCTTCGTTATAGTTCTTACCGCCCGAATATGCCGCAACCATAAATAACTGGCCGATACGTTCCTCTGCCGTCAGTTTGTTATACACACTATCCACCCAGCGATTCCTGGCTGCAGTATTGTCCACAGCCTTCGGCTTACCCTTAGCCTGGGTATATGAACTGCCAACGACAAATAAAAAAGCTATAGCAATTAAGAAAACACCGCGGAATAACCTCATCAAACAAATATATTCCTATAAATTTCGCTTACAGCCAGCACATTTCAAATTTTCAGGCTAAATATTAACAGATATCATGGGTTGTTCTTCATTTGCGTTTGGGAGATTAGTAACGATGCGCGGCTTTAGCCGAACATGGCTCGTGTGTATCTTATAAATTCAATTTGACGCTAGTTCAATGGGATGTTTTCCCGCGCCAGGTTTTCTATGAAGCGGAATAAAAATTGAGCGTGTGGTTGGTATTGCTCACTTCCGGTTTATTATATAGTACCCCAATTTTCTGATAAATAAAAAATGTCAAAAATGGGGCATTCCGTTTGCCCGAAAATTCTGTGTCCCTTTACTGTGGCTGGTTTCGGGGGTGTTATTATAAATATTACCCATTTCCCATCTACGCCACATTCATACCCCAAAATGCCCCATCGTACCCCATTGTCTGAACCCGAATTTCCGGAATTATAGAATTTTCAGAATTACAGAGTTACACTCATTCACCCACGGATGCCCAGGAAGATTTCCAAAAAAAGCTCCGCGCAAAAAAAGAAGCTCTACTCTGTGGTTGTGGGGAATCTCTATATGGCCCCGCAGCAGGTTCGGCCTGATTGGGCTGCACCCTCCTCCGCTAAACAGCTTCGGCGGTAACAAAGTTCAGATGATTTTTGGAGATCGTAAAATTGAAGTTTTATCATATTGCGTATACGGTATATCATATGCTGCCTGGTGGATATGATGTAAAAAAATTTCGAGGTAATGGAGTGAATAGCAAGGGTAAATATGTTACAGATCCCTGCAGATATTGCGAAGTCGATTTTTGGAGTGGTTTGCCGAATCTTGGGAGAAATATTAGTGGGGATTTTATTGCGTTGTTGAGTGGAGGTACCATTGAATGAGTGCAGAACGCCGGATACAATCCCGATAGCCATCGGGAGGCTAAACTATAGCGGCGAGTCCGCTGCGAACATAGCCGGGCAACAGACCTAGCGCCAGTGTGACATTCGCGGGAGTTGGTACCGTGGATGCTTAATTTCTTGTGCACGCAGCAGCGTTCCACCTGTTGGCACGATTCATGCTTTAACAGTCGTAGTGCTATAGGGCTTGCGAGTCTCAGTTAAGGGATTCGCTCAGAAAAAGCAGTGAAAATGAAAAAAAGGATATACCTGTTATTTGCCGTAATATTTATTAGTATTCAGCCAACGTTTGCACAGAAAATGATAGTGGAAAATGCATCGCGCGAGGCCGGGCTTGTAGCCGCAACCGGCATAGCAGAGCAGCCCGGCAAAAGGGCATGTGCTGTGTTTAACCGCTCGGTTGACCGCATCATTACTGTGCGGATAGAAGAATCGGTGATGATCAATGATCATTTAGGAAAGAGAGTGCGGGCAATTGAAAAGATAGGCCCCCGCGACCGCAAGTTTGTAGGCTATGCCGGTTGCGACGTAGATGTGCTGGGCGAACGGTGCATAGGTTTCCGCATCCTGGTGGCCTATTATGATGATGCCTCGAGAATGAAGACCACTCACTCCACTTCGCGCACTTCCTCTGTCTCCACCCCTTATCGAGTAAATGGCGTTGCAAACGCCGCACCCGTGCATCCCCGAAGCATTTGAGGGAGTGGGTTATCAAAAATTATTTTGTTTGGGTTTGTAAATGGCGTTGCAAACGCCGCGCCGGTGCATCCTCGAAACATTCGAGGGAGTGGGGGCTTTTTTTGTTCAAATGGGAAAGTCCATGTTGTATCCCAGTCTCTACTCACTACCTCCATCGTTACCTTACTTTCGATCCTTTTTTATATGCCTCTTGTTCCATTAACCATGGCATATCCTGCTCACGTTACCTTACTTTTTCTTTGCTTCGCTCCCGATATAAACAATCGGGACAGGCGCCAAAAAAGTAACAAAAAGAAAGGCGATTTTTTTCCAAAGGCTCCGCCGGAAAAAAAATAGCTCTACGCTGTGGTTGTGGGGAATCTCTATTTGGCCCCGCAGCGCGTGCGGCCTGATTGGGCTGTTGAACAAAAATTAAGGGTGTGTTTTGCAGTCGAGGCGCAGGGGTTAGGACAACTCCATTTTACCTCTTTCTGTCTGCAGGTCATAATCCATTTGCAGGCCGAGCCAAAACTCAGCGGGTATGTTCAATTCATGCTCGAGCTTGAGGGCGATACTTGCTGATATATCGCGCTTCCCTTTCAGTAAATTGCTGAAGTGTGAGGGGTACATGCCAATTCTCAATGCGAAGGCAGAGCGCACCTCGCCTCTTGCCTCCAGCTCATCTGCCAACACTTCACCGGGATGCAGTAAAACATGTATATCGATTTGCTCTCCTGTTTTGCTTAATACTTTTGACTGTCTCATACTGCTTCTATTGATAATGGTTATTCAGATCTTCGATCACTATTATTTCGGTTATAGTTACCAGGTCTTTTTCGATGGTGAATAACAACCGGTACCTGTAATCTACCCTCACAGAATAATATCCTTTTAGTTCGCCCTTCAATGCTTCAAAATTCAGGCTTCGCAAATTCCTGAGGCCGGTGGTATGCGGCATCACCTGTAGTATCTTTAATGTCTTCTTATACTTAAGTACTACTTCTGCATCATACTTTGGCTTGCCTTTGATCTTATCATCCTTTGCTAAACGCTCGAGGTATTCATCGTTGAATTTTATGATCATAGGCAATGAGCATTTTACCAAAATTAGTAAAACATTTTTAGTATAACAAATGTGGTATCTTTCTTTTCATTTTGAGTGGAGTCGCCAATCTTAGATTGGCATCCGCTGGAACGTAGTCGGGAGACTACGCTCAACCGTTATGTTTTATGTTTTGGAAGATTACGAACAACAGGGGCTATTTTGTTGAACTTTACTCAATCGCTTGTTTCTTCAACGTTACTGTGAATCCTAAAATATTAATTTCTAATTGTACATTGTGAATATTAAGCGGAATTTCTTTTCAGCAACCAATAAAAACTTCATCATAACATCATATTATCCTACCTTTGTTCGGTAATGTTCAAACAGGTAATAACTTTTGTATTTCTTTTTGCCTTCGCTCTACAAACATTTAGTAGGTATATCATTGTATTCGACTATGCAGTTAATACAGAGGCTTACGCAAAGAACTGTGAGAATAAAACCCGTCCTAATATGCACTGTAACGGCAAATGTCAAATGATGAAAAAGCTGAAGCAGGAAGAAAAGAAAGATCAGCAAAATCCGGAACGCAAATCAGAGAATAAGAGTGAGCTGATATTTGCATTTCAATCCTTTTCACAAGATTTTACTTGTCTTTTCATAAAGGCAAATCAACTGTACGCTCCTTTCCAATATGGAAAGGAGAATAGTATGCCACGGTCAATATTTCATCCTCCGGCTGTAGCATAAATATTTCATTTTTTTTTATCGCAAAGCAAATTCATGGCGTTAATATGCCCGTTGCCTGACGTTTACATCATCTAAGTGGCTAATTAGTGGCCTGCTAAATTAGCGTGATGTTTACCTGTCATATGCAGTACTTTTTCTGCTAAAACGTTTACGATTTGTTATCGCTAACGCCCGTATTCAGGCGATCTCTAATACTATTATAATCTTATTTACTTAATTAAAAATATTTATAACAATATGAAAAAGTTATTAATCATTACCATTGCTGCAATTTTATTCACTGCTTGCAAAAAAGATAAAACACCAGCCTATAACACTAGTATTAAAGGCGAACTTTCTATAGAGTTTGACAACATCGCAGGCTCATCAGACCTGCAATTGAATACCGCAAGCTATACCAATGCAGCAGGCGAAAACTTTAAAGTTACTAAGCTAAAATACTACGTCAGTAATTTTGTGCTTACAAATACTAACGGTACTACCTATACAGTGCCACAAGACAGTTGCTACTTCCTTATTGATGAAAGTGATGAATCTACACATGATCCTATACTGAGAGTTCCGGAGGGCGAATACAAAACATTAACTTTTACGGTAGGTGTTGACAGCCTTAGAAACACGAAAGAAATAAGTGAGCGTGTCGGGGTGCTTGATCCCGCTGGAACAGCCGCAGATATGTACTGGGGATGGAACAGTGGTTACATTTTCCTGAAGTTAGAAGGAACATCGCCGGCTATAACAGGCATGGGTGGAGCCTTTATGTACCATGTAGGCGGGTTCGGCGGTTATAGTTCAGCGACACCAAATAACCTTAAAGTCATTACACTTGATCTCACAGCTCGTGGCACTGCCAAAGTGAAGCAAACCAAAAGTGCCAACATCCATTTAATGGTAGATGTTTTGAAAATTATCAATGGTTCTGTCAACATAAGTTTCGCCACCACTGATATGATCCATTCCATTGCGCCGGGTGTGCCATTGGCAAACAATTATGCCTCTATGTTCACTCACGATCATACTGAAAACTAACCGATATGGGTCGCAAACATTGGCTGATATTTTTTATCATTTTTGTTGCAGGCATAGCTGCTTGCAACAAAAATGATATTGCACCCTCGATTAGCTTTCAAAAACCAACGAATTTCCCGGAGCCTGTTTATCGCTTTGCCAGCAATACCATCACAAAAGAGAGATTTGAATTAGGTAAGAAATTGTTTTATGATCCTATACTTTCTGCAAATAGTACGATTTCTTGCGGGAGCTGCCATATCCAAACGTCAGCTTTTACACATCACGGACACATTGTAAGTCATGGCATATTCGATAGAATGGGCACACGTAATTCGCCGCCAATTATGAATTTGGCGTGGAGTACAAGTTTTATGTGGGATGGCGGCATCGTAGACCTTGACCTGCAGGCGATAGCACCTATTACCAATCATGTAGAGATGGATGAAACAATGGAGAATGTACTTAATAAGTTACGGTATTCATCTCAATATCCTGCGTTGTTTCGCAAGGCATACGGTTCAGAAGAAATCACTACAAGCAATTTTCTAAAGGCACTATCTCAGTTCATGCTTTTGTGCGTAAGCAATAATAGTCGCTATGACAGCATTACGCGCGGCGATGCGGGAAAATCATTTACTGCCGAGGAGCAGGAAGGTTACAACATTTTCAAGCAAAAATGTAATGCTTGTCATACAGAACCTCTGTTTACCGATTATTCTTTCCATAATAATGGGCTTAGCATCAGTTCGGTAAATGATGAAGGACATTACTTAATAACGCAAAATGAAGCCGACAAATACACCTTTAAAGTTCCGAGTTTACGTAATTTGGCCTATACCGCGCCTTATATGCACGATGGCCGGCTTTTGACGCTTGACGGTGTTTTAAATCACTATACCGACCAAGTACAACAAACGCCGAACTTAGATCCTGCTTTTCAACAAAATACGAAACCCGGCTTGGCACTGACGGCTGATGAAAAAATTAAATTAGTAACCTTCCTGAATACCCTGAACGATAAAAGTTTCTTGCTCGACAAACGCTTTGCCGAGTAACGAACCCTTTTTATAATTTCAAAGCTAATGACTAGTGAAAAGACACTTTATATCTCTGCTATTCGTACTCTTGCCATCCCTTGTCAATGCTTGCGACATATGCGGCTGCGGTATAGGTGGTAATTACGTAGGCATATTGCCAGAATTTAATAAACATATCATAGGGCTTCGTTATCGCCACAATAACCTTATGACCCATTTGGGCATAAACGGAGTACAGACGTACCTCTCAAGCCAAGAGACGTATAGGACAGCAGAATTATGGGGCGGATGGAATGTTAGTCATCGATTTCGTCTTATGGCCTCAGTGCCCTACAATTTTAATCAGCGAACAAACCAAAATATAAGCAAAGAGAAAAATGGCTTAGGCGATATATCTGTTTTAGGCTTCTATCAGCTATTGAACAGCAAGCGAACAGTTTTTAGTTCCAAACTGCTTATACAAAGCCTTTGGGTTGGAACAGGACTGAAATTACCAACAGGAAAATATAACCCAACAGATAAGGCGCAAAACACCCAAAACGCTAACCTATTTCAGCTAGGCTCCGGCAGTACTGACTTTACTTTGAATGTCATGTACGATCTTCGATTGCAGGATGCAGGAGTAAACGCATCAGCCAGCTATAAAATAAATACGGTAAACAAATATGAATACCGTTATGGCAATAAACTGACCGTTAGCATACAGCCTTATTATAAGTTCAATATCAAGAAAAAAATAACAATAGCGCCTAATGCAGGAACACTAGTTGAAACAGCACTGCAGGATACAGACAATAAATTCTCCGTTGCAGCATCTGGTGGTTATTTACTGCTTGGCACTTTGGGACTAGAGGCTTCATTCAAAAAAATATCATTTGGCGCAAATTTTCAGACACCGCTTTCACAAAATATGGCATTAGGAATTGTACGAGCAAAAAATAGGGGCATGATTCACATCGCGTTGGCGCTGTAATTAATGCTGATTTTGTGATGATATATATAGAAAAGCTATTAGGACTCGAACCGTTTTTGCTAATGAAAATGAATAACTTAAAGATTTTCGACAGATAAGCCCAACAAAAAGCCACTGAAATTCAGTGGCTTTTGTTTTTAGTGAACCCGTTAGGACTTTTCTCGAACCTTTTCATTGAAGATTTGAAAAAATTGGTAGAGGTAATTACGGTAAGTTGTGTTAGAAGTAAGAATTGGTAAAGCCGTTAAGTGTAGATAACTTCTGAATTGGTTGGTGCTTTGTTCGCTATTTTTCTGTCGGGTTATTGTTGAGTTGTTGGTCGTCCTTTGCTTGCACGCTGTTCGTCTTTTATTTAATTCTATTTTTCAGATATCGCTATGTATTTTCTTAATTCAGTTTGATTTTCGGCTTGTTTTATCACAACTATCCGAAACTTTTTTGCCTGAATAGCGGCCATACCTTTGGTTAAGAACGACCAAAACACAAAAATATGGGGCTATTCAAACGTAGTAAAAATAATAACAAACCGTTACTGCGCCAAATTCTGGATTTAATACCCGATTGGA
>CANJQU010000061.1 GCA_947476485.1 Chitinophagaceae bacterium
CGTGTTGTTTTGCTTACTACCTTTGTTATGTAGAAAGGCGTTTACCTTCTTTCATGACAATATCCCACTCCGGAACTTTTCTTAGTACCACTTATAAATAACAACAAAATTTATTTTTTATAACCGCGAAGAATCCAGCGAAAACCGTGTGATAAGAATGTGATATTAATGTGATATTTTTTGAACACAATTAATTGATTATCAACAAAAACCTGTGCAAACTTTTTTTTCTTGAAAAACTGTGATATTTAAATCATAACATAAACACCGCAATTTATAACGCGCCCTAACTACCCGAACAATCCAGAATCAGATTAATCAAAAAAATCATGCAAATCATAGTTCAGACAGTGTGGGGCATAAAGCCTGTAGTGAGCTTGCCGAACTAGGAAATGTAAATAACAACTAATATCAGCCACCACAAAGGTTTTCCACAGAATCCAATGTCCCATTTGTGAATTTCTTTTTACTGCGGCATGGGGCATTAGTCGATCCTGAGAATCTTAAAATCCCAAAATCCTGATTTAACTATTGTATCTTAACACAGTCAAACAACACGAATGCCAAATACCCCTGATCATATAGATGATCATATGTTAGTGGCCTCGTTCAGAGATGAAAAACTGAAGGAGACTTCATTTACACAACTGGTGCGCAAGTACCAGGAGCGGCTGTATTGGCACATTCGTCGTATGGTAGTGAGCCATGAGGACACTAACGATATTCTGCAGAACGTATTCATTAAAGTTTGGAAAAACCTCGGTGAGTTCAGGCAGGAGTCTAACCTGTATACATGGCTATACCGCATTGGCACCAACGAGGCGCTTACCTGGATAGAGCAGCAGAAACGCCGCACTTCGGTATCGTTGAGCGATAATGAAGATATGTTCAGCGAGCAGCTCACCGCGCAAAAGGACTTTGACCCCGGCAAAATTGAATGGAAACTACAGCAGGCAATACATTCACTGCCGGAGAAGCAGCGCATCGTCTTCAACCTCCGGTACTACGATGAAATGCCGTACGAGGAAATGTCCGGGGTGCTGGATACCAGCGTAGGGGCGCTGAAAGCCAGCTACCACCATGCAGTTAAGAAGGTGGAGGCCTTCCTGCTTGGAGATTAAACTTTTAATAGAAAATTCTGTCTTATATAGTGGCAATGTGAGAAAGTAAGGAATAGAATGAAAGCGAAAAATGGGGATATGAACAGGTCAAATGAAATAACGGAAGAGCTAAAGGATATGGGCAGCATGCTTGCTAACCTGAGCCGCGCTATGCCCTACGCTTTGCCTCATGGTTATTTCGAAGAGCGTTTGGCAGCTTACAAACTGCAGTTGCCTGCTGACGATCAACACTCAGCAGAGATGGGGATCAGCTACAGCAAGTCGATGCCGCACAGCGTGCCGGCCGGCTATTTTGAGGGATTGGCAGGTAGCATAATGACGGCCGCTAAGGCAGAAGCAGGCACACAATGGAGCAAAACAATGCCGCATATTGTGCCGGCGGGTTATTTTGAATCCTTACCGGGGCAAGCCCTGGCGGCGGCTAAGCGCGCGACTCCGGCGAAAAAAACGTCCACTTTGATAGCGCTTGACAAGGCATTCAGTCAGATGAGGTGGGCTGCAGCAGCGGTGTTGTTGGTGTGCATAACGCTGGGTGGCTATATATCTTTCTTTAGCGGTGGCACTCAAAATGGCACGGATATGATGCTGGCATCTGTGGCCAGCGACGATATAAATGATTACCTGCGCGCTTACCCGATGGATGTAGACGGAACATTGAATAACACGGATATCAGCAGCATACAAATAGACAATAACGATATAGAACAGTACCTCAATGAAACAGGATGGGATGTGTTGGATTAGCACAACCATGAAAAGCGGAAGTGAGATTTAGTAACGATTATGAAAACGATAGTAAAGGTATTTTTTATTCTGATGATGTGCAGCGCTAATGCCTTCGCTCAACGTGGCGGGCGGGAAGGCGTGGCGCGCATTCATGCGGCTAAAATGGCCTTTTTATCAGATAAATTGCACCTTACACCCGCACAGTACAGCAACTTTGCGCCCGTATATAACGAATATGAACAGGAGATAAAAGCAACCCGGCAATTGTATCTCGGCAAGTATAAGAACAATCGGAATAATGACCCCGACAATGCCGCCTCGTTAAAATACATAGACGACAACCTCGACTATCAGCAGGCTGTAATAGACCTGAAACGCAAATACAACGACCACTTTTTAAGAACCATCTCCCCACAGCAGCTAGCCGCACTCTACAAGGCCGAACGGGAGTTCCGCCAGTTGCTGGAAAAGAAGCTCAACGGCCAGCCGCGCACCGGTGGCCGGTTCAGATAAAAACCATTGATGCGGCACACGGCCGCATCAATGATCAATGAATACTTCCGCATCGATTATGGTGCAGGACAGGAGAACGAACCGCTCACCACACTCGAATCCTGGTTGGTATATGTAAAGGTACCCGCCAGAAGCGGCGTGGCCGAGGTAATAGTGATAGACCCATGCTCGGAAAGATTAGAGATAGCAACACCATTACCAGCCACACCATAGGATGCGCTGCCATTAAACGATGACGCATCATGCGAGTTAAAATACGTCGTGCCAAGTGCGCCGGTGTAATTGTCGATGTATAAGGTTATTGTAACGAGCCATGGCTCCCACATAACCCCATGAATAGAAAGCATGCCCAGGTTAGACCTGTCCACATGCACACCCCTGAAGGTTGTAGGGCCTCCGCTTGCGCCGGTTATGGTCGCAGTCATCAATCCCGACGAATCGCTGAACGTAGTGATATTGCCACCTGTAGGAGTAGCAGAACCGCCGGATGTGTTAGAAATCGAATTGATGCGCACAGTTGTGCCCGAGCTGGAACTGACACCATTAAGCACCGGAGTACTGAAAGTGCCGACACCGCCATTCATCACCAGCGTTGCTATCTGGTTCACAAGGTTGTTTGCACCGCTGAGGCTGTAATTGACCGTGAAAGTACCCGACCCTAAGCTGGATGAAGCAATGGATATAATTGCCGCGGCCCCCTGCACAAAGTTGGTAGCGCTCACCGAGAAGTTAGTTACATTCGGCAAGACAATATTATTGGTCGGATTGCTCGACGGCTTTACACAACCCATATTTGTTGTATAAGCAAACGATAGTGCCACAAGGCCTAATAGAACGGTTTTCTTCATAACGATTTTTTTTGCTAAATTAATAATAAATCAATGTCGATTAAAAAAAAGTGAACACAGATACAAAAAACTATGACGCAGTTGACAATAAATACTACTTTCGCAAAACACGATTTTTAAACCAAACCAAAAAAATCTTATGAAAAAATTATTACCAGTTGCCCTAACCTTATTCCTGATGACAGGATTGGTCATTGCTTCATGCACAAAGAAAGACACCAATCCGGTAGGCAATTATGTATGCCGTTGCACTATCGTTACCGCAGGTGTCACTAATACCGTGAATCTGCCGATGAACAATATTGCAAAGAATACCGCGACCACAGACTGTGCTGCAGCTCAGACAACATACAATAGCGGAGGTTCTACGGCTACTTGTTCTATCAACTAGTCAGCCAACAAACAGGCACTACTTTTCATAAAAAGCTACTTCTGAAAAAGGTAGCTTTTTACTTTTTATTGATGTGCCCGGCGCAAATTGGCTTATTGTGTAGGATACCGCCTAATTTTGCAGGCATTCGCAGGTAATTATGAATAGAGCGTTAAAGGTCATGTGGATAGTGCTTTCTGTTGTCACAGGGGCTTTGTTTCTCTATTCGGCTTTTACCAAGCTCTTCCCGGTGCAGAGCTTTGAGTATACCCTGGCAGACCAGGCGCACCTATCGCATAGGCTGGCATCGATCACAGCCCGGTTCTTTGCTGGGCTGGAGGCAGGGTTGGGAGCGCTGATCGTGATGCACTTCTTTGGTAAGGGTAAATGGATACTCAAAACTGCATTTGCGCTCGTTGCCATATTCAGTGTATATCTCGTCTGGTTGTGGATAACCGCCGGAAACAATGTAAACTGCGGTTGTTTTGGCGATGCCATCTGGATGAGCCCTTCGGCTTCGCTGATCAAGAACGCCGCGTTGCTGCTGGTGATCGGTCTTTTGATACGCTTTCATGAGGGGTTCAGTTATCGGTGGGTCAATTTATCGGCAGCTACTTTCGTGGTGTGTGCTATTGCCTCCATATATATATTCTTTCCGGTATTTAAACGCTACCACATAGACTTTGCCGAGATGTATGCAGATAAGGAATTGGCGCCCGCTATCGATCTGGCGAAAGGTAAGCATATAGTGGCGTTCCTGAGCCCGTCATGTACGCACTGCCGCAAGGCCGGCCTCAAGATCCATAATATGCGTTTGCGAAATGCGACCCTTCCCTTTTATATTGTCATCGGCGGCACGAAAAGCGATCTCACAGACTTCTGGAAGGAAAGCCAGGCAGAGGACGTCCCTCATACGCGCCTGGACGAAAAGCCATTCATGAAGTACACGCACGGACTGTTCCCCTCCATCCTTTGGGTAAACAATAGCGAAGTAGAAGCTGATACCGGCTATCCGGAACTTAGCGAGACTGTGATTGAGAAATGGGGCAAAACCCCAAACCCCTAAAGGGGCTTCGCATGATGATATCCATCAACATCAGAGCTTGCTTCGCCAAAGGTTCCCATTGCTTCAATACAAATGAGGGGAAGCCCCTTTAGCGGTTTGGGGTTTTCAGTTCAACAAAGTACCCTTCCAGTTGCTTAGCAATTATATCCCAGTCGAAGCGGGTGCGGATGATGTTCAAACCAGCGCTCCCAACCTTTCTGCGAAGCTCTTCAGATCGCAGCAGATCAATAACACTACCTGCAAATGCGGTGGGATCAGTCTGCATAATGGCGCCTTCACCACTCTGGATACCTAGCCCCGCGAAACCGATGTGAGAACAAACAACGGGAACTCCTAATGCCATAGCTTCCAGCACTTTATTTTGCGTACCTGCACCAAATCTTAAAGGTGCAACCACTACGCTGGAGCTGTTGTAAGTGGCTGCCAGGTCCTTAACGAAACCTGTCACAACAACATGATCGTTAACCAGCTCCATCACCTTTTGCACCGGACGCTGACCCGCAATGATGAACTTAACCGTCGGACATTTCTCACGTATGAGCGGCAATATGGATTGAGTGAAATAAACTACCGCATCCACATTGGGCGCATAATCCATATTCCCGGTAAAAAGGATGGTATGATAATGCGAATAGTCGTGACCGCGCGGTGCGAATGTCTCAAGATCTACGCCATTTGGAAGCAGACGTAAATTATTAGTTTTATGCGTATTGCGCAGGTAATCTAAATCTTCTGATGAACAGACCAGCGAAAGATCGTATTCCTTTAATATCTGCTCATACCTGAGCACCCTACCCTGTTCTATATTCTCGAACAATGTGGTGAGCAGGCCGCGCTTCACTTGCTTGCGGCGCTCCCAGTATAACGAGAATGCATCGGGAAGGTCCAGTATGCGGGGTATGTCCTTTCGTTGTGCGAGATAGGGCGACATCCGCAGGTGCTGTACATGAACGGCATCATACTTATGAACACTGATCATTTCATCCAGTTGCCGCTGTAATTCAGCCGATCTAAAATAAAGCACCTGCAGCGGCCTGCTATCCCATGCTGCTGATAAACAATTGATTGCAGACTTCCATTTAGGCAGATAGACAAAATGAACCTCTTTAAATATCTTCTCCAGCTCGGCTTTATAAGTAAGGTCTTCGGGTGTCTGGGCAAACGTGAGCAGGTGGAGCTCATGACTATCCTTTAGCCGCCGGGCCAGATTGAATATCTTCAATTTATCGCCCCGGTACGGTGGATAAGGTACACGGTTTGCAAGGAATAGTAGTTTCATAGGCACCCCAACCCCTAAAGGGGCTCACTCTTGTTATGTATATACTTAATTAAAAACATATTTAACCGCAAAGAACACAAAGTTTTCGCAAAGGTCGCTAAGCACTCGAAAAAGAACTCGCTATTTTTCTTCTATATGGGGAAGCTCCGCCGCGGCGGCTTTGGGGTTTAGTATCTCATGCCCAAGCTTATCCCTTTTAGTTTGCAGGTAGAACTCATTGTGTTCGTTTGGCACAATTTCAATGGCTACATTTTCTACTATTTCCAGGCCAAAGCCTACTATGCCTGCGCGCTTGCGGGGATTGTTGCTCATGAGCTTCATTTTACTGACACCCAGGTAACGGAGTATCTGGGCCCCTACCCCGTAGTCGCGCTGGTCGTTTTTGAAGCCGAGGGCCAGGTTAGCATCCACAGTATCCTTGCCTTCTTCCTGTAGCTTGTAAGCCTTCAGTTTATTGAGCAGGCCAATACCCCGGCCTTCCTGGTTCATGTAAAGCACCACGCCCTTGCCTGCGGCATTCACCATTTCCATGGCTTTCTCCAGTTGATCGCCGCAGTCGCAGCGCAGGGAATGGAGGATGTCGCCTGTGAAGCAGGAGCTATGCACGCGCACCAGTACTGGTTCGTCCTTGGCCCATTCGCCCTTAATAAGCGCCAGGTGCATTTCACCGGTATTTGTCTGCCTGAAAGCAACCAGCTCAAAATCACCGTGCTTAGTGGGCATTTGTACACGCACTTCTTCCTTTATGAGTGTTTCATTCTGCAGCCGGTAAGATATAAGGTCCTTTATAGATATTATCTTCAGATCAAATTTTTTGGCTATTTCCATCAGTTCCGGCAAGCGAGCCATGGTTCCGTCATCGTTCATGATCTCAACGAGCACACCCGCCGGCTCAAAACCTGCCAGACGGGCCAGGTCGACCGTTGCCTCGGTGTGACCGCTGCGGCGCAACACACCTTCTGTGCGGGCGCGAAGCGGGAATATATGACCCGGACGGCCCAGATCTTCCGGCGTTGTGGCCGGATCAATGAGCGCCTGCACTGTGGCGGCGCGGTCCTGGGCGCTGATGCCGGTGGTGCAGCCGTGACCTATAAGGTCTACCGATACGGTAAACGGGGTCTGGTGCAGTACGGTGTTGTTAGCCACCATCAACGCCAGTTTCAGCTCATCGCATCGCTGCTCGGTGATGGGTGCGCAGATGAGCCCCCTGCCGTGCTTCGACATAAAATTGATGATCTCCGGCGTTACGTTCCGGGCGGCGGTCACAAAGTCTCCTTCGTTCTCGCGATCCTCATCATCCACCACTATTACCAGTTTGCCATTCCTGATGTCTTCTAAAGCGCTTTCTATCGTATTTAACATAGTCGTAAGTCGTAAGTCATAAGTCGTACGTCCGCGAGGGATTAACGCTTTAGACCTCTATTGTTACACAAAGGTACAACGTATAATTGAAGTGGATTTTTGAAAAGCGGAATAGTTGTATCGGGAGTATCTATTGCGTTGCAAAGTCAAAACCTAAAAGTATTTGCAAGTTTCGATGCAAATAAATTGGGGCATACATAGCTCTTTTTTGAAAAGCGGAAATTATTGTTTCGGCCGAATGCCCCAAACTTGTCAAATATATTAAGCGCGTATATGGGGCATTTGATATTTGCTGTATTTTTATTATAATTTAGTACTGTGGCCGCTTTCAGACTATTTATTAAAACTATTTCACATTTCCCATTATACCCCACCGTGGGGCATTTTGGCTTCCAGACTACCTGCGGCGGGCAGGTTTTGGGGGATTTTCCGAGTGCAGCCAAATGTCCCACGTTGTGCCGCACCTGTACCCCAAAATGTCCCATCGTACCCCAAACTAAGATCAATATGATGGAATGATTTTAAGATGTGCGAACATTATGGTTATGCAATTAATGGTTACGAATTTTTGATTTCTGCAACCCATCGACCACAAGTGGAGATGCTAAATATTTTCTTATTTAAGGCTGCCTGAAAAATGGGGTTGCATGGCACCACTTCATTCGCAGTGAAAAACCGCTTCGGCGGGCACAAAGGTCGTGAAGAAATATGAAGAGGAAAAACTGAAGTTTTATGATATCGCGTATACGGCACATCATGTACTGCAGGCGGAATATGACGTAAATTTCTTTTGAGGTAAGGGATTGGGCGTTATGGCGGTATAGATTAGAGGTTGGCTACGGCATTGCAAAGCAGATGTAAAGCCTGTCCTCACCTGGCGGATAGCAATCTGAAGATTGCTATCCGCCAGGGCGTAGCCGGAGACATACGCCCAACTGTTGATTTTTTACTTTTTTGGAAGATTGCTGGCAACAAGGGGGACAAGTGGTATTATTAAATCTAGTGTCCTGTCCAGTACATTTGTCAGATACGCATTTGTTTATTTCAGCTAAAGCCGCTCATATTCTTGCTTCCCCCGACCAGAAGGCCAATGTCATTTAGTTAAGGGGTATGCCGCCCCTACAGGGTTTTGTGTTGCGTGTATTTAATGTCCGGGGGCTTCACCCCCGGCTAGTATATTTCGCTCTTTCAGAGCTAGTATTTTACAATAATCCTTAACTAAATGACATCCCCCTGAAGGCCGGGGCAACTGAAATTATTTGCCTGGACACTAAGGATGATAATAAGTAAGCGCCTGGGGCATCAGGTCTTTTATATGCTGTATGCGCTGATCATCGCTGGGATGGGTGCTGAGGAAAACGGGAGGCTTGGTGCCGCCCTGGGCTTTCATACGTTCCCAGAAACCGATCGCGGCATTTGGATTGTAACCGGCGCTGGCCATGTAATAAAGCCCGGACTCATCGGCCTCGTTTTCCTGCTTACGTGAAAAAGCCAATATTCCTAATGTGCTGCTTATACCATAGGCGTTGTTGAAGAGTTGCTGCGTTTCAGCGGGTCTTGACGACAATAACGCCGACAATGCTTCGCCGCCATACTGCACCAAGAGTTGCTCGCTCATGCGCTCACTGCCATGTTTTAACACTGCGTGTGATATTTCATGCCCCATAACCACCGCCAGATCTGAGTCGCTGGTGATAAGGGGAAGTATCCCACTATATATTACGATCTTACCACCGGGCAGACACCATGCATTGACCTCGTTGTTATTCACAAGGTTAAACTCCCACTGATAATTATTTACCAGGCTGGCCTGGCCCTTGTCGGCCAGATATTGCTGCACGGCGGCGGTAAGCTTTGCGCCTACCCGCTTCACCATTTCGGCGGCAGGTGTGCCGGTTACAGGAGGATTGGCAGCGATGAACTCGCTGTATTGCTGACCAGATAAGGAAAGCACTGTGGCATCATCGACCAGGTTGAGCGTATTGCGGCCATTTGCATTTTTACGGCAGGAGTAAATTGTGAGGCCTATGACCAACAAGCCCAGCACGCAAAAATATCTATACAACGTTTTCATGACTTCATCTGTTTGTTGTATTAACCGTTAATAAAACCATACCAGATCAGGATATCCGGGACAGCGTGGGTTGTAACTGTAGATGATATACAAATTGTGTTATACCTCTTTTTGCGCGGCCTTCGTTTCATCCTGTGCTACAGGCTCCTGCAATTTTACCTTTTTGGCTGAGGGCTTGCGCAAGCGCATATTGAGCAACTCCACACCAAAAGAAAATGCCATAGCGAAGTAGATATAGCCCTTTGGTATTTCCTGGTGGTGAACAGGTTTTAAGCCCTCGAAGAAAAGCGCAAAACCAACCATCACAAGAAAGGACAGCGCCAGCATCTTGAGCGTGGGATGCTTGTGTATAAAAGCGGATATGCGACCGGAGAACACGAACATGATGAACATGGCTATAACTACGGCTACTATCATTACCTGCACATGCTTTGCCAGCCCCACCGCTGTGATCATACTGTCGAACGAGAAAACCAGGTCGATGAGTATTATCTGTACAATGGCATTTCCGAGTGTTGTACCCACCTTTTCTTTACCGGTTTCTTCGCGTTCCTGTTCGTCACCTTCCAGCTTGTGGTGGATCTCCGAAACTGTTTTTATGATGAGGAACAAACCGCCGGCAAGCATAATAAGGTTACCAAGCTCGAATGTATAGCGCCATATCTTTATCTCCAGCGGATTGTGCACCAGCCAGCCCAGGCACAACAGCAAGAGCACACGCACTGCAATGCCTGTAACCATCCAAACCCGGCGGGCAACCGGCTGCTTGTCGGCCGACAGGCGGCCCATGACAATGGAAACAAATATCACGTTGTCGATACCCAGCACAATTTCCAGGAGTGTAAGTGTGACAAGGCTTATTAACGCGTCGATGGAAAACAGTTCGGTCATTGCATGGCCTTTATATGGCCCGCCAAATATCGTAAATAATATCAAAGGTTTTCCCGATCCGGATCTTCAGGATCATAGGATTTTCAGGATTGCTACGAGTTTATGTCCGCAATTGGCCGGAGCATGTAGTGTTTATGGCGAACCACAATTATCTTTGATAAATAAAACATCTAAAATGGATACTGCCCGGGTGTACAAAATGATCTTTGCAAGTGTTTATCCGTTATACATAAAAAAAGTGGAGCGGAAGGGTCACACAAAGGAGGAGCTAGATACCGTAATTTTCTGGTTGACCGGATACGATAAACAATCGTTGCAGCGGCAGATCGATAAGCGGGTTGATTTTGAGACCTTTTTCGCGGAGGCTCCGGAAATGAACCCGAATGTTTCAAAAATCACCGGGATGATCTGCGGGTACCGCGTAGAAGAGATCGAAGATAAGCTGATGCAAAAAGTCCGTTATTTAGATAAGCTGGTTGATGAAGTGGCAAAAGGAAGGGCAATGGATAAGATCTTAAGGAAATAACAAGCAGGCGGTCACTTTTTCAACACCTTTTCATACATCGAGATCCATTCCTTCGTGGTCATTTTAGATGCAAGTTCCCCGATCAGTTTATACGGAATGTCGTCCATATACTTGAAACGGATGCAACTCTTACCCATATCCAGCTTGCGCCTGCAATGCTCCGGGTATTGGCCGGTAAACCATTTCAGCAATTGAGGATCGCTGTAAATGCCCATATGGTATACTGCAATAAAATGTTTTTGTGAGGCGATACCCATAAAAGGCAGGCTGCGCAGGATCGCAATGGTAACCCGGCGGGTATAAACTATGGGGTACGGACCAGCCAAGGGCACCATATCCCATGCCCTCGCTAAATCCTTTGGGCAGGTTCTTCTTTATGGCTTTATACAATTTATCCATCGGCACCACCCGATCTTCGGGCAGTGAGTTTAAATATTCAACCGCAGTTTTCGCCTCTGATCTCATAGAAGTATTTATTGGTAAACGGTGTGCCTGGGTCGTACTCTAGTCAGCTTAATCTATTTCTTCCGGACCCCAAGACCATACCCTATCGCCGATAACAGTACATCAATATTAATATCCTTCAGCGTTTTGAACTTAATGCAATAACCGGTGACGCTTGCCTTGCCTATTTTTTCTCCATAGGTTTCGGCTAAGTATTTCTTGTCCTCAAGACCAAGAATATAGACCGATATACCGGCTTTGTTTGCGCTCAAACCGACTTGAAAAAAATCCCGGGTCTTGCCGTCAGCATATTTTATAGTGTAAAATCCGTAACCTATGTTAGGATTACTTGTCGCTTTATTTTCGGCGTTTTTACCGATCTCGAACCATAATTTACCGCCAGGTGAAACCTTAAGTATGCGCTGGTGCAACTCGTGCATTTCACTACGCTTTGGTTCAGGCTGGCTGGCAATATATTCCCGGATCTGTTCCTGTACGTCCATATAATATAAAATTAGCGGTTGCTTAATTTACTGGTGACTCCCCACGAAAATATGAAACAAATCTAATACCTGCATGCTGCTTAAACAACAGGGCCGGAAACATAAGTGGCACATAAAAACTAACCGGGGTCTGAACCACATCATCTACAAACAGAAGGGGCTCCCGGATGAGAGCCCCTTTCTGTTTATGGAATGCTAATGATTACTTCTCAATAACAAAGTGGAATACTTTGTTCTCAGTTCCGGTGTGCATATTGAGCATATACATACCGTTTGCCAACAAATTACTCAAGGCTACGGTTTCGTTGATCCTGCCACCGCGAGCTGTTACTTTGCTCTTGTAGATAACCTGACCAAGCACATCCGTTACTTCGAGCGAAACTTCTTCATCGGCAGTTGTGCCAATTGTGCCCTTAACGGTGAATGTACCATTGTTCGGGTTAGGAACTACCCGAACATCAACCGGCAGGCCATTAACCACAACCGGAGTAACCGTTGTGCCTATTTCGCCATCGCTGTAGCTAAATACATGCGTGATGTTGGCCATACCCGGAGCTACACCTGTTACCAAGCCAATTGCATCTACAACAGCCACATCTGTGTTACTGCTGCTCCAGATGCCACCTACCACTTCATCGCCAATATTAACAGAAGTACCTGTGAGCACAGATGTAGTGCCGCTAACTGTTGTACCATGACCATGAGGCGCAGGGCAAGCCTGTGCGGTAACTGTGGCCGTAGTCTTACAGCCGGTAGAGATCATGTAAGTGATGGTTGTAGTCCCGGCAGAAACACCCGTGATGGTACCCGATGCTGAGATCGTAGCCACAGATGGTGTGCTGCTTGTCCAGGAGATACCGCCACCTGTAGGATCAGCTACGTGTGCTGTTCCGCCGATACATACGGAGAATGTACCGGTGATCGGCAACGGAACAGGGTTGACCGTGATCGGGAATGTGCGGTAGCAACCGGTACCCAATGAGTAGGTAACAGTATTGGCGCCGGAGCTGAGGCCCATCACCGCAGTGATATTTGAGGCCGAGCCGGGTGATAATGCCACACCCGCAGTGCTTGTCCATGTTCCGCCGGAAACAAAGTTGCTCAGCGTTACTGTTGAACCAACACATACTGAAGTTGCACCACCGATACCCGAAGGCGCAGCGGTAACTGTAACCACGACTGTGGCAGGAATACCGCCGACAGTGTAAGAGATAGTGGCCGTGCCTACAGACACACCGGTAACGATACCGGATGTGCCTACAGTGGCAACGAATATGTTAGCACTGTGCCATGTGCCGCCCGGAGTTGCATCGGTGAGGGCTGATGTAGTACCAACACATACACCCGGAGTACCGGTGATCGGAGAAACTGTAGATGCGCTTACAGTTACAACCGATGTAGCATAAGCCGTACCGCAGGCATTAGTCACCGCATAGCTGATCGTCACTGTGCCCGGAGTAACACCTGTTACAATGCCGGTAGAGCCGATAGTTGCGTTTCCGTTGCTCGCAGACCATACGCCGCCGGTTACTGCATCGGACAACGTAATATTAAATCCAACCGTTACGAAGCCCGAACCGATAATGGTGCCGCCTGTGAACGGAGCTACTGTAACCACTAAAGTAGCGCTGGCTGTACCACAGCCATTTGTTACGGTATAAGATATTCTTGATGTGCCGCCTGCTACACCTGTAACAAGGCCGGAAGCATCTACTGTAGCCACTACCGGTGTGCCGCTGGACCAAACTCCGCCCGGAGCAAGATCAGTGAGCGCTGTTGTTGAACCGGCACATACTGTAGCTGTTCCGGTAATGGTACCAGTGGCAGGCAATGGATTAACTGTAACTACCCTCGTAGCCGCTGCCGAACCGCAGGAATTTGTTACCGTATAAGATATGGTAGCGGTTCCACCCGATACGCCAAGCACAACTCCGAAAGCATTTACAGAAGCGATACCGGTAGCTGTGGAACTCCATACACCGCCGGTAATTGCATCGCTGAAGGTAGTTGTTGCACCGGCACAAACTGCAGCCGTACCAGACAACGTACCTGCATTAGGCGCCGCAAATACGGTAGCAATTACCGTTGCATAACAACCTGAGCCTGTCATAGCGTAAGTGATGGTTGCTACGCCACCCGCTACGCCGGTGAGTGTGCCACCTGTTCCAACCGAGGCAATGCCTGAGTTGCTGCTACTCCAGTTGCCACCTGCTGTAGCGTCTGTGAGGACTATAGATGAGCCCTGACAGAGTGCCGAATTATTAGAGATAGCTGCTGGTTGTGCATTTACAGTAAGCACCGCTGTTATGTAGCAACCGGTAGAGACCATATAAGTGATGGTGCTGGTACCCGGCGCCACACCTACAGCCGCACCTGAGAAGGAGATCGTTGCATTTGCGGTGCTGCTGCTAGTCCAAGAAACACCGCCTGGTGTGCCATCAGAAAGGAACGTAGTAGCGCCAACACATACGGTCAACTGACCATTGATGGCTGAAGGCTGCGGATTAACATTGATGGTCCTGGTCACATAGCAACCAGAGCCTGCAGTATAGGTTACTGTACCGACACCAGCGGATACGCCGGTTACGTTACCTGAGCCGTCTACTGATAAAGCGCTGCTACCGGTGCTCCATGTGCCGCCAGGAGTTGTGTTGCTCAACATAATTGTTGAACCTACACATACATTTGACAGACCGGTAATACCGGATATCGAAGAGCTAACCGTAACCACCATTGTGGACAGACAACCACCTACACTATAGCTGATCGTTGTTGTACCAGTAGCCAGTCCGGTCACTGCACCATCTGCGGCTACTGTAGCAACCGCCGGAGTGCTGCTGGACCATACACCGCCGGAAGAAGCATCGGTCAACGCAGTGGTTGTACCGATACAAACCGATGGGAAGCCGGTGATCGGCGAGGTTGCTGTATTTATTGATATTGTTGTTGTTGCAATGCATCCCGTTGCTGTAGTATAGGTTACAGATGCAGTTCCTGTGCTTACGCCAGTTACTACGCCGGTTCCCGGAACAATAGTTATGGTTGCATCTGAGCTGCTCCACATACCACCTGGTGTAGCGTCGTTCAGTGTTATAGAACCGCCTACGCATACGAACGATGGACCGGTGATAGCGGCAGGCATACCTGCAACGGTCACCACCGCAGTAGCACTGCAGCTACCTACTGTATAAGTGACCACTGCCGTACCTGCTGTTAAGGCTGAAACGTTGCCTGAACCATCAACCGAGACATGACTGCTTGCTGAGCTCCATACACCGCCGGTTGTTGTTTCGCCAAGCGGGAGCGTACCGCCTACACATACCGGAATGTTGCCGGTGATGGCCGCAGGTGAAGCACTCACAGTCACTTCTGCTGTTGCGCTGCCACAACCTGCAAGCACATAACTGATGGTCGTAGTACCCGCTGAAACACCAGTAACAATACCGGTCATAGGATCTACTGTTGCGTTACCTGTAGAACTGCTCCAAACACCTCCAATGGCTGCATCATACAACAGTGTTGTTGACCCTTCGCAAACCGTCAGTGTTCCTGAGATAGCTGCAGGCGTAGCGCCTACAGTCACTACGGTAGAAACTGTGCACCCTGCAGGGCTTGTATAGATGATAGTTGCAGTTCCTGTCGCGATCGCGCTGACATTTCCTGAAGCATCAATTACTGCAATGCCCTCGCTGCTGTACCATGTTCCGCCTGTAACGGCATCAGTCAATGCAAGCGTACCGCCTACACATACCGGGCCGTTGCCAGTGATCGGACCGGGCACCGGATTTACTGTTACTGTTGCGGTAGTAACGCATCCGCTGGACAGTGAATAAGAAACCGTAGTAGTTCCTGGTATAAAGCTTGTCAATATACCCGAAGCGCTGATGGTGCCGACTGCAGGATTGCTGCTGCTCCATACACCGCCTACTAATGAATTGTGCATATTAGATGTACCACCGGCACATATGTTTGTTAAACCTGTAACAGGAGCTGCTGCATTTACTGTAACGATGACAACTGCCTGGCAACCGGATATAGAATAAGTGATCCGGGATGTACCGGCAGCTATACCCGTTACCACACCGGTGCTACCTAACACAGTTGCTATGGTCGGGCTGCCGCTGCTCCAAATACCGCCGCTCACCCCATCTGTGAGTGCAAGCTGCGTACCTACACAAAGCAGGCTATTGCCATTGATCGCTGTCGGTGTGCTGTTCACGGTAACTGTCTTCAGCGCTGAACAACCGCCACCGGCGAATGTGTAGCTGATGACCGCTGTACCGGCGCTAACACCACCTATGCTACCTGTAGGACCAACGGTAACATTACCGCTGGCGCTGCTCCAGGTACCGCCTGCAGATGCATCTGTAAGGGCGATCGAAGACCCGGTACATACTGATGACGGACCGGTGATCGGTGTAATGGTAGAAACCGTAACAATGGTTGTGGTACGGCAACCACCACCCGGAACTGTATAGGTGATCGTAGCGATGCCGCTCATCACACCGGTCACTGTACCGTCTGTACCAATTGAAGCTATTGCTGAATTACTGCTGCTCCATACACCACCTGGTGTTGCATCACTAAGCGTGATCGAGAAACCGGGGCAAATTGGTGTATTACCCATTATGGCCGGAGGAACTGCATTTACAGTTACGATCGTGGTAGCTGTACAAGCTGTACCGATCATATAAGTAACAATTGCAGTACCCGCGCCAACACCGGTTACCGCACCTGACGCAGAAACCGTTGCAACTGAAGTATTGCTGCTTGTCCAGGTGATACCACCTGGTGTTGGATCTGATAAGAAAGTAACACCGCCAACGCATACCAGTGTATTGCCTGATATAGGCGCAGGCACCGGATTAACGACAAACGTACGGGTAACGTAACAGCCACCGGTTGGCGCTGTATAAGTTACTATAGCTGTTCCGGGACCTGTGACACCGGTCAGGTGACCTGTACCGTCTATCGTTGCGTCAGTGCTGGTGATGCTCCATGTGCCGCCGGGTAAGAAATCACTTAATGTGATCGTTGAGCCAACGCATACAGATGATGCACCTCCGATCGGTGAAGGGCCTGCATTCACAGTTACCACTACAGATGCAAAGCAGCCTGAACCGCTCGTATACTTAATGGTTGCTGTTCCGGCAGAAACGCCTGACACTACACCCGCAGAAGATATTGTTGCAACAGGGAGGTTTGTGCTGCTCCATGTGCCGCTACCGTCATCGCTGAGCGTAGTAGTTGCACCGTTACAGAGTGACAATGTGCCCGAGATCGGAGACGGAAGCGGATTAACAACAACCGTTGTTGTACGTACGCAACCGCTTGGCGCTGTATAAGAGATCGTGGCGGTACCTGTTGCATTACCTGTCACTACCCCACTCGTGCCAACACTTGCAATGCCCGGAGCGCCGCTTGACCATGTGCCGCCGGGTGTTGCGTCAGCAAGGTTGGTTGTAGCACCAACACATACGATCGTGTAGCCCGTTATCGGAAGAATTGTATTAACTGTTACTACTACAGAGGTATTGCAACCTGCACCGGTTGTGTAGCTGATCGTAGACGTGCCGCCTGCAACCGCTGTTACAACACCTGAGCTGTTTACTGTGGCCACCGACACCGTAGTGCTGCTCCATGTACCACCACCAACGCTTTCACCAAGTGCGAGTGTAGAGCCAGCGCAAACAGGTGTATTACCAGTGATCGCTGCCGGAGCAGAATTAACGGTTACTGTTGCTGCAACACCACAGCCTACCAGTGAGTAGCTCACAGTGACGGTACCAGCGCCTGTGCCGGTAACGTTACCCGAACCATCTACCGACGCAGAACCTGTACCTGCTACAGTACTCCATGTTCCACCTGCTGTTGCATCGCTCAGGTGTACGGCAGAACCGCCGACACATACCACCCTGGTTCCCAGGATAGCAGACGGTACTGCATTTACAGTCTGGGTTATTATTGATCTGCACCCTGTAGCTGCTATCAGGTAAGTGATCTTGGCTGTGCCTGCACCTATGCCCGAAACAAGACCGCCTGCGTCAACTGTAGCTTTCGTTACGTTGCTGCTTGACCATGTGCCACCCGGCGTAATATCAGTCAATGCAACTGTACCACCGACACATATCGGTGTTGAGCCTGTGATCGGAGCGATCGGGTTTACAGTGACAACTGCAGTAACCTTACAACCTGTTGCCATAGCATAAGTAATGACAGCAGTGCCTCCACCTGTACCGGTTACAATACCTGTAGTACTAACTGTTCCAACCAATACATCGGTTGTGCTCCAGCTTCCACCGGCTGTGCCGTCATGCAGTGTTACTGTTGACGATTGACAAACAGGCACATTGCCTGTGATAGCGCCAGGGGTTACATATACCGTTACCATACGGGTAGCCTGGCAGCCACCTGTGGTCATTTTATAAGTTATTAATGCTGTACCTGCGGTTACACCTGTCACAACGCCCGTTGCAGAACCAACTGTGGCCTGTCCGGGACTGCCGCTGATCCAGGTTCCTCCAGCTATCGCGTCTGTAAGATCGGTTGTCAGACCAGCGCAGACTGTTGGTGTACCTGTGATAGCCGACGGCGCTGTATTAATTGTTATGACTTTTGTAGCCGAGCAACCTGACGAGATCATGGTATAGCTTATCACTGCTGTACCTGCAGTTACACCTGTTACAAGACCCGCGCCGGTACCAACAGTTGCATTACCGTTGCTGCTGCTCCAGCTTCCACCAACAATACCATCGACGAGGATCGTTGTTCCACCTTCGCAGACAGTTGGCGTACCTGTGATAACACCGGTAACATTAACTGTTACTACAACTACTGCGAGGCAGCCCTCATATGTTGTGTAAGAAATGCGCGCCGTACCACCGTTGATGCCGGAAACGAAGCCTGTGATAGAACCCACCGTAGCTACGGTCGGGCTGCTGCTGGACCATGTTCCACCAACAGCGAGGTCGCTCAGGGTTATTGACGAGCCCTGGCACATCGGAGCATTGCCTGTTATAGGCGATAATGGATTTACGGTCACTACCCTTGTTGAAAGACAACCTGTAGGCAGCACATAAGTAATAGTTGCCGTTCCTGCAGAGATACCCGTTACAATAGTAGTACCACCTGTTGAGCCAACTGTTGCAACAGCAGAATTACTGCTGCTCCATGTACCACCGCTACCTATTACATTGAGCGAGGTAGTCATGCCCTGGCATACTATTGCCGAACCACCGATGCCTGATGGCAATGGATTGATGGTCTCCGTAACATAGGAGCGGCAACCTGTAGGCAATGTATAAGTTATATTATCTGTTCCGAAAGTAACACCTGTTACGACACCCGAGGTTGAACCCACAGTTGCTTTCGTGTTCTGAGCCGTCCACAGACCGCCGGGGATATCAGTACCAAGTGTGATCATTGCACCAACGCATATTGGCGCCAGGCCGGTGATAACCGGATTAGGATTGACGGTTACTACCAAAGTGGCTGCACATCCGCTACCAACACTATAAGATATGGTTGCTGTGCCAGCAAACAAGCCGGTCACAACACGAGGCGACCCTGAAGAACCTATGGTGGCAATACCCGTATTACTGCTGCTCCAGGTTCCACCCGGCGTAGCATCGCTAACTGTAACAGTTCCGCCAACACACATAGATGCTGTGCCGCTGATCGAAGCAGGTAATCCCATTATTGAAACGTTTGTAGTGGCTGTAGCCGAGCAACCTGAACCAGCGCCTGTAACGGTCACTGTATAGATGCCGGCCATTGCAGTAGTAACACTGGTCAGCATCGTATTCTGAGTTCCGGCGCCGAAGCTCAGCGGGCCTTCCCATGTATAGCTAACCGGAGCTGCTGTACCAGAAGGAGTAGATGTCAGGTTGGTGTTTCCGCCGATACATGTCGGGCCATCGTTAGCTGCGCTGATAAAGAGCGTCTGCACAACAACATTAGTTGTTGCCATAGCAGTACAGCCTACGCCTGCATTTATTGTTACCGTATAAGTACCTGCCTTTGCAAGTGTTAAACCAGTCACAGCAGGGTTTTGGTTAGTGCTGCCGAAACCGATCGGGCCGCTCCATGTATAAGTTGGCGTTGATGCGGTACCGCCCGGTGTAGCGGACAGGTTAATTGTGCCGCCTACGCAGGCAGGACCATCGTTATCCGCCGTTACACTAAGTGTGTTTACGGTTACATCAGTGGTAGCGGTAGCAGAACATCCGGAACCAATTGCAGTAACTGTAACCGTATAGGTACCAGCCATGCCGGTAGTTGCGCTGGTTGTCAGCGTTGGATTCTGCGTACCTGCGCCAAAGCTCAGCGGACCATCCCAGTTGTACCCTGATGGCGTTGCTGTACCTGATGGTGAAGCACTTAAATCAATCGTACCGCCTACACATGCAGGACTTGTGTTACCCGCTGTGATACCTAAAGTATTTATTGTTACCGTAGTAGTAGATGTAACTGAACAAGTGCCGTTTGACGCTATCACCGTGTAGGTTCCGGTCATATCGGTAGTTGCGCTAGTAGTCAGCAACGGATTTTGATCGGTAGATGTAAAGCCATCCGGTCCGCTCCAGCTATAGCTGGTAGGTGAACCTGATGGGGCCGCAGTTAGATTAACAGTACCACCAACACAAGCTGGTCCATCGTTTCCGGCAACAACGCCGAGCGAGCTTACCTCCACATCCGTAGAACCGGTTGCCACACAATTGGAACCAGTTGCGGTAACTGTGAAATTATACGTACCTGCCATGTCTGTAGTTATACTGCTCAACACAGCATCTGCCGTACCTGCAGCGTAACCAACAGGACCGCTCCATGAATAGCCTGTTGGGGTGGCAGTACCGGTGATATTAGACAAAAGATTGACTGTACCGCCTAAACAAGCCGGGCCATCATTTGAAGGCGCAACGGCAATTGTATTTACCACTACGTTGGTGGTTGCTGATGCAGAGCAGCCTGAGCCGGATGAAGTAACTGTTACCGTATACACACCCGCCATGCCGGTAGTAGCGCTGCTGGTAAGTAAAGTATTCTGAGTTCCTGCGCCGAAGCTCAATGGCCCGCTCCATGAATAACCATCGGGAGTTGCGGAGCCTGAAGGTGTCGACGACAAATTGATCGTACCGCCTTCGCATGCAGGTCCATCATTTATTGCAACGATACCAATTGTATTTATAACTACGTTCGTAGAACCAGTTGCGATACAATTAGAACCAGTGGCAGTTACAGTGAAGTTATAAGTACCAGCCATTGCGGTGGTAACGCCAGTAAGCGTAGCATTCGAAGTTGTTGCTGTAAAGCCACCCGGACCACTCCAATTATATGTAGCAGGAGTTGCCGTGCCGCCAACGTTTGACAATAATTGAACGGTACCACCAACACACGCAGGGCCATCATTAGAAGGCGCAGCAGAAATTGTATTGACATTTACTGTTACGCTTGTTGAAGTATAGCAGCTACCACCTGTTGCATAAACTGTGTAAACATTCACACCCGTCGCAGTTGGGGTGATGGTGTTCGTAGCACATGAAGTGCAAGACAATCCGGTAGCGCCACCAACACCTGCCCATGTGTATACGGGTGCAGTAGACCCTGTAATAACTACGTTGTCCACAGCCCAGTACCAACCATAATTGGTATAATACCAGAACCTGATCATAACGTTTGGCTGGCCGAGCATCGCGCCAGGCAGAGATATCGTTCTATCCGGAGAACTGGCGACCCAGGAAGTACTACCGGTAGTTGTATTGTAATAATCGTAGAGGAGACTCCAGGTGCCTCCACCATCTAGTGAATAATCAACTTCTGCATTATAGTCATAAGAAGCATCGGACCGGCAATAGTAATTATAAGTCAGCGTAGCAGATGTATAACCTACTGTAGAGAATGAAGGAGACAGCAGGCTGGTATTGAGTATCGTACTCGATCCTGTGAGATCAGCATTTGTTCCGATATAGGTAGTTCCGTCACCGGCTATGGTAATATCACCCCAGTCATACGGAGCTGTAAGCGCCCAGTTGTAAGGGGATGCATCTCCCAAATTCAATACAGTCCACGTACCACCTACGAGGCCGGTCATACCGGAGTTGAAGTCCTGGTTCAGCAGCGTACCTGTGTAGGTGGCGCTGGCAGTGAACGGCGCGCTGCCGCCAAGGCAAACAGTGCCTGAAGCTGCAGGTGTGATCGTGATAGCAGACGGATAGGTTGTACCGACAGATACCGGTGCAGTTGCAAAACAGCCGGTTGCCGGAATAGTAACTGTGATCAAGGCAGTTCCGGCACTTACCCCCGTAACGAGTCCAGAGCCACTAACACTCGCAATGCCGCTTGCGCTGCTTCCCCATGTAACGCCAGCTGTTGATTCACTGAGTTGAGTCGTCTGACCAACGCAGGCAACGAAAATTCCTGTTATCGGCGCAGGTGAAGGATTAACGGTTACCGTCAAGCTTACATCACTTCCACAACCAGTTGAATAAACAATATTCGCAGTACCGGCTGATACACCAGTAATAGTACCGTCAGGCGCTGTTGTAGCCACAGCAGTATTGCTGCTGCTCCATCCGCCACCGGGCACCGCATCACTGAGTGTTATTGTCGCACCGGCACATACTATACCAGTTCCCGAAATCGGATCCGGCGCATCACTTGACACTGTTTCTGTCCATGGAGACGTTGTGTTCTCACAACCGTCGACAGTGTAAATAATGCTGGTTGTACCCGTTGTTGCAGTTGCGGTAACTAAACCAGAAGAGAGATCGATGCCTGCAACCGAAGGTGTCAGGCTCTGCCAGGTACCACCGGATGGTGCGCCTATAAGTGTTGTTGTAGTAGATACACAAATGTTTGAAACACCCGAAACAGTTGGTGCATTAACCGTAACTACCGTTGTTGCATCAGGACCGCAGCCATTCCCGTAACCTATTGTTACGGTTCCGGTAGCAACACCTGTTACTACCCCGTCTGTGCTTCCTACGGTAGCAATAGCCGGAGTTAAGCTGTACCAGGTACCCCCTGCTGAACTTTCGCCAAGCGTAAGTGTTGAACCGCCGCAAACAGTACCAGAGCCTGTAATAGCAACAGGCGCAGCGTTAATTGTTACCACGGCCGTAGCCATACATCCTGTAGCCGTGATCTGGTAAGTAATGGTTGCAGTACCTGCAACGCCTCCAGTCACTGTGCCATCGGTGCCAATAGCTGCAACAGATGGGGCATCACTGCTCCATACCCCCCCGCTCTGCGCGTCGGATAACATTGTAGTTCCGCCTGCATAGCAGGTGGAAAGCGTACCTGAGATGGCAGGTGTATTACAAAGGATATTGGTATAATAATCAGTAGCAGTGCCGCTCCAATAAAGTGGGTTTGAACCACCAAATCCATTCAGGCAAGGATCAGCATGTGCCGGGGCACCACCAATATCAGTACCGATGTTTTCCCAGATCGCCCTCATGCGCATCAGATGCACACCTGGTTTTGCGTCCATAGGGATCGTAATGTTCAGAGGTGTCGGATATGAAGTAGATGAAGTACTATACCCTGAAACAGGCGTTACTTCTTCTGATACCCCGAATGTACCATCATCATTAAAATCTACCCAGACCTGGGCGAACTGATAATACGCAGCGAAATACCAATATACCGCACCATAGTATACGCTATTCTGCTGCATATCTACAGCCGGATACGTGGTGTATGCTGCTCCGTAGCCAGTGCTTGCGTCGATTTCATATTGAATCAACTCATCATCCAAATTAGACCCGCTATAGCCGGTTACCGTGAATCCCTGGGCTCCGTACAGTGCGTAATATGAATCTTCATTGGTCCAGGAGGCCGCAGTTGGCGTACAAGTTGGTGTAGCCATGAATGTAGCAAGTGCGCTATTTGTAACATCCGACAACCCAGAATAAGAACAAGTCACAATACATTGATAGTATGTGTTCTGGCTGATACCTGTAAAGTTATAAGTGCTAAGTGTAGCACCTGTAATATTTGTCCAGGTAGCGCCATCTGGCGAAGACTGCCACTGGAACTGAATGCCACCGGCAACGGTATAACCTGTTACGCTAAGCGTAAACGGAGTAGCACCAAATCCTGTAGCTGGTGACACTACTGCTGTACCCGGAGTAGGTGTACCGGTACAGGGAGGAGCGCCAACACCACTGACTACGATGTTGTAGGTAGCCGCAATGCCACCACCATCAACGGTCACATTTCCGCTGTAAGATGTAGAAGCCGTTGGGTTAAATTGTACATAAATGTTTGTTGCCGACAGGGCACTACCGGTATAAGGTATGGTATAAGAAGTAACCCATGTGGTTGCATCATCCGACACCAGGAAGTTCGCCGGCGCCGTAACTGTAAATGTGCCGGAAGCAGGAAGGAGGTACATACCGGTGAGGCTGGTTGGAACCGCCGCCGAAGATGTACCTGTTGTGGTTGGCGGGAATACAATCGGGTTCGGGATAGCCGTCACAACCGGCGGAGGTGGCGCAATTATCACCTTGTAATCTTTACCGTCTCCGTAGTAGTCGTTTCCGCAAGGATCTATACCCGGATAAGTAGCTCCAAACATATCATTCACAACCCTCATCCTGTGTGTACCGATGGTAGCTGTAGACGGGATAGTAATGTTGGTAGACTCGGTGTAATAACTGAATACACCAATTCCGCCAACAACCTCCGTTGACTCGAACGTACCGTTGTCGTTAAAATCGATCCATATCTGTGATGACGTATAGAAATAATAGTAAGAACCACCATTGATCAACGCACTATAAGTGCTGCCGGCCTGTAGTGTTACCGAAGTCAGTGAATACTCATCGTAGTAGCCATCAGTGGTGCTTGGAGCGCAGGTGCTTGCATCCGATATAGAAGTTCCTGCCTCTCCGGTGAGAGAGAGGATGCCGGTATATGTACCGTATAAAGAACAACCGTAATAGAAATACGGGATACAATATATAGGTATGTATAAAGATGTCGAAGTCTCCGACAACCCGCTGTTCGCGCAGGTCACGATACACTGGTAGTATGTGCTGGTTGAAAGGCCGGAGAAAGTATAAGTGCTATTGGTTTCACCGCTAACATCTGACCAGGTAGCGCCATCTGGTGAAGACTGCCACTGATAAGTCAGGTCAACGGCCACTGTTGTGCCGCTCAGACTTAATATGAATGTTGTGGCGCTTGATCCAGCCGCAGGGCTTGCACTTGCAGTGCCTGCAGTCGGCGTACCAGTACAAGGATCCGCAGCATTGCCCGTTACAGTTATAAGTAGTGGTGAAGCGATCCCGCCACCATCAACAGTAACTGTACCGGAATAAGTACCCACCGTACCGGGAGCAACAAACTCAACATAAACAGTAGTTGCAGACAAACCGCCGCCGGTATATGGTATCGTATAAGAGCTTACCCATGTTGAGCCATCACTGGATACAAGGTAGTTGGCTGGTGCAGTTACCGTAAATGTGCCGGTAGCTGGCAGCAGGAAGTAACCTGTAACCGAAGTTGTAAGCGGTGAAGATGTTGAACTAAGCGCCACAACTCCAAAATCAAGCGCTGTAGGTGTAGCTATGGCCACTGGCGGCGGCGCTACTAAGTTCGCAAAATAATCGGTCACCGTACCGCTCCAGTAATTAGGATTTGAACTGCCGTAATTAATTAAGCAAGGATCCATATGAGCCGGAGCGCTTCCAATATCCGTACTGTTTTGCTCCCATATAGCCCTCATACGCATCAGGTGAACGCCTGGCGTAGCCGTGAGCGGAATAGTAAGTGTAAGCGGAGTGGGACTAGATGTAGTAGAAGCGTAACCCGAAACCGGAGTAACTTCCTCAGACGGAGAGAAAGTACCGTCATTATTATAATCTATCCAAACCTGTGCGAACTGATGGCCGGCGATGAAATACCAGTCCACAGAACCGGAATAGCTGTTGTTTATCATCATATCGACAGGTGCATAAATGCCATACGCAGCGCCATATCCCGTGCTGCCGTCTATTTCATACTGAATAGAAGCGTCATTTAAAGTGGAACCACTGTATCCGTTAACAGTAAATCCAGACGCGCCATAGAGTGCATAATATGACGACTCCAGAACCCATGAGGAAGCCGTTGGTGTACAAGCAGGTACCGGAAGGAAAGTTGCCAATGTTGTATTTGTAGTGGATGACAACCCGGAATAGGAACAAGTGACGATACATTGATAATATTGGTCTGCCGAAATTCCGGTAAAATTATAAGTACTTAAGGTAGCTCCGGTAATGTTAGTCCAGGAAGTGCCATCAGGCGATGACTGCCATTGGAAACCAACGCCGCCGGCAACAGAGTAACCAGTCACGCTCAGCGTAAATGGCGTAGACCCGGAACCTGATGAAGGCGTAACACTAGCTGTGCCGGCTGTCGGAGTACCTGTACACGCAGGAGCGCCAACACCACTTACCAAAATGTTGTACACGGTAGCGAGGCCTCCGCCATCTACAGTCACATTATCACTGTATGATGTAGAAGCGGTAGGGTTGAATTGAATGTAGACGGTAGTTGCGGGAACTGTACTACCTGTATATGGTATTGTATAAGAAGTTACCCATGTAGTTCCATCGCTTGATACCTGGAAGTCAGCAGGTGCGGTAACCGTTAATGTACCTACAGACGGAACAAGGTATGAACCTGTGAGGCTGGTTGGTATTGCCGCAGAAGACCCACCTGTAGTAGTAGGAGGGAAAGCTATCGGATTTGGCACTGCCGCTACAGCAGGCGGAGGCGTCATGATATTTGCATAATAATCAGTAACCGTTCCGCTCCAGTAACGGGGATCCACACCACCATAGTTTACCAGACATGGATCGGTATGGGCTGGAGTGCCGCCTATATCCGTACTGTTTTGCTCCCATATCGCCCTCATGCGCATCAGGTGTACACCGGTTGCTGCTGTTGGCGGAATAGTAAGCGTAAGAGCCGTTGGGCTAACCGTAGACCCGCTGTATCCTGTAACAGGCGTTACTTCTTCTGATGGAGCAAACGTGCCGTCATTGTCAAAATCTATCCAAACCTGTGCAAACTGGTGGCTCGCGGTGAAATACCAGTCTACCGAGCCGGAATAACTATTATTCTGCAGCATGTCTACAGGAGCATAAATGCCATATGCCGCACCATAACCTGTACTGCCGTCTATTTCATACTGAATTGACGCATCGCTTAAAGTTGATCCGCTATAGCCGGTAACCGAAAAACCTGATGCACCATAAAGTGCATAGAAAGAAGATTCCATATTCCATGAAGCGGAAGTCGGCGTACATGTTGGCACAGGCAGGAATGTTGCCATTGTTGTATTGGTAGTTGCCGACAAACCCGAAGCAGAACAAGTAACAATACACTGGTAATATTGATCTGCAGTAATACCTGTAAAATTATAAGTAGTTAACGTAGCACCTGCTATGTTTGTCCAGGTGGTGCCATCAGGAGATGACTGCCACTGGAAACCAAGACCACCGCTGACAGTATAGCCGGTAACACTCAATGTAAACGGAGTAGACGCTGAGCCCGATGAAGGTGAAACGCTGGCAGTACCGGCAACAGGCGTAC
>CANJQU010000062.1 GCA_947476485.1 Chitinophagaceae bacterium
AAAAACCGGTGCTACCTGTATATTCCCACGGTCTACGGTGGATTTTGCAGGGCGGTTGTCTGCCAGCATTTGCTGAAAATCAGGGCCTACGCCTACCGACATCCGCTTGATGATCTTGTACCCGATGCTCGGACTTACCTGTGCATACGAAAGGTTATAGTTTTGCTCTACTGTCTGTATCGAGCCCTTTGGTGTACTCACAGGGGCGGCCTTACTTGCTTCGGGAGCCGATGTCTTTGAAGCCGCTCCGCTCTTTGCCGCACTGCCGCCTGTTGCAGAAGGCACCCATACCTCAGTCGACTGTGAATTATTACTGGTTGCAAAAGCCACATCGCTCTCTATGTATACCTTATCATTCAACATTCTCCTGAATGTAGCGCCGGCCATATATCCGCTATTCTGACTGCCATGGGCATACCCGCCAGACAAAATGATCATCACCTTCGGCGCTTTCACCGCAACCTCTTCTTCCGGTTTGAAGGTTTCGTACACTTCATTTACAACAGCTTCTTCTTTCTTATACTTCTGCTGCGGCTTTACGTTATTATTGCCTGCGGCCATGTCAAATTTCCTGTCTGTATTAGTCGCAGTATTTACAGGCTTGTTGTTCAATACTACATGAAACCAGTCACTTACGTTTTCCGATTTGCGGCTTTTTTGCTTATGGCTTGTAGTTGCAGCATTGGCATACAGCTTCTCTTTGTGCGTGGAAGCTGGTTGTGCTGTTATCACCTGACCTTGCACAGGCTCTGGCTGCACATATGTTCTTACCTGCGCAACACCAGTGCCTGCAGCGGTGTTCTGCGGCGTACCCTGGTTCAGCACCGGGGCTATGCCCATAGCCAGTGCCACCGAGGCTGCCATGCCGGCCATCGGCACCCACCACCACATCAACATGCTGCGTTTTTTCGCACGGCCGTCCAACTTCTCTGCGAGCTGGTCCCAGTTTTTGGGATCGTACGCAAAGTCGTTCTGATCAAATTTTTGCCTGATCAGTTCGTCAAATTCTTTTGGCTTCATACGTCACTTTTTTTTGTTCGCTTTTCATTATTTTTTTCTGGAGGATATTTCTCGCCTGGTGCACATGCCAGTGGGACGTACCCTCACTTATATCTAACTGTTCTGAAATTTCCTTGTGGTTGTACCCGTCAAACACGAACAGGTTGAATACGGTCCTGGTCATTGCCGGTAGTAACTGTATCACTTTCACCAGCTCCCTGAACTCCATACTTTCTATCGCTTCGTTCCCCACCGACAAATTGCTTTCCTCTGCTGGTATGGAATTCACATGCATCGTCATTTCTTCTTTCAACGCCGAGCTTCTCAGGTAGTCCAGGCAGGTATTCACCATTATCCGCTGCATCCATCCTGCGAAGGATCCTGCATTCTTAAAATTGTCTACCTGCGTAAATATCTTTAGGAAACCGTCGTTAAGTAGTTGCTCTGCATCCTGCATACTCTTTGCATACCTGGCGCATACCTTCAAAAACATACTATAGTACGTCTTATACAGGTGCTCCTGTAATGCCCGGTCTTTTTTCCGGCACCCTGCTATTATTTCTTGTTCAGAATATGCGGGCATAAGAGTTGATTACGGTGTCGCAGCCTTCCTGCCTCCTGGCAGGCTATTCCCGAAACGGGTTGGGCGGGGACGTTAACAATAGTAAGTTACTGATTTTTCTTCATTTCTGTTTTTTATAAGTGCATCTTCACACCTGGTTTTATTAGATCAACGATAGTGTATAGGGGCTGAACATTCTAACAAGGTTCGGCTATAACATTCCATAGATAGCTGGTTTACAGTTTTTTTTGAGTGGTGATGATCACTTTTGAAAGGCGCCTTTCTCTGTGTTTATGCTCCACCCTACTCTATTAGACGATAAACGAAGCGCAAATCTTGGGTTCGGGCAAAAAAATAATTTTGCCATTATATAATTACACCCCACTGCAATATATAATTATATGAAAATCAGTTAACAAAATAAAAAACCGTCCCGGCAAGCGCCAGGACGGTTTATATATAAATTTTTACGAAATTATTTTACTTCTGCACAAAGCTTCTTGAAGGAATCCGGCTCATTCATAGCCAGGTCAGCAAGCACTTTACGGTTCAGGTCAATGCCCTTTGCTGCAAGTTTGCCAATGAACTGTGAGTAGCTCATGCCTTCTTCACGTACCGCAGCGTTGATACGCACGATCCATAATGAACGGTATTCGCGCTTTTTCAGCTTACGGCCTACAAATTTATATCCCTGGCCTTTCTCCAGTACGTTTTTGGCTACGGTGTATACGTTTTTGCGCTTACCATAGAAGCCTTTTGCTTCTTTCAGTATTTTCTTTCTTCTCGCGCGTGATGCTACTGCATTTACGGAACGTGGCATATCTCTTAAAATTTAAAAAACCCTAAATCCCTAAAGGGACTTTCCCAGGTTGTGTAATATTAAACTAATTCAAAAAACTTCTTTTCTTTTTTTACTCAACTTCACCCTCTCCTTCGGAGAGGGCCGGGGAGAGGTCTATCCTATTACAAGCATACGCTTAACAAGCCTTGCATTCGTTGGGTGCACCAGGCCATGTATGCGCAAACCGCGCTTACGCGACTTTGATTTTTTGGTCAGCAGATGGCTCTTAAAAGCCTTATACCTGCGGATCTTACCCGTACCTGTAACTCTGAACGTCTTCTTTGCACGTGAGTGCGTCTTTATTTTTGGCATGGTATTCAAATTTGGGATGGCAAAGGTAAAGAAAAAAATTTATTGAATGCCGAAAAACCAATATTTTTATTTTACAGGCATTTTATTGCAAAAATATTAAATATCAAGGCGATAATATCATTCGCTATTTTTACGTTGTAAAGATACCCCGGGAAAAACTATTTCCGTCTACAAACTATAAGACCACATTGGTTTTTGCCTTTTACTTTTTATTTTTGACTCACCATGGCCGTTTTACGATTTAGAGTTTTTTGGGAAGATGATGACCAAACCTACCGCGATATAGAGGTTTTGGGGAACCAGACGTTCCTCGATTTTCATAAAAGTATATTACAGGCTTACGAATTCGACGGCAAGCACCCCGCCTCTTTTTACGAAAGCAATGACAAATGGGCTTACGGCCGCGAGCTCAGCTCAGAAGTATTGGTAAATAAGAAAGACGCCCCGGCGCTGTCTATGCTCAAAACACCGGTATCAGCTCTTGTCACTAATCCCGATCAGAAATTTATTTACGTATATGACCCGGCAAAGAAATGGACATTTATGGCTGAGCTCATAAATGTGAATAAGGATGAGACCGCTCGCCGGGTATATCCCTTCATTCTCCGCAAAGAAGGCATCGCACCGGCCCAGTATGGCATCAAAGGTGTGAACCCGGATAAAATAATGGAGATAGAGGAAAAATACGACCTCGGCGCTGAAGAAATGGCCGAGGGCTTCGGCAACGAAGGCGAAGGTGGCGCCGAGGAAACCGAAAGTTCAGAACACATGTCGGAAGACCACGGCGGTGGCTTTGAGTAAATTACCTTCAATCAAAAAATGGACCACATAACTCATTCCACCCCACCCTCTCCTTCGGAGAGGGCCGGGGAGAGGTCTCTATACATAGTGTCCGGACCTACGGCCGTAGGCAAAACAGCCATATCGATTCAGTTGGCGCAGCGGCTGGGCACAGCTATTGTTTCTGCCGATAGCAGGCAGTGTTACCGGGAAATGACAATCGGCACCGCAAAGCCATCTGCAAGTGAACTAAACGTTGTAAAACATTACTTCATCGATGAATTCCCAATAACTACCCATCTTACCGCAGCCGACTATGAATTGCTGGCATTAAAATACCTCAAAGAAATATTCGTTACCACTAACACTGCTGTAGTTTGCGGCGGCACTGGCCTATATATAAAAGCGCTTTGCGAAGGCCTCGATGAAATGCCGGAAGTAAGTAGCGACATCGTAACGCAGACCGAGCAGGAATATGAGCAACAAGGGCTCGCATGGCTGCAACAGGCCATACAGGTGGAAGATCCGGTATTCTATAACGAAGGCGAGATCCAGAACCCGGCCCGCTTGCTCCGCGCCCTTTCTTTCGTCCGCAGTACAGGTAAGAGCATTACTCAATTTCGCACGCAAAGCAGAAAACAGCGACCCTTCACAATAATAAAAGCAGCGCTCGAACTGCCTCGTGAGCTGCTTTATGACCGCATTAACCAACGCGTAGATGAGATGATGGCCCAAGGACTTCTTGCTGAAGTAGAAAAACTATACCCTTCCCGCCACCTCAAAAACCTGCATACTGTAGGCTATAGTGAGCTCTTCGACTATGTTGAAAGAAAATGCAGCCTGCCCGAAGCCGTAGATAAAATAAAGCAGCACACCCGCAACTACGCAAAACGCCAGATGACCTGGTTCAAAAAAGACAAGGAAATAACGTGGTTCCGGGCTGATGATCCGGATGTGGTTGACAAAATACTGTCGCTGAAATAATAAATCGGTTGTCGCAGCGTTATTTTAGCAAGCCAGCCCCTTCTCGTTTATATTGCCGGCTCTGATTTTGCGCTCCTCGCAAAAATACTCTATGCAGTTTTTATCGTAAATTGCTGCTTATTTATTCAGCGGCATGCTTTCCCTGGCATTCCCTAAATTCAGTTTAGATGAAACAAAAATTACTTATAATTTGCAGTGCCCTGCTGATGCTCTCTGTTACTTCATTTGCCCAAAAGCATACCCGGCGCTCACACAATAAAATTGCCCAGCTTAGCGCTGCCGAGAATAACTACGACATTAAACACCTCCGGTTCAATCTTCGCCTCACCGACACTTCGGTGTATATCATCGGAGATGTAACGACCACGGCTGTCGTAGTAGGTTCTTCGCTGAGCAATTATGTTTTTGAGCTGGATTCGCTTATGATCATCGACTCAGCCAGGGTGGATGGCGTTTGGTGCCCGGTTACAACTACGGGCGCCGCCCTGAGATCAATAGCGCTGCCCTGGACTTTTACTGTTGGCTCTTTCTTTACAGCCCAGATATTTTATCATGGCATGCCCCAGGGCGGCGGTGGTGGCTTTTATAACGGCATAACTCATTCTGTTTCCGCTCACGGCACACATATGATCTATACCATCAGCGATCCTTGGGTGGCCCTCAACTGGTGGCCATGCAAGCAATCTGCAAACGACAAAATAGACTCTGTTGATATGCTGGTCACCGTTCCTTCGGGCGTAGTTGATGGCAGTAATGGCGTGCTGGTAAATGTAGATACAACATCAACTCCCGGCTTCGCCACTTACCACTGGCAAACCCACTACCCCATTGCTTATTACCTTATATCTATAGCAGTTGCCCGCTACGCCGAAGAAAAATACTACCACCATTTCGCCGGCAGCGCCGATTCAATGCTGATCCAGAATTTCTTCATCGATACTGCCACTTTTTATCCGCTATACAAAACCAGGTTTGACAGCATCGGAATGATCATTGATTATTACGACTCCCTATATGGACGGTATCCATTCTGGAGGGAAAAATACGGGATATGCTATACCTCGCTGCCCGGCGGTATGGAAAACCAGACCATGACAACGATCGGTGATCCAACCTCCAATACGATTTCGCACGAACTCGCGCACCAGTGGTTTGGCGACTGTGTAGGCTATACGCTGTGGGGCAATACATGGCTCAGTGAGGCATTTGCCACGTTCAATGAACAAATGTTTTACGATCGTTTCTGGAGCCCGGCCGCAGCACTGTGGCATCGCAAGGTGCTGCTTAGCTCTGCCATATCTGTGCCCTGTGGCCAGGTCTTCGTGACCGACACCTCCGGTCCTAATACTCTGTTTTATCCGCCAACGGTGTATAAAAAGGGCCAGGGCGTAGTTACCATGCTCAGATACCTCGCTCCGGAAGACAGCCTTTTCTTTAAAGGACTGAGAACATACATACAGACTTACGGATACCGTAACGCTTCGGTGGCGGACCTGCAATCGGTAATGGAAACGGCTTATGGCGGAATGAACCTCGATACTTTTTTCAACCAGTGGATATATGGCAAGGGCTACCCCATTTACTCGCTCACATGGAACCAGATCGGCAGTGACGTCTTTGTAAAGCTGATCCAGACGCAGTCGTGCCACGCAAGCACCCCGCATTTCAGCACACCATTGCAGCTCAGGTTTGGTGCAGGATCATTGGACACAACTGTTAAAGTTTATAATTCCCTGGATACCCAGGTATTTACATTTACCTGGGCTCCGGCTATGGACACGGTTTTGCTAAATCCGGATATATGGACGGTTTGCCGGCAATCGGGACGCTCAACACGGGATACGACCTTTGGTGTGAACAGCGTGAACAATATCCCGGCTAAGGGCATAAGGGTATCACCCAACCCCACCGGCAATAACTGGCAGATAGAAGAATTGCCTGCAGAGACCCAACTCACACTTACCGACATGAGCGGCCGCACCATCTGGCAGGGTAAAAGCAATAAAGGCACAACGATAATTCCTGGAGCTAAGCTGCCCCCGGGTGACTACTTCCTCAAACTTACGGGAAGCAATAGTACAGACAGCATTAAGCTGGTGCATTGGTGACAACAACCCAGGTGAAAAGTGCCGCTGCTGCGAAAGAATTCGAAGCTGAAATTTGGCTCACAAGTGAAGCCCCTCTTGCCTGCAGGCAGGCAGGTTAGGGGTTTGGGGTTATCGCATCCATCATCACTTTTGTAAACGTGTCCCAGGTATACTTCTTCTTTTCTTCCAGTATATTTTCGTGCAGGTTGGGAATTGAGTTTGGTGCGTAAAATTTAAGGATAGCATCAGCTATGGAAGATGGGTTTGGCTCGGCCACAAAACCCACCTTCCCGTCAGGCACTACCTCAGCCAGGCCACCCACATTGGTCACTACCATTGGTTTTTCAAAATGGAAGGCGATCTGTGTGATACCGCTTTGTGTAGCATGTTTATAAGGCTGCACTACCAGGTCTGCCGCGCTGAAAAAGTAGCGCACTTCGCTGTTGGGTATGAAATCGGTTTTCATATGCACGCTACTTTGCAACTGGTGGTGCTCTATGATACCATTGTTTTTTGCTTCTGCATCTTTGTTATAGTATTCGCCGGCAGCTATCAGTTCTATGCCTGCCTTTCTGATGCGGTCGTCCGCCATAGCTTCCAGCAGCAGGTCCAGCCCTTTATATTCACGTATGAATCCAAAGAAAAGCATGTACTTTTTGCCCGGATCGAGTTTTAGCCGCTCACATGCCACCTGCTTGCTTACCGCCTCATTGTAGCTGTCATATACCGGATGCGGAGTGAAGAACGCAGGCTTGTCCGTAAAGGTCTTAACATCCTTCAGCACATCCTTGCTCATCGTCACAAACGCATCCACCGCCTTAATAAAGTACTTAGTGAATTGCGGGTCCCCGGGCCGTTTCTCATGCGGTATGATGTTGTCCACGATACAGAGCACGCGCGTATGCTTATTCTTCTTTGCCTTACGAAGTATTGTACCAAATGCCGGACCCATAAACGGCAGCCAGTACTTCACGATAACCAGGTCATACTTTTCCTTGTTCATTCGCCCACCCACACTCAGCCAGTTCACCGGGTTCACAGAATTCACAGTGGTTATTATCTTCAGCCCCGCGGGCGCAGGCTCATCAGTAAACTGTGTCTTCCCGGGAAAAAGAAAGGAGGGATATTGCAGCGAGAAAGAATAAATAGTCACGTCATGCCCCTGCTGTTGCAACTGGTAAGCAAGCCGCTCATTGAACGCAGCCAATCCTCCACGCAACGGATGCGCCGTACCCAGTATCGCTATCTTCATTTGAAAATCGTTTTAAAATCTACCTGCGCAGCATCATAATCTACCGGTATGCCGATGTCTATAAAGTAATCGTCACTCACATATCCGTAAAAGCCTTTCTCTTTCACATAACGCTCCAGGTAGTCCTTTTCAAAAGAGAATTTTTCCGGCAGCTTGCGTCCAATGAATGCCTCCCGGCTCAGAAAGTACGCGCCGCCGTTTATCAAACCTTCCTCTTTAAATCTCTTTTCCTCAAATGATGTTATAACACCCTCGGTGTTTGTATTCACCACGCCATACCTGTCAAATTTGTGCATCTTCTTCAATGCAAGTGTAGCCTCAGCACTTTTGCTTTTATGAAACCTGTATTGCTCTCTCAGGTTCACCTTAAACATAGTATCTCCGTTCAGCACCGCAACATCATCGGTTTCTGCAACTTCCATGGCGGCCAGTATGCCACCACCCGTACCCAGCGGCTCAGACTCCACCACATAATCCAGCTCAAAATAAAGATCCTGCTCCTCCAGCCAGTCAATAACTACTTTATGTTTATACCCCAACGAAAGGATCACTCTCGTTGCCCCTTGCTGGTTCACATAATCAAACAGATATGCCAGGAATGGTTTCCCATTCACCGGCGCCATGCACTTAGGATAATTGCCAATCACATCCTTCAATCTTGTCCCAAGCCCTCCGGCTAATATTATTACTTCCATTCTTTTAAAACTTTATTATTTAAGGTCGCAAACACGACATTAAAATTGCAAACTGTAATTATAAATGAGTGCCGCGCAACACCTCCCCTCCTGTTTTTAAGAGGGGATGACTGGCGTATAGCCGGTCTGGGGTGGTTGGTTTGCGCCAGTGGGTTACTCACTCAACACGCTTCAACCCATTCCTGCTCCAGCTCTTTAACTATTTAACTTTCTCAAATATGCCACGACACCAATCCACGCTCCGTAAAATTATAGGGCCTTAACTCTCCGCCAAACGCCTGCAACGCACCACGCACTGCATATCGCGTATTCCCGGGGCAGTAGAACATCATGAACCCACCACCACCTGCTCCCGATATTTTACCACCGGTAGCTCCGGCCTTCAATGCAGCCTCATATATCTCATCCATACTGGAATTGGAGATACCTTTCGCCATTTGCTTTTTATGTTGAAACCCAAAATCCAAAATAGTGCCAATTTCATTCAAGTTGCCTTTTAACAGCGCCTCCTTCATCATCTGCGCCTGCACCTTAAGTTGGTGCATAGCCTCTATCGATTCTTTGTTCTTGTCCTTTACATTCTGGCTTTGCGCCTCGATTATCGTTGATGATAGCCTGCTGGTAGCCGTAAAGTAAAGCAGCAGATTATTCTCTAGCTCGTACAGATATTCCGGTTTTATTCGCAGCGGATTTACGATCACCTTATTATTTTCATAAAACTCCATGAAGTTCACTCCGCCAAAGGTCGCCGCATACTGGTCCTGCTTGCCACCTGCCATCGACAGCTCCACGCGCTCCACATCATAGGCCATTTGTGCAATATCATACTCACCAAGCGGCAGGTTCAGCCACTCCGCAAAAACCCCTATAATAGCTACCATAAGTGTTGACGAGCTACCCAGTCCCGACCCTGCTGGCGCATCTACGACAGTGGTCAGCTTAAACCCCGTCGGTACAGGGCCGTACTTGCTTACTATATGGTTATACGCACCTGTCGCAAGGTCCAGCACACCATCGATCGGCAGTTTTTCCTTTTTGTCATACGATACGCTCTCGTTTCTGTCCAGCGCCTCAATAATAATTTCCGGCAAGTTCAGTGGCTCTATCGTAGCATAGGCATATAGCGAGATCGTAGCATTCAGTATGGCTCCACCATACAGATCGCAATAAGGGCTCACATCCGTGCCACCGCCGGCAAGGCCAATACGCAATGGCGCTTTACTTCTGTAGATCATAATATGGTGGCTAAATTAATAAAATACCCAACAACTCGAGTCTCGAAACATGCAAACAAGCAACAAATAACGCACTCCGCTATTCAATCGAGACAACGAATACCCGCTCTCTGGCTACTTTTAACGCAAAATTAGGGGAAGCCCCTTTATGGCTATCGGGTTTTCACAATATTAATCAGTAAACTTGTATCAAGAAATAAACCAATTATGATCGATCCTGTAACAGAACCGGTGAGCATTGATTCTGTCCACGCCATTCAGAAACTGGCGGAGCAAATGGAAAAAGTAATTCGTGGCAAGCGCAGGCAGATAGAATTTGTCATCACGTGCCTGCTCGCCGGCGGCCATATCCTGATGGAAGACAATCCCGGCACGGGTAAAACCGTGCTTGCCCGCACACTCGCCCAATGCATCAGCGGTGAGCGCGAAGGTGAGCACGTGGTATTCAAGCGCATACAGTTCACGCCCGACCTCCTGCCAATGGACCTCATCGGCACCCATATATTTGATGATGTTCACAAAGAATTCATCTTTAAGAAAGGACCGCTTTTTTGTAATGTCCTCCTGGCCGATGAGATAAACCGCGCCTCGCCTAAAGTGCAGAGCGCCCTGCTGGAAGCCATGGCAGAGCAGCAGATAACTGTTGGTGATACTACATTGAAACTCGAGCGCCTGTTCTTTACGATCGCCACCCAGAACCCGATAGAAATGGAAGGCACCTATCCCCTGCCCGCCGCCCAGCTCGACCGATTCTATATGAAGATACAGTTCGGCTATGTAGATGAGCAGGCAGAGCTGAATATCTACCGTGAATACCTCGATATCGCCCGCAACCTCGTGGAACTGGAGCAGGTGCTAAGTATGAAAGACCTGCTGGAGCTCCAGGCAATGGCGGGGGAAGTACATGTGCATGAAGAGATACTGAAAGCCGTGAGTAACATAGTTCGCGGTACCCGCGAGCACCAGGATATATCGCTGGGCGCATCTACCCGCAGCGGCATTGCGTTCCTCAAGTGTCTGCGTGCATATGCGCTGGTTGCAGGCCGTACCTATGTGATCGAAGACGATGTGAAAGACATTGCCCGCGTAGTGCTCGAGCATCGGCTGATATACCGCAATAAGGACGGCAAGCAAAAAGCGCTCGACAGCATTATCAGCAGGGAAACCGAACGCCTTGCCAAGCTGAAACTTTATGCATAACAGGGTAAGCAGCGAAGGAGAAGATCAACCAACAACAAGTGAGCCTTAAAACCAGACATTCTCTACTCATCACTAGCATACTGGCTATTACGCTGTTTGCTCAATATACCTTTGCCCAATCCTCATCACAAAAAAATCAACCTGGCGCTCCCCGCGAGGTACCAAAGATGCCTACCCTTCCGTCGCAGTTCATGCCGCCGCACCCACCCGATAAGATGGAGCAGCGCTACTACGACATTGACGCCAAGCGCATGATCGAAGACCCTGAGAGCGAGGACGCACTGCCACGCTCCCGTGAATTCAAACGCATAGACAGCACCTACTATGTCGGCTGGTTGTTCGAAGGGATCTATAAAGCAACCCACGCAGCCGACTACATAGGCTACAAGAATGCCATCGTACCCCTTGAGCGGGCAGTTGCCCTTATGGAGCACGACTATGCCAGGGCGCTCGCCACCCGCACCGGTGATGCAAAAACGTTCTATCCTATCCGCCGCCTCCCGCTCGACTATACTATGCTGGTATACTACCTGGAGCAGTGCTACAGCAACACCGAACAACCCGACAAAGCCTTTGCCTTGCTGCGCCATATGCTCAAGTGGAAGTTCCAGATGCACTACTACATGGACACTTACGACTATATGGCCTGGATCGTGCACCGCAATCGTTTTTATACCAGCGCCAAATACTCCTTTCTTAAAAACTCCATTGACGCCAACGAGCGCCTCGCCCAGCGCTACCTGGATACCGCCATGATGCTCATAAAGCAAAACGAGCCGCTCAATGTTGAGATCGATAAGTATTTCTTTCACGATTATGAACGGCTGGAGAAACTGAGCGTATACCATTACCGCAACATCCTCTACAGCTATTCTTTCAACATCGACTCCGCCAATCACTACTTTGAGTTGATGCGCCAGGAGCGCAGGCTGCCGCACAATAACTACGCCAACTTCCGGGTGATCTGCGGCGACTTCCGGGAAGCGGAGAAGGAGTACAAACTAGCCTCTTTCCAGGATGCCGGCGACAAGCGACTGATGGAGTGGGCCTATTATAGCGCCACGGTCGACATATACAAATCCCTGCCCAAGCAGGGCGCCACGCTCGCGCGGGATATGATCCGCTCTGCCGGCTCTACGCCGGGCTATGGCTGGTACAACATTGCCCTGGCCCGCTGCATGCTCTATGATGGCCAGATCGCCGAGGCCCGGCGGTATGCCGATAAGGCCGCGGAGTTCAAAGAGCTCCATATCGGCACCACCCTGGGTCAGAGCCAGTACGACTTCAGCATTCAGCTACTCAAGCTCATTGGCAAGGAACAGGCATGGGCTATGGACAAGTTCGAACACCGCAACTGGTGGTACAACCCGAAAGTACTGCTGGATATGAGCAGCAAGCTCAGTGAGAAATACCTCCAGCAGTTCCTCATCATCAACCAGTTTGCCCAAAACCCGGAGCGGGAGCGGGTGATCTACAAGCTCTTCTCCACAGAGAGCACAGTGTCATGGGACGAGATCTGGCACCTTATTCACGATTTCAGCGCACAATACTTTATAGACAGGTTCCAGAAGGAGGCCGAAACCGACAACCGGCCATACATACGCAAGTACTTCGAGCTGTTCTCCACCCGCCTGAAGATGCAGCAAGGCAAGTACGAAGCCGCGAAACCGGTGCTGGATAAGCTGCTCCACGACCCCAATACTGATGCCGAATACGAGAAGCTCTTCACCGCCCGTGTATATGAAGCCCAAGCGCTATGCGCTAAAGAGACAAAGAACGAAGCCGCCAAAAACGACTGGCTATACCGCTTATACCTGTTATATCCGCAGTTGGTGCCCTTCTGCGGTATGCCTATGAATATGACCCTGCACGTAAGCGGCGATGTAGACAAAGATGTAGAAGAACGCCTGCGCGCCTGCAACATCAATTGGGTAACCAATAGCAGCATACCGGCGCCGCAAGCCTACGTGATCTTCTCCCGCAAGGGCAGCAAGAAGGACATTACCTGCTATGTGATGGACAAAGCAGGCAGGTACGTAGTGCCCAAACAAACCTTCGCCTGGCAAAAGGCCGATGAGACCGGCACAACCCTCGCCTACCGCCTCTTCAACATTGGCGGCAAAGATCCGGAGGAAACTACTAAGGAAAAGACGGACAACAGATAACTGAAAATGCCCATTATTTCATTAGTTTGCAGCCGCGTTGCAAATACTCCCTGATGAAAAAACTAAAATTGCTTGCTGCATTACTATCTAATCCCAAAGAGGTTATAACCCTGGGACTGGCGGCCGTGGCAAAGAAGAAGAACGACACTGACTACCAAAAGCAGAACCGCAATAAACACAATATCGTGCAACTGCCTACTATTGACATGCTCGACCTCATTCCGGGCTTTCATGGCACAATACACTCTTTTACCTATCTCAACGGCGCTACAATGCCAACCATGATCATCATGCTCAAGTCGCTGGCGCAACGCCTGCCTGACTGCTCCTACCTGGAGATGGGCAGCTTTCGCGGGGAGAACCTGGTGAATGTAGCGGACGTAGCAAAAGACTGTACCTCCGTAACGCTTTCGCAGGCCGAGATGAAGGCCATGGGCTTCGCCGAGGGTTACCTCACCAACGACCGTATCTTCTCTAAAGACAAGCCCAACATCACTCATCATCTGCACAATACACTCACCTTCGATTTCAGCACGCTTCATAAGAAATTCGACCTCATATCTATTGATGCTGATAATACCTACAGCAGCATACGGCAGGATACCAGGAGCGCCTTCAGCCTGCTGAAGGATGACAACTCCATAATAGTGTGGCACAACTATGCCACGGATATGGAGGAGCTTGGCATACGCCAGGATATACTCGCGGGCATACTCGATGGTATACCCTCAGAGTTTCACCGCCACCTGTACCATGTATCGAATACTATCTGCGCGATCTTCATACGCGGCAGCTACCCGACTACCATGATCAAATTCCCCTGCTACCCCACCAAGATCTTCAACCTGAGCCTGGAAGCCAGGAAATTCAAAAATTGAAGTTCCTGATCCCAAACTATGGGTGAGGAGGCATAGGCGGGCGTGGCGGCGCGGGTAAATGCCCGGGATGAGGCGGCGCCGGAAGCCTCCTGGGGCGGTGTGGCCTGGCTGGCAATGGCCTGCCGGGATGCGGCGGCACCGGCACAACTACTTCAACGCGGCCACCACGCGGATGGCGATGCGGCTTGTGAGGGCGTCTATGGTGTTGAAGGGCGGCGAATGAACTTACCGACATCGCAACCAGCGCGGCAAACAGGAATATCTTTTTCATAAACTATAACCTTGTGATTGCTTACTGGTATACAAATACCTTACCATGGAATATCGCGGGCCGCTACTGCTTATTCCCAGACCTTTGTACCAAATGGGAAGTTTTAGCTGTTCTTAATTATCTGAGGCGAAAATCATGGGAAATATCACAAATTCGCTGAAAAAAAAGTTTTGTGGATAGCTTGGTTTAGTTGGTTGGTTATCAGTGGTTTGGTTTTTCGGGAATATCACAAACGTATCACATTCATATCACAGAGACCTCTCCCCCTGCCCGCTCCCCTTCGGCTGTGCCCAGGGCAGTGTTGGGAGCGGGTGAGGTCGAATGAATTTCGTGGCTAATATTTTGCATCTTTAAATCTGTTGGTGGTTGGGGTTCGGTGGAGGATGCGGTGGTTGGGGGTTCTTCGGGTGCGGGGTTTTGCCAGCGCTCGAGGGCTTCTTCTTCGGTGGCGGCGGTGGCGCGTTCTTTGGCGAGGGCCTGGTTGTCTTTTTCGTCCATATAGCCTTCTATTTTTTCCTGGTTGGTGAAGGGGATGAAGCCGTTGTTGTCAAATTCATCGATCAGGAAATCGTTGGTGTCGTAGCCTTTGCGGTATTGCATGTAGTACTCTATGTGCGGCAGCAACTTGCCGGCAAGTTCCTCGTCTCTTTTGCGCAGACCCGTGAGGAAGAAGTTGAACAGCTCCATGCTTTCATTTACGGCCATCCTGTTCTTTAATTTCTTGACCGCACTGGCGAGCTTGTTGATGGCATCGGCCTGGCGGGGAGTGAATGTTGATGAGCCGTTGTGGGGACCGAGGAGCTGTGTGGCATACTGGTCTATAAGATGGTAGCATTTTTCGGCGACCATAGCTGGCATGACGCGTGCTGATTTGCGGAGCTGCTCCCAGTTGCCCTCGTTGCACCAGAGCATGATGGTGCGGCGGTTGACGCCCACCTGGTCTGCAATCTCTGATTTTGTCATGTTGGTCTGGAAGTAGAGGTGCTGTGCTTCTTCGTGTTTTTTATCTTGTCTCATAGGGTATTTTGATTTTTGGGCAACAAAGGTAGAATGGCCTTTCCACGCGAGACGAATTTTGTGGATATCTTCTTGCGAAATCGGGCGGAATGCAGATGTGGTAAGGGATTCATTTTTGGTGGATATCCACAAAAAGGATGGAATGTGGACTAAGATTAGAGGATTATAGGATTCTCTTGATTCGTTCTTGCGTGAGAATGTCTGAACCGGAATTTGCGGAATTATTGGATTTTTCAGAATTGAACTGTGGGCATTCAGGAGGTGATGGCACGTTTAAATTGACAGAAAAGTGCAAATAACAGTCTAAATTCGACATTTAGCAATAAAATTGTTGCGAAAATATTTTGGCAATAACTTTATTGCGAATATCTTTGCAGGGTAAATTAATTATTATGATTAATAAATGGACATCCCCACGCACAATTACCGGTGACGCTGCAACTGGGACAAGATATTTAAGAAGACAGCATATAAATGATTACTTCTGGCAAGAGGTAGAAAAGGGTAACCACATACTTTTTGTGGCACCGCGCAGGGTTGGGAAAAGCTCTATAATGAAAGACCTTGCGGAAAATCCTTTAGAGGGTTATTCATGCATATACGAGGATATTGAAAGCGTAAGTACAAAAAATGGTTTTTATAAACGCCTTTTTGAATTGATTGTAAAATGCCTAGACAGAACAAATACAAAAAAAGCAATAGCGTTGCTGGGGAAGTGGAGGAAGCAATTCAAAATCACAGAAATTACAAAGTCTGGGGTGAAGTTTGAAACAAAGGAAATTGATTATGAAGCTGAATTAAGAAACATCATCCCTGAGCTTGCAGCAACCGATACCCACACAGTTATTTTTCTTGATGAATTTGCTGAGGTGATAAATAAACTTAATAAAGAAGGGCGACCGCAAGACGCAATCAACATATTGCATACCCTCCGGGAAATAAGAAGCGATGCGGATTTCAGAAAGTTCACTTTGGTATATGCAGGATCTATAGGTCTGCAATTTGTAATAAAAACCATCGACAGGCCAAAACTTATCAACGACCTACACCCGGTAAAAACAGGGGCATTGGATGAGGACGAAGCCGCACAACTAATACGGCAGCTAACGCAACATGCGACCATACAATTCTCGGAAGCCGCAATAGCGTATCTTCTTAAAAAGGTACACCACCTACTTCCATACTACATACAATTAATGATAGAGGAGATAGACCGCATATGCAGAACAGCCAGCAGGCCAGAGGTAACCAATGCTGACATTGACGCCGCATTTACTGGCGTACTGAAAACCAACAAAAACTTTGATGATTGGTTAGAGCGGCTAAAAGATTACCAGCTCGTTCATTTTCCTTTTATAAACAGCATACTGAAAAGCTGCGCTCATAAGAGCAGCATTACTGTACAGGAAATATATAACATAGCAGGCGATAAGAAGTTTAAGCGGCAGGAAGACTATATGGATTTTGTAGAAGAACTCATGAACGATGGCTACCTGGTGGAAGAAGAAGAACATGTATATCGCTTTATCTCTCCATTTCTCCAGCAATTCTGGTTAAAAAAATATCCTTTATAAAATGATAGACCAAATAACTAACGGCTTACGGTTTTACCAGTCTGCTAATGCAGATGCGACTTCTATAAAGGAGGACTTTATTATCCGAATCGAGGAGTTTGATATTATTATGGATGATATACGCAGGAACCTTATGAAGGGTGCTGTGCAGCATTATCTATTGCTTGGGCGCAGAGGAAGCGGAAAATCGACACTTCTGAAACGGCTGCAGGTCGAAATAGAACAGGATGAAGTGCTAAAACAAACACACATTGCTATCAACCCCGCCGAGGAGCAGGCCAATATATACAGACTATACGACTTGCTACAAGAAGTAATAGACGAACTGGACGATAAAGGTATTGAAGTCGTACAACCTGAATATGATGACGATAGCAATAACTACGCAAGAAGCTTATTTTTTGCTATACACGACGCAATAGAAAAGGAAGGAAAAAAAATAGTTTTACTGCTTGATAACATTGACAGGATATTTGATAATCTGAAAGAAGACCAAACAGTTGTAAGGGAGCTGCTATTGAATTTTGACGATATAAAGATAATAGGCGGGAGTACAAAAATGACAGAGCACTTCTGGAAACATGATCTGCCCTTTTACCAGTTTTTCAGGATTATGGAGTTAAAGCCGCTCACCATTGATGAAATAAAGGCACTTTTATTGATGTGGAGTGAAAAATTTAATTTACAACAGCTGGCCACATTTGTTAAAGAGCGTACAGGACAATTGGAAACTGTGCGCCGGCTGACGGATGGCCTGCCTAGGACCTTGCAGTTTTTTGTAAACGTACTAATTAACCATACGCAAGAAACAGGCTATGAATACCTAAGACGTATAATGGACCAAGTGACGCCGCTCTACCAGGAAAGGCTGAATAATTTGCCCGCCCCGCAGCGCAAAATAGTGTTGCAAATGGCTTTTTTATGGGAGGCCGCTGGCGCAGGGGAAATAGCACAGGCTACCCACATGGCAAACAACCTGATCTCAGCTCAATTAAAACAACTTATCAACAAAGAGATAGTGGAAAAAATACCAACTGATACCAAAAACAATCTTTACCGACTTTCAGAAAGATTCTTTAACCTCTGGCTAATATTTACCCAAGGAAGCCAAAAAGAAAAAAGGAAAGCAAAATGCCTTACGATATTTTTAGAAAGCTTTTATAGCGCAGATGATTTGAAAATTATGGCAGATGGTCATTTAAGGTGTTTAGCAGATATGGAACCAGGTAAAGCCGCTATACTTACGAAGGCGTATGCTCAATCCAAATATATTTCTTCAGAAATGAGAGATGAACTTCTCAATAAAACGCTGCAATTAAATATCAGCGATGATTTGCGAAGTCAATTGCCTGTAACAACAGATAAAATCGTAAAAAAAATAAATGAATTCGTGAACAAGCAATTGTGGGATAAAGCAATCACAGAAGCGTATGAGATCGATCAGGAGGATGGGTTAAAAGATAATGCTCTTGGCTTGATTTATGTGAGAAAGGGTGATACAACTAGTGCAGAAAAATGTTTTTTGAAAGCCACTGAAAAGGGCAATATAAAGGCAATATTTAACCTCGCATTATTATATGAAAACCAACAGCAAAAGTATGATTTGGCTGAGAAATATTACCTATTAGCAATCGAAAAAGGAGAGTTAGATTCATTAAATAACCTTGCAGTTCTTTATAGTAAATTAAAAAAACATGATCTTTCGGAGAAATATTTTTTATTAGCAATAGACAAGGGGTACTCAAATGCAATGAATAGTCTTGCCGGAATATATTTTAGTGAACAAAAATTTGACCTTGCGGAAGAATATTTTTTATTGGCAATTAAAAAAGGTAACGTAGATGCAATCTTTAATTTGGGGTTGGTTTATGCGGCACAGAGGAAGTATAAAGACGCAGAAAAATATTATTTGGAAGCGATAGAAAAGGGACTGATGGAGGCAACTAATAACCTTGCGGCACTTTATGCAGACCAAAAAAAATATGCAAAAGCAGAAAAATATTATCTGTTAGCAATGGAAAAGGGAGAAGTCTACGCAATTAATAACCTTGGATTACTCTATGATGAAGAAGGAAAATATGATCAAGCAGAAAAGTATTATTTAAATGCAATTGAAAAAGGTATACCTGATGCCTTTGGGAATCTTGCAGCCACATACGCTCGCCAAGGCAAATATGATCTTGCGGAAAAATATTACTTACACGCTATTGATGAAGGCGATGTAATTGCAATATTTAATCTTGCATTATTTTATTATTTTAATGGAATAAATAAAAGCAAAGCATTTGAGTTAATAAATAATTCAAAAGAACTTGGGGAGAAAAATGACGGTTTAGATACCCTTTGGATCGTTATCAATATTTGGAATGGTAACATTGCTGGTATGCAAGATGAATTGAGAAAAGTGATTAAAAATAAGCAAGAACGATATATAGCAACGACATTTGAAAATTTATTATATCATTATCAGATAAACATGGTAAATGAATTGTTTGAAGACCCTGAATTTGGAGAAAGCCTTATAGAGCAATATCAACCTATCTATTACGCTGTGAGATTGCTTATAGGTAAGAACCATAACCTTGAACTAAAAATACCGCCTGAAATAAAGGGAACAGTTGATGAAATACTGAGTAGAGTGAAAGAGAAGCAGGAATTTTATTATCGTAAAGGCAAAAGGTGATTATAGCACAGAACGTACAGGAGTGCGACGCAACGATGCTTAATAGTAGCAATGGGGCTAAGTACATAACTTTAACAACTACGCACGCATCCTTCGGCGGGGCTCAGGATGACCTCCCCGTTCCTTTTTTAACTCTTCCTATCCTATTTCACCAAAACTTTCAGTAAGGGAAGGCTTTATTTTCAATATCTTTGTAATAATATATAGAAGCGATGCCGGACATTACCATTACATATAAAAACGAAAAAGCGCTGCATGCTTTACAGGATTTGAGCAGGTACTTTGACTTTGTGGTGAAGAAACCAGCGCCTGCCAAAAAAGCCCGTGAGCAAAAAGCCAATTCATTGCCCATTACCTTTGCCGAAGACCCGGATGTTATGGCTCTTGCTGGCATCTGGAAAGGAAAGGATATCTCATTGGATGATCTCCGTAAAAATGCCTGGGGCAACAGGATATGAGCTTAGTGATCTGCGATACCAATATTTTCATTTCCCTTTTCAAAGAATTCCCCGATACTATCGATGAGCTGAAAACCATTGGCGATAAGAACGTGTTAATACCTTCGGTTTCCGTAATGGAGCTATACCGCGGCATGGAAAACAAGAAGGAACTAAATGCTATGAAAAAAAAGATTACGCGGTACAACGTTATTCACTACAATGAGCAGGTTTCGGAGAGAGCCATAGAGTTAGTTCATGCCTTCAAACTATCGCACAACTTACATATACCTGATGCTATTATCGGAGCAATGAGCATCGTCTACAACCTTCCACTATTTACTTATAATAAAAGAGACTTTAATTTCATGCCCGGTATTACACTTTATTAAATTTTCGGGTTAACATAATTTACACAATACTATTACTCTGTACTAAATACTATCTACTAAATACTGTCTACCTTTGGAAGGTTAAAAATAAATGTGAATGAAGCGTATAGCGATATTGGGATCAACGGGTTCTGTGGGCACACAGGCGTTGGAAGTGATAGATGCGCACCCGGAGTTGTTTGAGGTAGAGCTGCTGAGCGCACACCGCAATGCAACCCTGCTAATAGAGCAGGCCAAGAAGTTCAAGCCGAATGCCGTAGTGATCACCGATGAGACGAAGTATAAAGAGGTGAAGGATGCGCTGATGATGCTGCCTATAAAGGTGTTTGCGGGTCAGAAGAGCCTGCAGGAAGTGGTGAAGTGGGAAGCGATAGATACAGTGCTGGGCGCCATAGTGGGCTTTGCGGGCCTGCACAGCATACTGGCCGCCATAGACGGTGGCAAACGCATAGCACTGGCCAATAAAGAAACACTGGTAGTGGCTGGCGAGCTGGTAATGCAGCGCGCAGCCGAAAAGGGAGTAGCCATCATACCGGTAGACAGCGAGCACAGCGCCATTTTCCAGTGCATGGTGGGTGAGGACATTGCCCGGGTGGAGAAGATGATACTCACAGCCAGCGGCGGCCCCTTCCTGGGCAGGAAGCCTAACTACCTGGTGAATGTAAAGGCCAGCCACGCCCTGCAGCACCCCAACTGGAGCATGGGCGCCAAGATAAGCATAGACAGCGCCAGCCTGATGAACAAGGGCCTGGAGATCATAGAGGCCAAGTGGCTCTTCGGGCTGCGGAACGACCAGATAGAGGTGGTGATACACTCCCAGAGCGTGATACACAGCATGGTGCAGTTCACCGACGGCAGCATAAAGGCGCAGATGGGCATACCGGATATGAAGCTGCCGATACAGTATGCACTGGCTTTTCCGCAGCGGATACCCAATACCTACAAGCGGCTCGATTTTAAGGATTTTCCGTCGCTTACGTTTGAGGCGGCTGATTATAAAACTTTCCGTAATCTTGCCATCGCAAGAGAGGCGTTGGTGCGCGGCGGCAATGCGCCCTGTGTGCTCAATGCGGCCAACGAGGTGGTGGTGCATGCTTTCCTTCAAAACAAGGTGGGCTTCCTGGAGATGAGCGAAATGATAGAAAAGACGATGGAGATGGTGCCGCTGATCCTGCACCCCTCGATAGAAGACTATGAGCAGAGCGACAAAGAGGCAAGGGAGTATGCTACGGAGTTTTTGAAGAAGAGCCAGCTTTCTATTTACTAATTGGGTAGATGGTAGATAGTATGTTAGTACAGAGTCGCGAGTTTAGGTAGATAGCATGTGGTATATTAGTAGAAAGTCGCGAACCAAAACATACAGATCTTTTTTACCGGGGAAACAAATTTTCAATTGACTGGACCTAAGTACTAACGACGATATACTAACTACTAAAATACTATGGACTATTTACTAAAATACTAAATACAACGACTAACTACTAAAATACTAATTACTAATTACTTCAAATGCATCAAATACTATTAATGTCCGGCACTGGTGTAAAGGTGCTGCAGCTATTCGCCTCTTTATCACTACTGATCGCACTGCATGAGTTTGGGCACTTCTTTTTCGCACGGCTGTTCAAGACGCGGGTGGAGAAGTTCTACCTGTTCTTCGACTTCCTGTTCCCGTTCTCAGGTGTGCTCAACTTCGCACTTTTCAAAAAGAAAAAGGGCGATACCGAATATGGTATCGGCTGGTTTCCGTTGGGTGGGTATGTGAAGATAGCCGGCATGGTAGACGAGAGCATGGATAAAGAGCAGATGGCCCTGCCGCCTCAGCCGTGGGAGTACCGCAGCAAGAAGCCATGGCAGCGCCTGTTCATTATGCTGGGAGGTATAATAGTGAATGTGCTGGTGGCGATCGTGTTGTACATACTGGTGTTCAGCGTATATGGCGAGGAATACCTGCTTACAAAAAATGCCAAGTACGGTATCGCGGTAGACAGCCTGGGCCGCAGCATAGGCCTGCAGGATGGCGATATGATCAACTCGATAGATGGTAAGCCGGTGGAGCGTTTTGAGCGCATACCCATGGCTATGATCTTCAGCAAGGACCAGACGGGCAGCATGCAGATAACCCGCAACGGCAAAGACACTACGATCAACATCCCATCGGGCACGGTGAGGAAAATGATGAAGCTGACGAAGGGCGGGTTTATAGCGCCGGCTGTGCCTATGGTCATCGACTCTATGGCCGCTAACTCTATAGCGTCTAAGCTGAATATGCAGGTCGGGGATAGTATCGTATCTATTAACGGACAGCGCGCCGGCCTTTTTAACGAATTTGCGGAGATCAAGGCTGCTACTTACGGCAAGCCGATAACGATAGCCTTTGTAAGGAATAATGTGCTGGATTCTGTAACTACTACCATACCCAAAGATTCTGCTTTTGGTGTTTTTCAGCACCATAGTAAATATTTTAAGCTGGAAAAACTACGTTACGGTTTCTTTCCTGCCATCAGCAAGGGTTTTTCTTTTACGTTCGAGCAGTTCGGGAACTACATTGCACAGTTCAAGCTGATGTTTGGATCTAAGGAGGTGAGCGCACATGAGAGTGTAGGTGGCCTCATCAGCTTTGGCAAGATATTCCCTTCAGATTTCGATATGCGCCAGTTCCTGATGCTTACCGCATTCATATCCATCATACTGGCGTTCATGAACCTGCTGCCTGTTCCGGGCCTGGATGGCGGTTATGTGATCTTCCTGCTGTGGGAAATGATAACCGGTAAGCAGGTAAGTGAGAAGATAATGGAGCGCGCTACTACTGTGGGCCTGGTACTACTCCTTACGCTGATGGTGTATGCGAACGGTATGGATATTTTCAGGTTGTTTAAGCATTGATCTCTCCCCTTGAGCTACGCTCGTTCCCTCGCGGGAACTCCGAAGGAGAGGGTTAGGTCGAGTAAATGTAACGCGGACTTACGACTTATGATCTATGACTAGAGAATTAGCGGATTCTCCGATTGCTTTTGGGTTTTGACTTTCAAGTTTTGACTTAGTAAATGTATCCTCAGAATATTAAACTTACGGTTGATGCGCTGGTGTTCAGCAAGAAGGATGGGCACTGGCAACTGCTGCTGATAGAGCGGGGCAATGAACCGTTCAAAGGCCTGTGGGCATTTCCGGGTGGGTTTGTGGAGGATGATGAAGACCTGGAACCGGCGGCTATTCGGGAACTTCAGGAGGAAACCGGTATGTTGCTGCCTGCGATGAAACAGTTGCACACCTTTGGCACACCCGGCCGCGACCCACGGGGCAGAACAGTTTCTGTTGTATTTTATGCCTTTGCCGATGCAGCACACCACACAGTAAAGGGCGCCGACGATGCCGCCCATGCCGAGTGGGTGAATGTAAAGGACATCACCGCTATGGCGTTCGATCATAAGCAGGTGCTCGACTTCGCGTTGCAGGTATTGCAGGCGCACCTTGTTTAAAAATATCCATGGTATCATTTTCGTGTGATCACCTGTATGCGGGATCGTCTTCACCGGGCATTAAGGTCTGTATACTCTTTAGAAAATATTTTGCTGGTGTTTGTGTGCATGTGGACATGCGGGCAGGTAGCCGTGGCACAGTCGGGCAGGCGCGAGCGCCATACGGTGTGCTTTGGTAAGCATATCCGGCACAAAGCACCAGCCAACGCCGTGCGCATATTCCTGGATAAGGATGGCAACTACTACCCTGATATATTCATCCGGGACAATGAGCTACGGCATAATAACAGTTCGCTGGGTGAATGGTATCGCAACAACACGAGTGCGTTTAATTCGCTTTGCACTGCATACAAAGTACCCGTGAGTACCTTTGAACAGCAACTCGCTGGGCTCAACGATGCGCTGGCAAAACAGATCGCAGAACGAATAAACACCGGCTGCCATGGGTTTGATATTGTTGATGTTTCGATACACGGCTTTAGCAAGAAGGCCTACGGTTTTCGGATCGTGGACCGGCTTGCAACCGGCGACAACCGGAAGCTGGAGCAGGCACTGCAGGCTGGTACAAAAAAGAAGCTGTTCTTCGTTGAGATCTATTGGGACTCGAAGTTCATCAATATGTTCAGCGCAGCTCATAAAGGCAAGGGCTATTATATCTTTAAAGAAGGCGGTATACCCAATGCCATGCGGGTGGGTCTTTCGTTGAGGAAGGTGGTATCGGCCATTCGTATACCGCAGTTGAATATCATTACGCATAGCCTCAGCACGGTGGCGTGTGCGCTTTTGTTCAATGCAGACAGTACTGATCCGGTGCGGCAATGGGAGACGCCTACACCGAAGCAGCTGCACACCAGGTTGTGTATGATAGCGCCGGCAATGGGCGCAACTGTGTTCAGTAACTATTACTCTCGCGATAGTACCGTATCTGCGCCCTATAAGGACAATTACGAGATCGCAGTGGTTTACAATACCAATGATGTGGTCCTGAATAAGAAACTGCAGGTGCTATGGTTCCGCATCATGGATATTGGCGCTGAAGCCATTGCCGCTACGACACTAGGCTGCAACTACAAGAATGATCTGGCACTGCTTCGACAGAAAGTAGCTCCCAACGAGGTGAAGCTCTTCGATCTTTCTTACAGGAACGGCAGGAAACAAAAGTGCCACTACCTCAATCATTGCTATATCCGCAACAAAGCCTGCTTTGCCGATGTGGTTGACTGGCTGAACAGATAAAAGAAAAGGTGCCCTTGCGGACACCTTCTTATAAGTCATTCTGTGTGTGTGTTATCAATGTTCTTCCTCACCCGGCCTTAACGGTGTGGTCTGAGGAATGAAGTCATTACCATGGCCATCATCCTTGTAGTCATAAGGCCAGCGGTGTACTTCAGGTATCTCACCGATCCAGTTGCCGTGACCGGGATTGATAGGCGTAGTCCACTCAAGTGTTGTGGAGCCCCATGGGTTCAGTGTAGTCATTTTGCGACCGCGCCAGATGCTCATAAAGAAGTTGAATACGAACAACAACTGAGCAAAGAACACTATAGTAGCTACGATACTGATGAAGCTGTTCACACCCTGGAAATGCTTGAAAGACTCCCATGCAGAGTAATCGTAGTAACGACGTGGCATACCTGCGATACCTTCGTAGTGCATTGGCCAGAAGATAAGGTAAGCGCCGATGAACGTAACGAAGAAGTGTATGTAACCAAGTGTATTGTTCATGAAACGGCCGAACATCTTGGGATACCAGTGATACGCGCCCGCAAACATGCCGAAGAATGCTGACACACCCATTACTATATGGAAGTGCGCAACCACGAAGTAAGTATCATGCAGGTGGATGTCAAGGGCAGAGTTACCAAGGAAGATACCGGTAAGACCGCCGGAGATGAACAGTGATACGAAACCAAGAGCGAACAACATTGGAGGGTTGAAACGCAGGTTACCGCGCCAGATGGTAGTCAGCCAGTTGAACACTTTCACCGCCGATGGTACAGCGATAAGCAGTGTGAGTAGTACGAAGATAGAACCGAGGAACGGGCTCATACCGGTAACGAACATGTGGTGCGCCCATACCAGGAACGCCAGCAAGGTGATACCGATAAGCGAAATGATCATCGCAAAGTAACCGAAGATTGGTTTGCGGCTGTGGGTAGACAACACCTCAGAAGCCATACCCATGCCCGGAAGCATGATGATGTACACCTCAGGGTGACCCAGGAACCAGAATAAGTGCTGGTAAAGGATAGCCGAACCACCGATATGCGGTAGCGCCTTGCCACCGATGAATATTTCAGAAAGGTAGAAGCTGGTACCGAAGTTGCGGTCGAAAATAAGAAGTACAACACCGGAGAACAGTACAGGGAAAGAAAGTACACCAAGTACAGCGGTGAAGAACAGCGCCCATATAGTAAGTGGCAGACGGGTCATGGTCATACCCTTTGTACGCATGTTCAGCACAGTAGAGATGTAGTTAAGACCACCGAGGAGTGATGATACAACGAACAGCGCCATACCCAACAACCAAAGATCCATACCAACACCTGATCCGAGAGAAGCTTCTTTAAGTGCGCTCAGCGGAGGATAGGTCGTCCAACCACCTGAAGCCGGACCGGTCTCAACGAACAGAGAGGCAAACATCAGTATGCTGGCTGCAAAGAAGAACCAGTATGACAGCATGTTCATGAACGGAGACGCCATGTCGCGTGCACCTACCTGGAACGGGATAAGCAGGTTAGCGAAGGTTCCGCTAAGGCCGGCGGTAAGTACAAAGAACACAAGTATGGTACCGTGCATGGTAACCAATGCGTAATAAAATTCAGGAGAAAGCTTTCCACCCTTGGCCCACTCGCCGAGGAATTTCTCGAGAATAGGGAAAGTGGAATCCGGGAAGCCTAGCTGGAGGCGGAAGAACACGGAGAATAATGCCCCGATGATGGCCCAGATAATACCGGTAACCATGAACTGCCTTGAAATGACTTTATGGTCCTGGCTGAAAATATACTTCCAGACAAAATGCTGCTCATGATGCTCGTGGCCATGATGATCTGTAGCTGACTCTGCGCCGTGTGCTACATTTGGCCCGTCAATGATAATTCCTTCGTTATTCATTTTTTGCACTTTTATGGCTAACTGGTTTAGCCGATTATTTCATCGTTACTTGTTTCTTCAGACTATCCTTTTTAGGCTCCTCGGTTGGAGTGGCGGCTGGCGCTGTAGCACCAGGTGCGTTGCCTGCGTAATAAGTTTGCTGGCTGGCCATCCATTTATCGTAGTCAGCCTGCGTTTGCACTATTATGGTTCCGCGCATTGAATAGTGGCCTTTACCGCAAAGCTGATCACATGCTATTTCGTAAACGAAATCAGGATTTTTCGTGATCACCTTCAT
>CANJQU010000063.1 GCA_947476485.1 Chitinophagaceae bacterium
CTCTACCGCTGAGCTACAACAGCTAATTACTCGTTGTTTAAAGAACTTCATTTTCAACTGCCGGCCGCTGACCTTCCCGATATTCATCGGGATGCTCTACCGCTGAGCTACAACAGCTTTTGAACTACATTGCTCAAAGAACTTAACCTCTTAATTTCAAAGAGCGGGAGACGAGGCTCGAACCCGCGACCTACAGCTTGGAAGGCTGTCGCTCTACCAACTGAGCTACTCCCGCTTGTTTTAATGTGCAAATTTGGTAAATGTGCAAATATGAAAATTGAGTGAATTTTCACATCTGCACATTTACTCATTTTCGCATTACAAAAGTGGGCAGAGAAGGATTCGAACCTCCGTACTCGTGAGAGAACAGATTTACAGTCTGTCGCCTTTAGCCACTCGGCCATCTACCCATATTTAAAAAATAAAAAACTAAAAGCAAAATTCAAGACCAGTAATACTGCTAATTCTTTTCCCTCTGTTTTTTTATTTCTCAGAGCCACTTGCCGGAATCGAACCAGCGACCTACTGATTACAAATCAGTTGCTCTACCATCTGAGCTAAAGTGGCTTTTTTATTAAAGAACTTCATTCCCATCTGGAAATGGGACTGCAAAAGTAGATAACTTAATTTGCTTTTACAAATAATTTTCGCGCCTTTTCTACAGTAATTTTATTGACCGGCAAAGGAGAAGGGAAAATCATTATTGATGATGAGGTTTCATCACCAATTTCAACACGTCATTTTGCCAGTTCACATTATAATTCAGGTGCCGTGTCCATAATGTTGCGGTGATCGTAGAATCATCTGCAGATATGGTGCCGATGCCTTCCTGTGTGAATTTAAAGTGCTGGTAAAACATATGAAATGCCGACAGGGTATCGATGACAAAATTACGGCTGTTAGTGCTGTCGATCGTACAGATAATATTGTTGTAGTTGCTCGAGTCGCAGATGTTATTAATGAAAAAAGTGGTGGGTGTTCCTGACTGAAGCAGGAAAGCAGAATATTTGGTGACTCTGCCGACAGTAGCTGCCGAGTCACTGCTGATCACAGTTTGGGTTACATCCCATTCCCGCAGGTATTTCGTAATAAAGGCGCTCTCGCAGTAGGTACCCTCATAACCTGAAGGACAATTGCAATGCGGCAATAAAATGCCTCCAGTATCGCAATTGCAATGAATCGGAGAGGAATTGTAGTCATGCGGATAAAAAACATTTTTATAGAATGTATCCACAGAGCAGTAGCCGCCGTTCTGGCAACGATAATCATCGCAGGTGGCCCCTTTTTTGGGCTTACTGCAAGACAGATAAACTGTCGACAAAACACAACACAAAGCCAATATGGCTGCAATGATCACACTGCTTTTCTTACTTACCATGGCATAAATTTAATTAATTTTTTCAATTTTGCAGCACCGGCCACCCGTTGTTTCCATCAAATTAGAGGCCAGACTACTTTTTTTAGTTGAAAGTTAATACTTATTGTAAGAAACGATATTTCAACGTTTTGTCCTGCTACAGCAAATTACATCTGTTTCAATTCAGACACCAGCGACTGCAGGGCTTTCTTGGCATCACCAAAAAGCATAGAAGTTTTTGGCCTGAAGAACAGCTCATTCTCAATTCCAGCATAGCCTGGCTTCATGCTACGCTTGTTCACTATTACGTGTTCGGCCTTTTCCACTTCAAGTATCGGCATACCGAATATAGGGCTTGAAGGATCTTCTTTTGCCGCAGGGTTAACCACGTCATTCGCACCGAGAATCAGCACAACATTTGTAGTACCCATCTGGTCATTGGCATCTTCCATTTCCAGCAGTTTCTCATAAGGCACATCAGCCTCGGCCAGCAATACGTTCATATGGCCGGGCATACGGCCAGCCACCGGATGAATGCCATACATCACTTCAACGCCTTTTTCTTCAAGAACTTTCTCAAGCTCATGGCATACGTGCTGCGCCTGGGCAACTGCAAGACCATAGCCCGGTATGATTATCACCTTCTGGGCATAAGCCATAAGGGTTGCAGAGTCGTTGAGCGATATTTCTTTGTAGTTGCCCTGCTCTTTGGCCGCGCCACCAGCACCCGCCTTAGGTGCGCCGAATGAACCGATCAACACATTCTTCAATGAGCGGTTCATGGCTTTACACATCAATATAGTAAGAATGGTACCTGCAGAACCTACAAGGATACCACCGGTAAGCATAACGGGGTTATTATATAAGAAACCACCAAAAGCCGCTGCCACACCTGTAAAAGAGTTGAGCAGGGATATAACCACCGGCATGTCGGCGCCACCGATCGGCATAACGAACAGTATGCCATATAATGCTGCCAGCGCAAGGATGCCGTAGAATAAAGCGGGCATAGCGGGAAAGAAGCCACCCACAACCATTATAACAAGTGCAATAAGGCCGGCAAAAATGGTGAAGTTGATCATCTGTCCGCCAGGAATAGTGCGGTCTTTGATGCGGCCATTGAGTTTGCCCCATGCGATCATACTACCGGCAAAAGAAACTGTACCGATAAGCATACCCAATACTACCACAATCATTTTCCCTGTTTCGGGAACGTAAGTGGGGTTAAGGGCTACAGCATCCATTACACGACGATACTCAACTATAGATATAAGCATGGCACACGCGCCACCCATACCGTTGAAGAGGCTCACCATTTCGGGCATAGCAGTCATCTGCACCTTTTTGGCAGCCATAGTACCTACAACCGTTCCTATAGCAAGGGCTGCGAATATCCATATATAATTATGCAAGGGTTCGGCATTTTCGCTTCTGAAAAGGAAGATGGTCCCGAAGATCGCTATGATCATACCCGCTGCGGCAACGAGGTTTCCCTTTCTTGCCGTATCGGGATGTGAAAGCATTTTTAAGCCCATGATGAATGTAACAGAGCCTATCAAATAACATAATTGTAATAAAGCGTTTCCCATTTTTTTTGTGGAATTTGTAATTAGGAATTTGTAATTTGGATTGCTTTGCCTCTGCCTTTTCACCGGCAGTTCCGGCACCTTTTGGAATTTCTAAGCCTTCTTTTTCTTCTTGCTGAACATTTCGAGCATACGGTCGGTAACCACAAAGCCTCCTACCACGTTGAGGGTGCCGAGAATAACCGCAAGGAAACCAAGTACCAGCGCGACATAGTCATCTGTTTTTGCCTCGCCCATTACAATGATGGCACCTATGATCACCACACCGTGAATGGCGTTGGCTCCGCTCATCAGCGGCGTATGCAGCACCGACGGGACACGGGATATCACCTCGATGCCGAGAAAAATAGAAAGGATCACTATCGTTACTAAACGGTAGGTAGCTTCATCTGTAAATAAACTGGTAATGCCGTTCATATTTTGGGAATTAGTCTTTTGGAATTAGGAATTGGGATTTTTCTCAGATTATATTTTTATGCAACGGCACCGGTCAATGAAAGTACCCTGTCATTTACAATATTGCCGCCGTGAGTAATGCAGGTGCCTTTTACGATGTCGTCTTCGAAATTCAGGTTCAGGCCGCCATCTTTATCGATGATCAGCTTGGCGAAGTTGAGAACGTTCTTGGCGTATAGTTTGCTGGCATCGGCTGATGTAGTAGCGGCCAGCGATGAATTGCCGACTATTGCCACACCATTGTGCATGACGGTCTTATCATTTTCAGTAAGGTCGGTGTTACCACCGGTTACAGAAGCTATATCTATAATTACCGATCCCGGGCGCATATCTTCAATCATGGCCTTAGTGATAAGGATGGGCGCTTTTTTGCCGGGTATCTGTGCTGTAGTAATTATTATATCAGATTTCTTAGCATGCTCATGGATCTTCTCCCGCTGCCTACGCTGGAAGTCTTCGCCCTGCTCTACCGCATAACCGCCTGCCTTTGAGGCATCGGCAGCACCTTCCACCTCCACAAACTTTGCTCCAAGGCTCATTACTTCTTCCTTCACTGCCGGGCGGGTATCAAACACTTCCACTACTGCGCCAAGCCTTTTAGCAGTGGCGATAGCCTGCAAGCCGGCAACACCAGCACCGAGGATGAGCACTTTGGCCGGAGGTATACTACCAGCGGCCGTCATGAACATAGGAAAATACCTGCAATATTGTGTTGCTGCAGTGAGCACTGCCTTATAACCAGCAATGTTAGCCTGTGAGCTCAGTACGTCCATAGATTGAGCGCGTGTTGTACGCGGTATGGTGTCCATACTAAATACCGTATAACCCTTCTCAGCCATCTGCTGCATAAGGTGATGATTGAACAACGGCTGGAATATGCCGAGCAGCACTGCGCCGGGCTTTGCATCCCTTGCGTTACCGGTCTGCATAGACAGTACCATGTCCGCACCTGTGCGTATTTCCTGGGCATTTTTAATGACCGCACCTGCGGCGGTATAAGCCTGATCGTTGAAAAATGCAGTATCACCTGCACCCTGCTCTACCCATACCGTCACATTCATTTTTACGAAGGCAGCCACCACTTCCGGTACCAGCGACACACGTGTCTCAGGGGCTTGCTCTTTTAGTACACCTATGATCATATACTACGAAATCGTTTTAAAGATTGGGGTAAAATAGAAGTTTTCTTTGAAAAAAGAAAATTCAATATCAAAAATTGGAAAAATAATGTTTTGTGGGACAGGAGATTGTGATGGAGATTTTCATCAAAACAGGCTAACGCTGCAGCCATGCCAAAATAAAAATATAGCCCACAGCGGAAGCCGTGGGCTATATATATTTTCACCATATTTATAATGAGCCGATGTTAAAAACATTAAATCTTCTATCGCAAACACTATTTTTCCAGCGAGTGGATACCGTGTAAAAGCCTTCTCCAGCGCATGTCTTTCAGCATACCCTCAGGGCCGTAACTGAGCCATACGAACCATGCCTTACCTACAACGTGATCTATTGGAACAAAACCCCAGTAACGGGAGTCGAGGGAGTTGTGGCGGTTGTCGCCCATCATCCAGTAGTAGTCCATTTTAAATGTATATGAAGTAGCCTCCTTACCATTAATGATGAATTTCCCGTTCTGCTCCTCAAGCGTATTGCCTTCGTAATTGCGGATGATGCGGCGGTAGAGTGCAATATTCTGCGGTGTAAGCATTACAGTCACACCCGCTTTAGGAATAGTGAGCGGGCCGTAATTGTCCCTGTTCCATTTGAAGTTTGCAGTATCCAGCGGGAATACCCAGTCACGGGCATAAGTGGGGCTGACGCCAGCCGGATATTCTATATATGGCTCCACCGATACCACGTTACTCGCTTTTTTCACGAGATCCACCTGGTCATTGGCAAGGTTGTAAGAAAGATAACCCGGCCGCGGACGAGTGTTGTCAGAGACCTGGAGGTCTTCCTCGGTAGCGGGCATACCCTGAGTCGTCTTTACAAGATACGTTAGCTTTGCATGAGGAAAAAGCACATTTGGCTGTCCGTTGATGTAGACCCTCGCGTCCTTAATTTCCAGCACATCGCCGGGAACACCAACACACCTTTTAATATAATTTTCTTCTTTATCAATAGGGCGTGTAATGATCTTATACTGGTTGGTGAGACTCTCCCTGCCGATCTCGCGGCATGCCTGGTAATAATCTCCCTCAGGCATCTCTGCTATAACCGTATCGCCGCAAGGGTAGTTAAAGACAACCACGTCATTACGCTCCACATGTCCCAAACCCGGAATACGATGGTACTTCCACTGCACCGCTTCTGTATAAGATTTACCGCCTATGAATGGCATAGTGTTGTGTACGAGTGGCACAGCAACGGGCGTCATAGGTATGCGGGGACCATAAGCCAGCTTGCTGACGAACAGGTAGTCGTTAACGAGCATCGTGCCTTCCATAGAACAGGTAGGAATGGTATATGCCTCAAAAAAGAAAGTGCGGATGAGGGTAGCTGCAACAATGGCAAACAGGCCGGCGTCGAGCCACTCCCGCCAAACCGGCTTTTTCTTTTTTGCTTTATCCTTAGGTGCGTTTTTATCTATTGGAAAGGCCATGCGGGCGAAAATTATCGACCAAAAGTAACAACTTCCCTTACATTTTATCGTATAGCGAAATGCTTCGATGAACATTTAACAAATACCATTTGAGCCGGAACACTGCTGCATTATGCATCAGAAAAAAAGCCATTCCTTCTAAAAGCAAAGTTTCGGAAGGCTATTAGTATTCTCCTAAAAAGCTTTGATAACGTTATAATAACTAATTTTTATGGCTTTTTGAGTACTTTTCGGACCGGTTACGAGTGTTGTTTAACAATTTTATATATATGAGTATGCGATCAGGAATTTTTTACACACCAATACAGCAAATTAAAAAAGCAATAGCAGGATACCGGTTTGCCCGGAAAATATCCCTTACTGCAGCAATGGCTTGTGTCAGCTTAACCTGTTTCGGGCAGCCTCCTGTCTCCTGCGCGGCACCCACAATAACATCAGTAAACCCAGTTTCTGGTTTGCCATTGTCGTTGGTAACTATTACAGGTAGCAATTTTAATACAATAGCCGCAAGCAACTTTGTATACTTTGGTGCGGTTCAGGGTACGGTGACGGCGGCTACTGCCACATCGCTCACTGTTACGGTACCATATGGCGCAACATTTGCGCCTGTTGTGGTTGAAAATAATTCGTGCGGGCTACTTGCAAACTCCCAGGCACCATTCCTGCAGACTTATAATAATGCACCCTACATAGCAGGCATTGTAAACCTGGATCCCAAAACGGATTTCACCACGGGAACTTCCCCATGGTCTGTAGCAATAGGCGACATAGATGGAGACGGGAAACCCGATATGGTGACGGCAAATTACACATCAGGGAGTATTTCCGTATTCCGTAATATCAGCGCTGCCGGAACCATTACCGCCGGCTCATTCTCTGCCCCGGTCAGCTTTACAACCGGCACTTCACCTATGAATGTTGCCATCGGGGATGTGGATGGCGATGGCAAACCTGATATCGTAGTTACCAATAACGGATCTAACAGCGTGTCTGTATTCCACAATAACGCAACAAGCGGCATTATCAACACCGGGTCTTTGGCCACGAAAGTGGACTTTACGACAGGCGGTAGCCCGGAAGGAATTGCGATAGGAGACCTGGATGGTGATGGCAAACCTGAAATTATTGTTGCGAATGAAACAAGCAACAACATATCGGTATTGCAGAATACCAGCGGTGTTGGAACGCCTACGTTCTCGACCAAGGTAGATTTTACAACAGGCACTTTTGCAACAATGGTGGCCCTTGGCGATATTGACGGTGATGGTAAAACAGATGTCGCAGCTACCAATTACAACGCCACCACAGTTGCGGTATTAAAGAACATTTCGGTTCCCGGCCCGATAACGACCGGCTCCCTTGCTACGCACTTTGACTTTACCACCGGCACCAATCCACATGGCCTGGCCATAGCGGATATAGATGGCGACGGGAAAGGAGAGCTGATCGTAACCAACTATGGCAGCAACACTATAAGTTTATTTAAGAACACTGCAACCATTGGCACTATAAACGCCGGCTCGTTCGCAACTAAGGTGGATTTCGGTACGCTGGCCTCCGGGCCGTTTTCTTTGTCTGTGGGCGATATAGACGGAGACAGCAAGCCGGATATTGCGGTTGGCTATAATGGTGGCAACCAGGTATCCGTATATCGCAATATGGCGGTTGGAACGATCAATCCGAGCTCATTGGCACCGGAGGTAGACTTCACCACAGGCTCTACACCACGGACAGTTGCCGTAGGTGACCTGGACCTGGACGGGTTACCGGATGTTGCGGTATCAAATTATGTTTCAAGCACTGCGTCGGTTCTAAGAAATGACCCGCTAAAGGCTATTACCGGGACAATGCTGATCTGCCAGAACGGCCCTACAACAACGCTCAGTGAGCCTGCCCGCGGAGGTACATGGTTAAGCGGCAGCCCATCGGTAGCTTCAGTAGGCTCAACCGGCATCGTTTCCGGGCTTACAGCCGGCACTGCCGTTATTTCCTACATAGTACCAGGAGGAAATGTTACTGCGATCGTAACCGTTAACCCTGCGCCGGTAGCTGCTTTCACAGTTGCACCTAACCCCGTTTGTTTTGGCACACCCTCAACATTTTCCAATGACGCCGTATCAATTGCCAACTATGCATGGAGTTTTGGCGATGCCAGTACTTCGACACTCAATAATGTAGCTCATACCTATACCGCTTCTGGCACATTTACCACTACACTGACCGTAACCCATACTAACGGCTGCACAGCCGCGCAAACCGCCGCGGTGACCGTGAACCCGATACCGGCGCTTAGCAGCACACTGACGCCAACTGGAATTTGCAACAGCACGGTGTTCAATTATTCGCCTGCCAGCGCAGTTAGCGGAACGACATTCGCCTGGAGCCGCGCAACCGTGGCAAACATAAGTAACAGCGCTGCCAGCGGAACAGACAATCCGGGTGAGACACTGGTAAACACAGGTGTAAATCCGGTGGCAGTAACTTATGTATACACACTCAGCGCCAACGGGTGCAGCAATACACAGAACGTAATTGTATCCGTAAATCCAACACCGGTACTGACCAGCACACTCACGCCCGGCTCCGTATGCAGTAACAGCCTGTTTAGCTACACACCAACCAGCGCAACAACAAGCACATTGTTCATTTGGTTTCGTGCAGGTGTGACCGGAATCAGCAATCCAGCGACAAGCGGAGGGAACAGCGTGAACGAGGTACTTGAAAACACTACCACCAGTCCGGTAGTTGTAACCTATTTGTACACGCTCAACATAAACGGATGTACGAATATCCAGAACGTTGTAGTTACCGTAAACCCAGCTCCGGTCCTGACCAGCACGCTTACGCCTGCCGGAATATGCAACAGTACATTATTCAGCTATACACCAACCAGCGCTACTACCCCCATGACCTTTACATGGAGCCGCGCAACGGTAGCAGGTATTACCAATGCAGCCGCCTCCGGCACCGACAACCCGAACGAGACCCTGGTGAATTCCTCGCCAAATCCCGTGGTCGTTACTTATGTTTATACACTTACAACCAGTGGCTGTAACAACATCCAGAATGTTACCGTATCGGTAAACCCGACACCGGCGCTTACCAGTACTTTAACTCCGGGCGCTATCTGTAACAACACATTGTTCAGCTACGTGCCAACGAGCGCAACAACGAGCGCAACGTTTAACTGGAACCGGGCTACGACAGCGGGCATCAGCAATGCTGCCGCAAGCGGAAGCAACGACCCTGCGGAGACGCTGGAGAACACTTCATCAAATCCGGTGGCTGTTACTTACGTTTATACACTCAGCATTAACGGGTGTTCTAACTTACAGAACGTGGTTGTAACGATAAATCCGACACCGGTGCTTAGCAGTACACTTACCCCTGCTTCGGTATGCAACAACACTGTATTTAATTATACCCCTGCCAGCCTTACTACAGGTACCGGGTTTGCATGGAGCCGCGCAACCGTGGCCGGCATCAGTAACGGAGCGGCAAGCGGAACAAATAATCCTGCAGAGACGCTTGTGAATACAAGCGCCAACCCGGTTGTGGTGAGCTATGTATATACACTTACCGCAAACGCATGTAACAATATACAGACCGTAGCAGTATCCGTAAATCCGACACCCGCGCTTAGCAGCGGACTTACCGCACCGGCTATTTGCAACAATACCACATTCAACTACAACCCCACCAGCGCTACCACTGATGCTACTTTTGCATGGAGCCGCGCTACAGTGGCCGGTATCAGCAATGCAGCCGCAAGCGGAACAGGCAATCCCGGCGAGACACTGGAGAACACAACTGCCAATCCCGTAGTTGTTTCCTACAGCTATACCGTTGCCATCAACGGATGTACCAATACGCAAACCGTGACCGTATCCGTGAACCCCACCCCGCAGCTTTCCGGCGTGCTGACAGCTACGCCGATCTGCAACAACACTGTGTTTAACTACAACCCGGCAAGCGCTACGACCGGCGCAACTTTTGACTGGAGCCGTGCTACGATAGCAGGCATCAGCAACGCTGCGGCAAGCGGAACAGGCAATCCCGGCGAGACACTGGAGAACACTTCTTCTTCCCCCGTAGCCGTTGTTTATGTTTATACTCTGAGCATAAACGGATGTACTAATGCACAGAATGTTACTGTAACAGTAAACCCTACGCCAATGTTAAGCAGCGTAACTGAAACAGCTACATGCAACAATGCAGTATTCAACTATACACCTACAAGCGCTACTACCCCGGCTACATTCTCATGGAGCCGCGCTGCGGTAACCGGCATCAGCAATGCTGCCGCAAGCGGCGCAGACGACCCGGCTGAAACACTTGTAAATACAACCACAGCCCCTGTAGCGGTAATTTATGTATACACCATCACGGCTAATGGGTGTGACAATGTTCAGAACGTGACCGTAACGGTAAACCCAACACCAACTTTAACAAGCGTTCTTTCATTGCCCGCGATATGCGACAGTTCGGTATTCAACTATACACCTGCGAGCGCTACTACCGGCACCATCTTTACATGGAGCCGGGCGGCAGTGGCTGGTATTGCCAACCCAACTGCAACCGGTGCAGATGACCCGGCTGAGCAATTGGTAAATACTACAGGCGCACCGATCGGTGTTACTTACGTTTATACGCTAACTGCAAACGGGTGCAGCAATACGCAGGATATAACAGTAACGGTGAACCCAACACCTTCGCTCACCAGCCCGCTTTCACCACCGGCCATTTGCGACAGTGCAACATTCAGCTACACACCTGCAAGTGATGTTACCGGTACAACCTTTGAATGGAGCAGGGCTGCCATTGCAGGTATCGTAAATGTAGCAGCTTCAGGCACTAATGATCCGGCTGAGCAACTGATAAATACCACTGCTGACCCTATAGGCGTAATTTACACCTATACAATGACCGCGAACGGCTGCAACATTATCCAGGATGTAACAGTAACCGTAAATCCAATACCGGTGTTCACAAGCCCGATCACCGCATTGTCGGTATGTGACAGCGCAATATTTAATTATACGCCAGCAAGCGCCACTCCCGGAACTGCTTTTGAATGGAGCAGAGCGGCAGTAGCAGGAATAGCTAACGTTGCCGCGACAGGTGCAGGCGATCCGGCTGAGCAGTTGATCAACACGACCGCTGACCCTGTTGCAGTAACCTACACATATACGCTTACCGCAAACGGATGCGACAATGTACAGGATGTTGTGGTAACGGTGAACCCTACACCGCTGTTCACCAGCACACTTACAATGACTCCAATATGCGACAGTACACTGTTTAGCTATACACCAACAGGCGCTACAGCAGGAACTACTTTTGAATGGAGCAGAGCTGCAATAGCTGGTATCGCTAATCCCGCTGCAAGCGGAATGGATGATCCGGCGGAAATACTGGTAAATACAACACCGGACCCGATACCTGTTGTCTATGCCTATACGCTTACAGCTAACGGCTGCAGCCATACACAGGATGTAACGGTAATAGTAAATCCAAAACTGGCGCTGGTTACCACACCGGCTGTTCCCGGCTGGATCTGTGACAACACTACATTCGCATATGTAGCAACAAGCCTTACCCCCGGCACTGCAATAACCTGGTCCAGAGATAGCGTAACAGGTATCACCGCCCCTTCCGCAAGCGGCATAGATACAGTTAACGAGGTGCTTTCCAATACTACACCTGACCCGATCGCAGTGACTTACGTGAATGTGCTCACTGCTAACGGCTGTACGAACATCGTGAATATCATAGTAACGGTTGAGCCAACACCAATGCTTACCACCCCGCTTACTCCACCTGCTATCTGTGACAGTACTCTATTTACATACATGCCGGCCAGCGCTACTGCAGGCACTACGTTTTTGTGGCACAGGGCATTCATACCGGGCATACTGCTGCTCTCGGGCAGTGGTGTTGACAGTATCGGCGAGACGCTTGTGAGCAATTTTACCGATCCTACACCGGTAACGTATACCTATACGCTTACCGCCAACGGATGCAGCAATGTGCAAAATGTAAGAGTGGTCGTGAACCCGAACCCAAGGCTTAACAGCCCTACTACTTTGGGAATATGCGACAGCCTGCTGTTCCATTATCACCCGACGAGCGCTACAGACAGCACATCTTTTGCATGGGTTCGTCCAGCGGTTCCGGGCATTTTTATTGTTCCCGGAAGCGGAACAGGTAACATCGACGATACATTGATCAATACCACGAATGTGAATGTGGACATGATCTATAGTTATACGCTGACTGCAAACGGCTGCACCGACAGTGAGCATGTGGTAGTAACTGTTCATCCGACCCCAACGTTGAACACATCTCCGACGCCCGAGGATGTGTGCAGCGGTATGCCGTTCACATATACTCCGGGCAGCAATACACCCGGTACCAGCTATACATGGAGCAGAGGCGCGTCGGCTGTTATCCTGCCGGCTACTGGAAGCGGTTCGGGAGATATCAGTGAAACCCTGACCAATACTGCTACCTCCATCCAGCAGGTAATATATGTAGTATCACTGACCGCAAACGGCTGTTCGCACAATGAAAATGTTTTTGTCAATGTGCGTACCCAACCGGCTGCACCAGTTATCTCAACAACATCCCCTGCATCAGTCTGCAACAATACTATGAACCAGAACTTTGGCGCTGCTACCGCTCCGGTTGCCGGTGAAACATTTGCATGGAGCGCTACCGGCGCTACCGTGATCAGCACCGGAACAACAGGGCAATACTGTATCGTTGACTTCATGGCACCTGGCACCGCTGTGGTAACACTTACCGCTACTACTGACTCTAATGGCTGCATCAGCGTAGCTTCATACACAGTTACTGTAGGCAGCACCGCCTCCACACATCCTTATGTTATTTATGCAGGCGGCGAATTTATTTGCCTGGAGAATGATGTTACCGGCTACCAATGGGGTTATGACAGCAAAACAACACTCGACTCCACGATACTTGTAGGGGAGATCAACCAGGCGTATGTTAATGGCAGCCCGGATACGCTCAGCAATTATTACTGGGTAATGACGCAGATGGGCGGGTGCACGAGCAAGGCTTACTACAACGCTCCGCTGTTTGAAGTTGGCATAACCAATGTAAATAACAACGCTACAGAGGTAAAAGTTTACCCGAACCCAACCAGCAATTATGTAAATGTAGACGTACACAGCTCTGTAGGTGGTAATATATCTGTTACAGTGCTGAATATGCTTGGCCAGGAAGTAAGCTCATCGCCTGCAGTAAAAAACAAGGCGATAGTAGATGTATCTAAACTGGCCTCCGGCATGTACATTGTGGACTGCTACCGAGACGGAATAAAAATAGCTACAGCCAAATTCATTAAGAACTAAAAAGTGACTGAATAAAAAATACTGATGAAAAAAATATTTTTCTTTTTGCTGGCCTCCGGGGCACTATCAGCAACAGCACAAGGGCCGCAGGCGGCACCACCGGCACAGATTGCCGATGGACATTCGATGTGGACCGTGGATGTGAACCTGCTGGGCGGATCCCTGATCCAAAATCTTACAACTGCAAACAGCACCGGTAACTACCTTAATGGCGTAAACGTGCGCCAGGGCAGTCTCACATTTAAAACCAGCGGATCCATAGGTATAGATGCGCAGGTGGGCTGGTTTCCTGGTAAGCGAAGGCACTGGGGAGTTGGTACCGGGTTTATGTACCTTTCGCAGCATGGTAATGTGGTACTGGAAAATTTTCACGCCGAATACCAGGCTACTGATGGGCGCGGCAATGTTTACAGGCAGGTTGTAAGTCCTAACCAGCCTGTAGAGGAGCATCTGAAAATATCGAACATCAATGTTCCGGTGCTACTAAAGTACAAGACCCGGTTATCTGAAAAGTGGGGTCTCTGCGCAGATGCAGGATTATTACTGAATCTTGGTATGACCAACAAATTCACCAGTAATGCTTCGTTTGATTATGAGGCAATTTATAAATACGCTGCCACTCCCACCGGTACGCCAACGGTGTATGACAACTCGCCGACCCCTGGGTCCGGTGATTTCCTGATAACAAAAGCTGCCTTTCTTAACGCGAACGCTAATGGTGACGTAGCTCACTTTTTCAGCGTACAACAGGGACTGGGCCGCGGCGTGGGACTGGGCGTGAAACCATGGACCCGCTCCGGCTCTGTATCTTACACCACAGGCTCCATCGGTCTTTTGCTGCAGCCGTCAGTTAACTATTATTTATCAGACAACCTGGCGCTCAATTTCGGCTTATACTATTTGTACCAGGCACCCAGGAATGCTGCCAAAACTGACTATACGGTCACAAACAGCATGGGGTCATATAGTTCTTTGCTGAACAATGTAACCAGTAGCCAGCAACAGTCTTATGGCCTTAATGTCGGCATCCGCTTTATACCCGGCAAGAGACGCCCGCCAATGGCCATTGCTTCCCAGCAGTCTATGGACCCGACGATCTGTGGCAAGTCGGACGGTATGATCGTACTTAACGGTCTGAGACCCGGCACGGAAGTACAGGTTACCTACAATATGAACGGCACACCACACCCGGGTTACAACAGCACAGTGATGGCAGACGGCACAATAAAGCTGAGCGAGCTTGCAGCCGGATCTTATGATAGCATCGTGCTTACCGCAGGCCGTGCAAAACTACGCGGAACACCTGTTAACCTTGTAAATCCTCCGATGTATGTTACCATCCGCAGCACGAACAACCCAATGTCTCCGCGGGCATGCGATGGTTCTATTACATTTGGCAGCCTGCAGCCAGGCAGATATGTGACCATAGATTACGACTTCAACGGCACACCCCAGCCAACTACTGCTGAAATGGTGCAGACCGTGAGCGCAGAAGGCGCTGTGACCATAAACCATTTGTGTGCGGGCACGTATACCCACATCACAGCCAAGATAAACAACTGTGTTGCAAACGCCGCAGACGTAGTGCTTAAAGACCCGCTGCCGCCACCACCTGTTGTGGTAGAACCGATAGACACAAGCATACTTTCCAGCTCTATCTACTTTGATCCCAATAAGGCAACGATCAGCGACGCATCTCTTCACACTGTTGAGTACGCTGCAAAAAAACTGAACGAAGACAAGTATGCAAATATTATTGTTTACGGGTACACGGATAATTCCGGCTCTGCAGAAAAGAATAAGGCACTTTCGCTGAAACGTGCCGAAGTGGTAAAGGCTGAATTGATACGAATGGGTGTGGAACCTGAGCGGATAACCATAAAGAGCAAAGGAACGAGCGAGCCAATAGGTGATAATAAAACAGCAGCCGGCAAGGCCTTGAACAGGCGCGCGGTGTTGAGGTTAGATGCGAGTGGATTGAGGAAAAAGAAGAATTAAAAAAAGCTTTTGCCTGGAGATTAAAGATGCTGCCCGCGGGCAGCATCTTTTGTTTTTAGTGGTCCGTTTTAACTTGAATCTATCGGCAAAATATAATAAACGGCTGCTTACCTACATAAGTCCCGACGGAGCCATAGTCTATCACTGTATCCTTTCCCTCCGATTGCTGCCAGTGCTGAGCGGTGCAGGCAAGTACTAGTATGTTTTGTCGTAGACGGCAAATTATACCAAATGGACTTTTAAAGTACACTTTATGTATTTAGGGTAAAACCGTATTGTTTGGTGTATCCAACCCCGGCTTAAAAGCCGGGACTACTAATAAACCGGTGTAATTTTGTTGTCCAAACGGTATTATTGCTATTCCATAAATCAAAAAAGCCACCCCAAAACGGGATGGCTTTTGCACACACTACTCTATCTACTCAAAACTATTCTTTAACTACTTTCAGATTATAGTATCCGTTTGTGGCGTCAAAAACCCGAACGCTATACAGACCTGTTGGCAGCCTGCTCATATCTACATCCAGTTCCTGAACGCCAGCTGCATATTGGAAAGACCGGTCTATGCGGCCATTCATATCCATTACGTCAACAAATACAGTGCTGGTAGCCATTGAAGGCAGTACAATACGTGTATTGCTAAATGCTGGGTTTGGATATACTAAAAGTGCATTTGTAGCATGTTCGGTTGTAGCTATTGCAGTAGTGACACCTGCAGACCTTCTGATCGCAATATCCTTGACCGGGGTGCCGTAACCAATGGTACCTGTTGGCGTTGGTCCTCCGGCAGTACCTCTGTGATAACCGGTAAGCATGCCAGTCATATCATAGAGTGTAGAATAATTCTGCTGAAGGCTGCTGTCACCCAGATAGTTGGCGGCGATAAATCCGATGTTCGCTGATGTCGCATTATCCCATGCTATATTCATGTATGCATTATTATACGCAGCAGTACCTGAAAGAAGAGACAATACCGAGTTCAGGTTGATACCTGTATTTATAAATCCGCTGGAGCCAATGCCAAATCCAACACTTGCATTAGTCTTGTTAAACATTACCATTGAGCCGGTATTTGCATCAAATCCGAAAGCCTGGGTAACCGTATCCCCACTATAGCCGGTATAGGCTATTGAAGATAACCTTGGCGCTGCGCCAAAACTCAGATCGCCGGTGATATATTGCAGGGCGGTATCTGTTTGTATCACAGCCCCGGTTGCCGCATCTATCTGGCTGTTTACTGCGCCGTTATTGCCCACTACCCTTATCATACTGGTACCGGTAGCTATAAAACGGAAGCCTGCGTCCACATAGTTACCTGAGCCGTCATCCGATCCCAGATTCAGGCTGTACGGTGTACTGTTCACCGCTGATACAGTACCTGTAGCAGAGTCTATTGTATACAATTGATAGGTATGACTGCCCGAGTTATAGCCAAGGCCATACAACATCCCATTTGATGAATAGTCAATACCTATTATCGACTGACCGGCTGTCATGCCATTTAGCGATACTACCTTGCTGATATTGGCAGGGTTCTGAGAATCAAAATAAATGAGCTTACGGAGATTGAGCGAAAGACCCGTAACAAGACGGCCTGCAACAGAAGCCGTAGTTGCGCCTTGTGCCGCGAAAGCTATGTCGCGGACTTTTAATACGCCGCTGCCTACGACACCGAGATCCGTTAATGTTCCGGTCATTGATGTAAGATCGTACTTGTATAAATTCGCTCTACTTAGCACCGTGCTACCAGTCATGTATATTGTATTACCATGGGTGATCGTATCATACCATGTGTCCATACCAATACTGCCGGAAGCATCAAACACAAGGCCCGTTGTCACGCCAATGGAATGTAGTGTATTGGATGTGTTGAGGAAGCCATTCAGATAATTACCGGCATCCATTTTCACTAATACGTTGTTCGCTGCATCATAGCCAACTTCATAGGTAGCATCAGCTCCATAATAGCTGTTGGTATAAGCTGTTGCAGCAAAAGCGGTACCGGCACCGGAATAAAGATCGCCACCAGCAAAGGCTAAACCGCTTGCGCCCGTAGACATAAGTGTTCCGTTGTCCGCATTCATCACATAATTGTTGCCATTTCTACCCACAACCCTTACCTGGTTATCGGCCGTAGACACAAAATCAAATGCCAGATTGTTTGTGCCGCCAAGGTTCATACTAGCCAGTGTGCCGCTCACCGCGTTTGCCGTATATACAGTGCCCGAATTGCTTATTGTATATAATTCGGCCATATGAGTTACCGAGTCATATCCAATTGCATAAAGCGCTCCATTGCCGGGCCGGGCATCGAGCCCTGCCAGCACCTGGCCTGCAGCAACACCTGAAATAGAGTAAGGGCCATTTATCACCCCCGGTGTATTCACATTACTTATCGTAAATATCTGGTTGGCATCCGTAATGCCATAAAGCGTGGTCTGCGCCTGCGCAGCACCGGAAAAGAGCAAACCAGCCACTATTCCCGTTCTTAGTACATTGTTTTTCATCATCGTCCTTTGATTAAGTGAATTTTTTATTCGCTATTGGTTAAAAAGAACCGTGCCATGTAGCCATATGAAATGTGAAAGTTGGGTATGGATCCTTAGCACTAAATAGAATCTTCACATGCAATTTGTGACAATACGTTAAACTGTTTATACCTTCTGAAATTCTTGTCTTTGACAAACGAAGCAAAAAGGACAAAAAGGTTCAATTTAAAATGCCTGTGAAAAAGAAAAAAATATTACCTTTGCTGTCCGTTTTAAGATGGAGGTTGTAGCTCAGTTGGTTAGAGCATCAGATTGTGGTTCTGAGGGTCGCGGGTTCGACCCCCGTCATCCTCCCAGATTAATAAGAAAAGTGTCCTGAAATTTGGGACACTTTTTTCATTATCTTCAACTTGGTATTCGTATATTTGTTTATTGTTTTATAATTAAATTTTACTAAAATGAGCTTAGAAGTAACAGGAAAACTACTTGTAAAATATGACACACAACAAGTGAGTGAAAAATTCAAAAAGCGCGAATTCGTGCTTGAACTGGCAGAAGAAATCAACGGCAACATTTATACCAATTTCGCAAAAATGCAACTCGTGCAGAATAAATGCGACATCATAGACCGCTTTAAAGAAGGAGAGCAAGTGCGGGTGAGTTTCAATATCAAGGGCAACAAGTGGGAGCGTGATGGAAAAGTGAACTATATCACTAATCTAGATGCATGGCGTGTAGAAGCCGCATCTGCAGCACCAGCCAACAACGGCGGCGGACAGGCTGCGCCGGCATATAACAATAACGGAGGCAACCAGGGCGGCGGTAATTTTGCCGCTCCTAACTTCAATCCTTCTCCGGAAACGATCGATGACCTTCCATTCTAAATTTCCTTTGTAACAAAGCAGGCTATACCGGCCTGCTTTGTTCTTTTTAATAAAGCATTATTTATGTACCGCTATCAGCGTATTACCATTCTATTATTCCTGGTGCTCATGCTTGGTGCGTGCAGCAAGCAGCCCGACCATGCGCGCTATATACCCAAAGACGCTGTGGCAGTAGCCGGTATCAATCTTAAGGCCCTGGGCAAGAAAATTGCCTGGAACATGATCACAGGCAGTAAGCTCTTCAAGGAGATGCAGAACCGCATCCCTGAAAAGACCACCAAGGACGCTATGGACGGGATTGAAAAAGCCGGTATAGACCTTGCCAACACCCTCTATGTTTATGTAAAACCAGATACCCGCTTTAAAGGCGACAACCGCATAACGGGCCTTGTGCCGCTGTCTGATGCATCACAGTGGGAAGCCTATGTAAAACGGGTATTCCCTAATGCGGAGATAAAGCAGAATGGCGGCCATAAGGAAGCAAGCCTGGGCCGCGATATGTTCGTGGGCTGGAACAGCAACCTGCTGGTGATCATCAATATGATGTCGGCACCTCTGGATTACAACGACCTGATGGAAGGGCGCGGAGCACAAGGCGACCGGCCGGCCGAAGATATGGCCAGCCTCTCGGCTGAAATGAACGTAGCTTTTAGTGTTACCTCTGATAACTCAATAACCACAAATACACGTTTTACCGCACTTGAAGCAGAAGGGCATGATGTTACCTTCTGGCTGAATTACGGCCAGCTTATGTCGCAATATGGAAGTGATGTATCTGATAGGATGGGGGGCATTTCCCTGTCAGGCGCGCTGTGGAAAAATGCGGCATTCACGTCCGGCTTCGATTTCAGGAAGGGTAAAATAACCGGCGATATGCGCTATTATATGCCCGATGAAATGAAGGGCATTGGTACTGAGCTGGGAGCAACCAATATAGACAAGGACCTGCTGGGCCGCCTTCCAAACCAGAACCTGGATATGCTTGTTGCAATGCACATTGCACCTAAGGGCATAAAAGGTATACTCGAAAAAATGGGGATGCTGGGACTGGCTAATACCGCCCTGGCGCAGCAAAATATGAATGTTGATGATATATTCGAAGCATTTACCGGTGATATGGGTTTCGTGATGAATGATTTCAGCCTGCACACAGAGACCGTCGTTGACAGCTTCATGGGCCAGGCAGTAACACATCAAAACCAGAAGCCAACGCTCAGCATGAGTTATGCAATGAAGATCGGGAAGAAGGAGAAATTTCAAAAGCTGGTTGAGTTAGCCAAACAAAACGGGCTGCAACAGATGGGCAGCGGCTTTGTCATACCGATCGACGAAAAAGATTCTGCCTACCTGGCCATGAACGACGAGTATATGGTAGTGTCCAACAAGAATGCCTATGCTAACAGCTTCCTGAAGGGCGATTTCAAATCGCAGAAAATGCCGGATGCCGCAACGCAGGTGACCGGCCACCCCTGGGCTGTGTACCTGGACATGCAGTTGCTACTGAAAAATATTGATGCAGGCATCAGCCATTCGGCACATGACTCAGTGATGATCATGGAAAGCAAAAAACTGCTTAACAACATATCCCTGAGCGGCGGTGAGTTTAAAAACAGCGCGTTCGAATATCATTTAGATATTAACTTCACCAATACAGAAGAGAACAGCATCATTGAACTGATGGATTATGGCATGAAGATGAATGAGGCGGATAAAATAACACAGTAGGAAAAAGGCAGAGGTTTAAAGTGGATAAGGGGCTATAAGAATATGCTATTTAGCCAACTATTTCACGCTATTTGATGTCTTTCTATTTAAGAACATTGTACTTATCTTTGATTTTTATTAATTTTAGAACCTAAGAATAGAATACCAATGAAAAAATTGTCCCTATATTTTATAGCCGGATTAATAGCCTTCGCAGCTATGACAGTATATAGCTGTAAGAAAATAAATGGTATTAATAACAACACCGTTATTGAAACTCCCTTTAGCCTTTACTATTCCGATACGTCCGGCACCCTGTTCGTTACCACTAATGGCCGCGATCATAAGGTGGTATTCTCACCCGATGGCAAGCCCTGCCGTTCGCTCGTTACATCGAAAGAGAATATTCTTTGGGCAAAAGATTCCTTGTATTTCAGCAATAATAACGGAGTGAATTTCAACCATAGCTATGACTCTCTCTACTGGAAGTCTGATTCCAGCGCAGTGCATAACCTGCCGGTTTATCTCAACCAGTCTATGATGATCAATGTGCCATCATGGGGAGACAGGGTGTATACAACCAGCCGTGCAGTGACAATGAATAATGGCGCCGGAGAGATTCTTACGAACTATATGGGCCTGGTATATAGCGACCAGAATGGAGCACTTGGTTCTTGGATATTCGAGAATACGTACGATACGGTTGGTTCTAATCCCGGCGGCGCCGGCACACTGCCTATCTACATGTATAGCTTTACACAGCTAAAAAATGGTTACCTCTGCGGCCTGGCTTTTGAAACACCAGGGGTTATGACCACAGCTACACGCTATGTAAGAAACTTTTACAAGTCCGGAAAAGACCAGATATGGAAAGAAGTTACCGGCAACCCGGATAACATAACTTCTATCAGCCATGGCAATATGTCCGGCATCCCACTGCCACCGCATAATTCAAATCCGGGCACCGCATTCTTTACCCTCGGCCATTACAACAACCGTCTTATTGCTATAGACAATATGGGTTACAGGGGCGCGTGGTATAGTGATGATTTCGGAGGTAACTGGGCGCCATTTTCGGGGCTTCCTGCCGGCCGCCCATTGCGTTGCATCGCCGCACCGTTTGAAGAAATTTGCCTGATAGGCACAGATTCTGCGGGCCTCTACATGTTTAACACCAATACTAATCTGTGGGAGCAAAAAAACAACGGGCTTGATAAGAACCTTATCGTACGCAACATTGCTTTTAAGCAGAATATCTTTAAAAATGGTACGGTACAGAAGTATATTTACCTGGCAACAAACAGGGGCATCTTCCAGAGCGCCGATGGTGGCAATAGCTGGGTGCTGACCATTCCCGGCAATTACGTTTCTGTTTATTGATCCGTTTCCAGGAAAGAAGTCATACAGATCAGGCGCCGGCACCCGGCGCCTGTTTCATTTCATTGTATAGTATCTTGATCAGGCCATCGGCAAGCCCTATTTTGGGCACATATATCTCATCGGCAAGCGCCCAGCGCATGATGGATATATATACCTGCAGGGCCGGCACAATTACGTCTGCGCGATCCTCGCGGAACTGGTAAAGGTGCTTACGCTCGTCAAGCGACGTATAGCTGAGTTCTTTGTAGTAATCCTTGAGCAGGTCGAGTGTAAGGGATTTGCCCTCTTTCCGCTTCGATATAGAGAATATCTTGTTGATATTGCCGCCTGTGCCTATCGCTTCCAGCGGCTGGTAATCCCGGGCATAGGTTTTTACATACCACTTCATATGCTCCCACTGCTCATCTGATACCTTGTTGTGCAGCAGGCGGATGGTTCCGATATTAAATGATTCCTTGAAAATAGTGTGGTTCTGCGAAAAGAGGGTTATCTCAGTGCTGCCGCCGCCCACATCTATGTACAAGTAAGACTTATTATCACTGAGCTTTTCGGCAATGTGTGTCTCGTAAATGATATTGGCCTCTTCCTGGCCGGTGATTATGTCTATCCTGAGTCCCGTTTCCGAGAGTATTTCCTTCAATATCTCAGGGCCGTTGGTTGCATCGCGCATAGCCGATGTAGCACACGCCTTGAACGCTTCTACATTGTATATGTTCATTAAAAGCTTGTAAGCCTTCAACGTTTCAATGAGCTTCCTTTTCTTTTCGTCGCTGACCGTCCCTGTATCAAAAACGTCAAACCCCAGCCTCAGCGGTATACGCAGCAGGCACAGCTTGGTGAAGTCAACGGTTCCATCTTTATACACAGAGGTTTCACATACCAATAGCCTCGCAGCATTGGATCCGATATCAATTGCCGCAAGTATCAATCTTTGTAACTTTTATGATGTAAGTATTTGTAAATAGCCTCCTGCGAACGAACTGCGGGCTTATGTTCCTGTCTCTGCACATAATTGTTGCTTTGTTCGTTATCTAATATACGACCTTTCACATTCTCCGCAAGCTGGATATTCAAAATATCTATCAGTTCCTGCTGAATATCCTTGTCATATATAGGGCATGCGGCTTCTATCCGGTGGTCCAGGTTGCGTATCATCCAGTCGGCGGAAGATATGAACACAACGGGTTCTTTGCCATTACCGAATACAAATACCCGGGCATGCTCCAGGTAGTCATCTACAATACTTATCGCGCTTAGCCGTCCTTTGAAAGCCGGCTGCTGGGTATAGGCGCAGCATATACCCCGTATCACCATTTGAATATTTACCCCTGCCTTTGCAGCAGCGTATAACTTCTCGATCAATGCATTATCAACAAGGCTGTTCAGCTTTATGATCGCCGACGCAGGCTTCTTTGCTTTAGCAAGTCTTATCTCTTTGTCCAGGTGCGCCAGCATAGACTTACGCATCGTTACCGGGGATATTGGCAACGTTTTGCAGTTCCTGAGGCTTGCCAGTTTTTTTAACGGGCTTTCCAGGTAATCAAAAATCCGGTTCACATCCGCCAGGATACTCCTGTTGGTAGTGAGCAGGCAATGGTCGCCATAAAATCCTGCGGTATTTTCATTGAGGTTACCTGTAGAAACAAAACCATACTGTGTGGTGCGGTTGAACTCCCGCTTTTTGATCACGCATATTTTAGCATGCACTTTCATATTGTGAATTCCGAGCACCACTTTCACGCCTTCTTCTTCGAGCTGTGCTTTCCACCTCATGTTGGCTTCTTCATCAAAGCGGGCACGCAGCTCCAGCACCACGGTAACTTCCTTGCCATTCCTCACGGCATTGACAAGGGCATTGATGATCTTGGAATTTTTCGCAACCCGGTAACACGTAACGCGGATGCTTTGCACAAACGGATCAATAGCTGCCTCGCGAAGCAGATCTATAATAGAATCGAACGAATGATAAGGCAGGTGAAGCATTACATCCCGTTTCTCAATCACATCCATTATACGGCAGGGTTGCTTCAGCAGCGGATGGACGAACGGGTGCTGGCGTGGCTTAATATCATCGAAGATAGATGCAGGAAAATCGATAAAGTCTTTGAAATTATGTATCCTTCCGCCGGGTATGAGGTTGTCTTTTTTTGTGAGGCCCAGCCTCCGGGTAAGGTAATTGAGCAGTTGCGGGTCTATATTCCGGTCGAACACAAACCGTGTTGCGCGGCCGCGCTTGCGGTTCTTCAGGCCTTTTTCCAGCTCATCAAGAATGTTGGTGTTCACGTCATTGTCTATTTCCAGTTCAGCATCCCTGGTCACTTTGATTATATAACCAAGAAAGCGGTTGAAGCCAAATGGTGCAAAAAGACTCGGCAGGTTGAAGCGGATAATATCTTCCAGCAGCACAATATCCGTCTGTCCTTCCTGCGATGGCAGTATCACAAACCTCGGCAAAACTTTTGTAGGTATTTCTATAAGAGCGTAGCGCTGTATCATAGAAACTTTTGTACTGCCCAGCACACAGGCCAGGTATATCGACTTGTCGCGCAACAAGGGGATATGCGGTATCGTCTCTATCATTAACGGAATGATCTGCGTGCGCACCTTATCCTCAAAAAATTTGGCTACAAACTCTTTCTGGTGCTTTGATAGTTGCTTTTCATTCTTGATAAATATGTGTTTCCGTTCCAGCTCAGTGATAATATCGGAATAGGTACGGTCAAACTCTTCCTGCTGGGTGATAACGGTCTGCTGTATCTTTCTTAGAATTTTATCCGGGTTAGCTTCCAGATGCATTTTTGCGGCTTTGCCCAGTAACACCATTTTATTGAGCGCCGCCACACGCACACGAAAAAACTCATCGAGGTTGTTGGAAAAGATACCGAGAAAACGCAGGCGGTCCTGGATGTGGTTTCCAGGATCGTTTGCTTCCTGCAGCACGCGTGCGTTGAACGCCAGCCAGCTTATATCACGTATTATGGTCTGCTTTGTTGTTTTCGGCATGATTCAAGAATCGGTAATTGGTTCCCTGGCACTATTCGATATTGACAACTCTAAAAATACTCGCAAAATCTATCGGATAAAAATATTTTCCAAAAACTTAACATTGGAGAATTCGTACCTTGCACGCCAGATAAGTGAGATATGAATAAAAGCGGCCCGATAATAGTTATAGAAGATGATAAGGATGACCAGGAGATCTTAGTAGAGATTTTCCAGAAGCTCGGCTATGAAAACAAGATATACTATTTTGCCGATGGGAACGATGCCCTTGAGTTCATCAATCAGACAGACATTCAGCCATTCCTCATCCTCTCAGACATCAATATGCCGAGGATAAACGGGTTTGAACTGAGGAACAAGGTCTTCACAAATGACAAGCTGCATACAAAGTGTATCCCTTACCTGTTCTTTACCACTAGTGCTACAAAAAAATCGGTGATCGATGCTTACGCTCTATCCGTACAGGGATTCTTCATTAAGGCAGGATCAATGCAGGGCCTCGAAAATACCATCAGAAAGATCATTGAATACTGGAAGGAGTGTATAGCCCCAAGTGAGTTTGACTAAGCCTGGATTCAAAATGTATAAAATGAATAAGCTTACTGAATCGCTTCAATAAACTTATTCAGATCGATCGTGCTACTATTTAGCAGCGCTGGCTTCCGTTTGCCTGTTTACAGATCTTTGTTGCTTATTAACTTTCCGCTGCTTTTTATGCATTTTGCGGCTCTTCTTGTCAAGCCTGCCCTGTTTTTTCTCCTGCTTCAGGCGGGTGTTGTTGAGTGTATGCTGCTGCCGGTCTGCTTTCTTTTCGGCCTTTTCTTCTTTTTTTGTTTGCATCTGTTCTTGTGCAGCAACAGGCATGTAACTCAATCCGATTGCCAAAATGGCAATAACTATGTACTTTTTCATGATGTTTTTTGAGACTTCCCACTGCGCGATTTTCGCCTTTTTATACAGTGTAGCGGAATAATTTTAAAATGCAGAAGTATATCTGTAATGAGTCAATAACCGTGCCAACAGTCAAAACGATCGGGGGTATACAAAGATTGATCACCGCAAATAGCATTGGTGGCACGGTATTCAATTCTTTTATTGAAAATCGAAAGAGAATTTTATGCAAAAGGAATTAACGAGGCGGACAACGGGGCCTACGGAAGAAAATCTTACCAATAAAATAGAGCAACTGGAACGGCTGAACCATATAATCGCGCACAATCTGCGTGGGTCAGTAGCTAATATTAAGATGCTTTCCGAAGCATTACTGAGTAAGAATATCCCGGATGATTGTAATAAACCGGTAAACGATGATGCTTTTACCATCAGCGAGGCGATACAATACATCAATGAGAGCAGCGTTTCTCTGCTTACCACTCTTAGTACGGTAATGGAAGCAACAGACATACAGCTCAATGAAGAGATAAAGTACGATGATTGCGACATTGAAGCCATCACAAAACACATCGTCAGCCAGCTAAGCGGCTTTATGAAGCAGCGGAATGCCACCATAGTGTACGATCTTGAAGTAACGCACATCAGCTATCCCCTGCCGTATATGGAAAGCATCTTGTATA
>CANJQU010000064.1 GCA_947476485.1 Chitinophagaceae bacterium
ACCGGGTATTTGCCCAGGCTGGTAAAAGATGGTTTTTGTGGTCAGATTTGGGGGACCATACCCACACTCCAGATAGCAAAGATAATACTGGAAGATAGTGCCAGAATACAGGAAGAGGATACAAAAAGGGCAAATGAAAAGGGATTTTCGAAACATCACCCAGCCCTGCCGTTATACGATACTGCGGATGTAGAAAAAACTTTGCCAAACTTTTACCCGCAGCAAGCTGACCAATGGATCAAGATCGATGACGATATCCACTGCCGCTTCAGGTATAACGGGCATATTATTGGTGCATCGTTTATTGAGTTGAAGATCGGAGAAAAGACAATTGTTTTTTCAGGGGATATTGGCAGGCAGGATGACTTCCTGATGTACGCGCCACAAAGGCCTGAGCATGCAGATGTAGTGCTCATTGAGTGTACTTACGGAAACCGCCTTCATCCCAAAGATGCCGGGGACGAGCTTGCGAGAATAATAAATAGCAGCTTAAAGCGAAATGGAACTATCATTATTCCCAGCTTTGCGGTTGAACGTACCCAAACCTTAATGTATTTGTTATGGAAGCTTAGGGAGCAAGCTGCTATACCTGGTATACCTATATACATGGATAGCCCGATGGGAACTAATGTATTGCAGGTGTTCCGGAATAATTTGGCGTGGCATAAACTTACAGCAGATGAATGTGTAGAAATGTGCAGGGAAATAAAGCTGATCCAAAGCATACAAGAAACGTATACATTGGCGAAGTCTGAAACACCTAAAATAATTATAGCAGGTAGCGGTATGGCATCAGGGGGGCGTGTACTCACTTATTTTCTACAATATTTAAGTAACCCTACTGCAACAATACTGTTAGCAGGGTACCAGGCAGCAGGAACAAGGGGGCGGGATCTGCTGGATGGGGCGAAGGAAATAAAGATCTTTGGAAAATACTATCCCGTAAAAGCAACTATTGAAAATATTGAAGGTTTATCATCACATGCTGATCAAAATGAGCTTATTGGCTGGCTTTCCAAATTGGCGCCAGGTCCTTCAAATATCTTTTTGGTCCATGGGGAAGAAGAAGCACTAACTGCAATGAAAAATAAGATAGAAGAAGTGTATAAATGGACAACTAGTATACCAACACTGAACGAGGTTATTACCATTTAGTTTCTGGTTCAGCTATTCAGTTATTGGCCTGACGGCGCAAGGGTAATAATAAATAAAAAGCGATCTGATAAACTGGCATTTACTTCCAATTCCTGATATTTCACTGTTGTTGAGTACCACACCATCTGGAATTGATGGAATTGCCGCAAGTCAGCGTCTGGAGGAATATGGCAAGCATATTATCGAAGCTAAAAAGAAGGCAACTGTATGCCAACAGATACTGCATCAGTTCGCCGATTTTATGATTGCAATACTTATCGCAGCTGCTATAGTATCCGGGATTTTAGGAGATGTTAAAGATACGATCATATTATTGGCTATCGTTGTTATCAATGCCTTCATCGGATTCGTTCAGGAGTACAGATAGGGAAAGCAATGGGCATTAAGTAGTTTAGCTGCTATTAAAGCACGTGCCTTAAGGGCAAGATACTCTCTATCCCTCTGTTAGGAATAGTAAAGATCATATGTGATAACATACCGGAATTGCAGCCATATGGCTTTCTTAATGGCAAGGTCAAAAAAGCAAAAAAAGTAGTCCTTGCATATCAATGCTCCTGTATGCGCGCACACCATACCTTTCTAATTGGCCATCATATGCCCCACCTTTCGCCGATGCTAAGGTGTTTACCAACATCGTCCGACCCAGATTACATCGACGTAAAAAAAGTTACCGGGAAGCACCTTTTTTCCTGTTTCAAAAAGAAGGTGGGGGCCACTGAGCAATATCATTCGTCAAGTTGATGTAACTCAGTGCATATAAACGCCGAATATAAAACCTTTGTGCCTCAAACTAAAAAAGACACAATGAAAAAGACATTAATTATCTCAGCATTTTTATCAGGCCTCTCTTTGTTACCTGCCACAAGCCAGGCACAAACCGGAGGCGGTATTTTTACGGCAGGACCTGCAATGAACAGGCAACGGATTGACCCTATAATGACCACCCTTGATGACGGGCGCATTGCTACGTTTGGAGGAAGAGAATTTAATTTTGTTTCGTGCTCCTATGCTGATCTTTACAACCCATCCACCAACACATTTACAGAAATATCCATGCTGCACCCGCATGATATGGCCAGCGTGGTGAAACTGGGCAACGGCAAGTATTTTATCATAGGTGGGTCGATGGACCTGGGAGTAGCACCCGGCTATGCCACCACGGAGATATTTGACCCTGCTACCAATACATTTACAGATGCAGGCACTATGGACTATTCAAGATGCTGGGTAAGCGCAGCACTGATGGCCAATGGAAAAGTACTGATAGCAGGCGCATGGTATAATACGTCCGGAGCTACTTATGGTGATGTATACGATGCATCAGCCAATATATTCACCGCAACAAATGCTATGAATGAACCCAGGGCCAACCCACTGATCCTTCCCACAAATGACACCGGCGCTATGGTACTTGGCGGGTGGGACACGTACGGAAGCATGAATTTTACAAGCGTTGAATATTATTCGTATGCCGACAATTCATTTCATTCGATAAGCAGCGACATAATACCGACAGACCCAGGCTGGCTGGTGAGTGGTGCGCCATTTCAAAGAAGCCCTTCCGCAGATTACAGGATGACCAACGGCAAATACCTTGTATTAGCAAGCCGCACGGAATCTTATACCGAGTTTGCCCTGCTCACATTTGACCCGGCTACAAAAGTATTTTCAAAGATCACCACAAGCACACCCATCAAAGACACCTGCACCGACGGAGGATTTTATGACGTGGTTTTAGACAAAGCGACCAATTATGCTTATCTACTGGGCGTAGACTCCGGCAGCGATCCGCTGAAAATAAGCCTTACCATGGTAGACCTTTCCAGCGGCATGGTATACCATCCCGGCTCTACTTTCACAATGCCGGAAGCCGAATATCTATTCCCGAATATGGCGTTTATCCCATCAAATGGGAATATCTTACTGGAGGGCGTTTCCTCAACCTCCAGCGATTATTATCATGCAACTAATAAAACGTACATAATAACCCCTGCCATTTCACAAGGAGTAAAGGACTTGTCCGCAGATTTAGTCAGCATCTCTTTATATCCAGATCCCGCAACGGATGCGCTTAACCTCCGGTTTGAAAAAAATGCCCCTGAAAATGTGGGAGTAAAAATATATGATGTGGCCGGCAGGGTGCTGATCGCTACAGATATTCGTGTACCTGCCGGTGTTATTTCGGTACCCATCGGGCAATTGTGTGCTGGTATGTATATCTGCGAAGTCAGTAGTAACGGTCAGGTAACAAGGAACAAATTCCTCAAAAAATAAGTATTGAGGTTGTTTGCTTTAGTTAGGTGGCGGCCGGTTGGCCGCCACTTTTATATAGTACAAACGAGCATGGGCATAATTGCCTTTCAAATCAAAAATACAATATCCTGCATCGCAGTACCGTACTCGTCACCATTAATCTGAAGATTGCGCTGTATAGTTGGCTGCGGTTGAGAACCCAGCAGAGAAACAATAAATCTGCAAGCCGGATCTTGGAAGTTTGGCGGAGCGAGATGAGCGAATTACAGAGTCGGAAAGCAGGTTTGAGCCTGGTTATTTACATTGAATTGCGAAATGTACTTCGCCTTATCGCCACCTTCCAAAGGTGATAAATACGCAAGCGATGAAATCGGCGACCTGGATACCTTAATTGGAAATTTTGATAGCAATAAGCTTCTTAATATCGTCTGTAAGAGCACCATCATTTACATCAATTCTTATACCGCGGCCCTCAGCATATACTTTGGCATTTCGAAGTTCCGCTTTGATATTTTCTGAAATACCACTTTTCAAGATATGATCGGTAGCTTTCTGTCCGAAAACAAAAGCAACTTTGAAGAATTTGTCACGAGGCAACAGATAAAGCACTACCCGTTTTTTGTCTTTTACCCGAAAGCTCCAGCCAAATTTCTCACCGGAAAATTTCCAATCTTTAGTCGCGGCGGGATACAACTCAACAACATGATCGGCTAACTCTTGCCAAGTATCATAAGTACTGCCAAGTGCCTTTTTCAGATCATAAAGTGATGGCTCTGCTTCTTTATTTGAGAAAACGCTTTTCATAACACTAAGATAGCAAACATGACTGTGTTGATCAGATATACACCACGTTGTCCGTTATTCGTTCATGCAATTTTGGACTTTCGTCACCAAAGCCCACGACCACGGCCAGTTGCACCTGTTCAGCATCCGAAATATTAAGCTGGTAATAATCCCGGGTCTGTGTTACGTACTTTGCAAACCCAACCGGACAGCTATCCAGGCCCATGGCCTTGGCCGCGAGCATAATATTTTGCGCGCACATACCTACATCGAGTGCCCCCCACTCATCTGCAATGGCGGATGTTATAAAAATAACAACCGGGACGCCATAAAAAATGTGGTCATCATTCTTCAGAAAACTCATCATTGTGGACAGATGAAAAAAACTCAATGTCAATTTCGCAGCCTCTCTTATGCCAATGTGTTTGATCTCCTTGACGGCTATCCCGGCAATTTCTTTAGAATAAGCGTGTATTTTTTTAGGGTCTGTGAGTATATAGAACTTCCACGGCTGCCTGTTCATTGCCGACGGCGCCATACGCCCTGCATCAAGCAAAATGTCTATTATTTCCGTGGGAACGGTCATATTTTTGTACTTTCTCACAGCCCTTCTATCATGGATATTTTTTAGTACGTCATTCATAAAAATGTATTTTTGAAATGAACTATCCGCATGTCTACCTGGCCACCAGTCCGCCATCAATTACCAGTTCAGTGCCGGTCGTATATGTTGACTCATCTGAAGCAAGGTACAATGCTCCGTACGCCACTTCCATTGCGTTACCGATCCGCCCCAGCGGGCATATCGTCTTCATCATTTCTTTTCCTGCGGGCGTAGAAACAATTTCTTCCGTCATAGGCGTCAGCACACCACCGGGGTGAATAGAGTTAACCCGTATTTTGTTTGAAGCAAGCTCCACTGCCATATCTTTCGTTAACATTCGCAGCCCACCCTTTGACGCAGTGTATGCCGGGCCATTTCCTCCAACAAGACCCGCGATAGACGAAATATTCACGATAGAGCCGCCACCATTCTTTTTCATATGCGGGATACACAGTTGTGAACCTAAAAATGGCCCGGTAAGGTTTATTGCAATTACCTTATCCCAAAGCTCCTTTGTCGTCCCTTCCAGGTTTGTGAATCCCGGATAAACTCCGGCGTTATTGACAAGAATGTCGATCCGTCCAAAACATTCAAGCGTCTTATCAATAACTTTCTGCCAGCTATTCTGGTCAGTTACATCGTGGGCCATACAGTCAATGTGCAGCCCCAATTTCCTAGCGTGTTCCACCCACAACGCAAGCTTCTCACCCTGTATATCCGTCGCCATGACATTGGCTCCATGCTCGGCGAATAGTTTTGCTTCGGCCGCACCCATTCCACCCGCAGCCCCTGTGATTATGGCTACTTTATTCATTAGTCGGTTCATATTTTCGGTTTTATTTTATGATCAACATTCAAAGTCGATAAAATCTGCAACGCGAGTTTCAATATTTGCTTCGGCGTTGCATATATTTTCAATGCCATTTAATAATGCATCGGGATTAAAAGAAATGCTATCGATCCCCTGCTCCACAAGAAATTGAGCGAACTCAGGATAATCGCTTGGGGCCTGACCACACAACCCGATTTTTGTTCCAGCCCTCTTTGCTTTCTGTATCATCATCCCGATCATTGCTTTTGCAGACTTGTTCTGCTCGCTGAATAAATTTGCGATAATTGCCGAATCCCGGTCGATACCAAGTGTAAGCTGGGTAAGATCGTTTGAGCCTATCGAAAAGCCATCAAATATCTCAGCAAACTCTTCGGCCTGGATAACATTGCTGGGAATTTCAGCCATAACATAGATCTCCAGGCCGTTTTCGCCTTGCGCCAGCCCGTTGTCCTTCATTACCTCTATCACCTTTTTTCCTTCTTCTACTGTGCGGCAAAATGGTATCATCAGCTTCACGTTGGTAAGCCCCATTTCGTTTCGAACAACTTTCATTGCTTCACATTCCAGGCGGAAACCGTCTTTATACAATGGATTGTAATAGCGTGAGGCGCCTCTGAAACCGATCATCGGGTTTTCCTCAACCGGCTCAAAATCTTTACCTCCCAAAAGATTTGCATATTCATTTGTCTTAAAATCGCTCATTCGCACAATAACATCCTTTGGGAAAAAAGCCGCCGCAATTGTTGCTACGCCCTGGGAAAGCTTGTCGATGAAGTAGTCTTCTTTATTGGCATACAGACTAGTCAATTTCGCTATCTGCTCCCTGGTTTCTTTATCCGATATCTTATCGAATGCCACCAGCGCCATCGGGTGTACGCGCACTGTATCATTGATAATAAACTCCAGCCGCATCAGCCCTACACCATTATTCGGATAGAATGAAAGTTTGAAAGCTTTTTCGGGGTCGGCAACTATTAGCATCGGAGCAGTATGCACAGGCATTCTGATAGCGCCTACGTCAAAAACAGATTCTTTCCAGCCGAGCTTACCAAGGTATACCGTACCCGTTTTGCCTTCTGCACAGGATACAGTGATTATATCACCGTCCTTTATTGCTGCCGTCGCATTTGTGGTACCTACGATAGCAGGTACACCTATTTCCCTCGCCACAATGGATGCGTGACTGGTTCTGCCACCTTTGTCTGTAATAATAGCTACCGCATTCTTCAATATAGGATCCCAGTCCGGGCTTGTCAATTCTGTAACAACAATCTCTCCTTTCTTCAGCTTGTCAGCATCCTTAGGGGAATGGAGTATCCGGGCAATACCGGAAGTGATCTTGCTACCAATCGCTTCTCCCGTTACCAAGACCTTTCCCTTCTCCGTCAATCTGTACTCTTCAACTGCCAACCCCAACTTGCGGCTGTGTACTGTCTCAGGCCTTGCCTGCACTATATACAACTCGCCATTCAACCCATCCTTCGCCCATTCAAAATCAATCGGTTTCTCATAATGTTCTTCGATCACCACCGCCCATTTCGCAAGCCTCGTTACCTCGTCATCAGTTAGTACGAAAGATTCCCTCAACACGTCCGGGGTAGGAAGGTTTATGGTGGTGCCTTCCAGTCTGTCATCCGAATAGACCATCATCACCGACTTCTCCCCCGTTTTCTTTTGAATGATGGCCTTCTTGTTGATTTTCAGCGACGGCTTAAAAACCAGGAATTCATCCGGTGTTACCGTGCCTTGCACAATATTCTCTCCCAGGCCCCACACTCCCGAAATATGAACCACATTACGAAACCCGGATTCAGGTTCCAACGTAAAGCCCACACCTGAACAGGCTTTGTCGGAGCGGACCATTTTTTGAATGCCGACAGATAACGCGATCTTACTATAATCAAAGCCGTTGTCTTCGCGATACTTGATAGCCCTGTCGGTAAACAATGAAGCAAAACACTTCTGCACAGCATGAATCAATTCCTCGTTCCCTTTTATGTTCAGATATGATTCATGCTGACCGGCAAAACTTGCCTGCGGCAGATCTTCTGCCGTAGCACTGCTACGCACTGCTACTTCGGTCGGCGATCCGTTACAAAGGATATCGTATGCCGTAAGTATGTTATCAGATAGATCTGCCGGGAACGTGGCTGACAAAAATATTTCTCTTGCCTTTGCGCCGATCTCCTTTAGGTTCGAATAGGACTTTTTATCCAATGACGACATAAGCGCACTGAGGGGCGTATGGAGGTTATTGCATTCAATGAAATGCCAGAATGCATCTGATGTGGTGGCAAAGCCGTCGGGGATGTTTATGCCTTTTGATGCCAGGTGGTTATACATTTCACCCAACGATGCATTTTTTCCACCAACCTTGATGATTGATGATGCGTTGATGTTGCTGTACGTCAAAATGAACTCGGACATGGTAATGAATGTTTGTTCAAAATTGAAATAATTGCAAGCCGATTGAGGTGACCCAAATCATAGCGTGACATGATATTCATTACCTCTCGGTGATCCGCAAAACCGCCAAAGAATTCAACTCATGCGCTTTACCGGACCCACCTTTTCAAACCTGGCAGAATATTTAATGCCCCCGCGATTATGTCGGAACTGATATTTCTCTTTTCCATTTCAGTTTTCACAATGGATCTCATGTCAGTGAGCGTCATATCCGGGTTTGTGAACAAACCATTCTGGTAGCAGTACTTACAGTACTCTGCATTAAGCGATCCGTCGCTTTCTGTGCCACGGTTCTCCTGAGTATCTATCGGCATACTGCAACTCTGGCAAAATTTGCTGTTTTCCATAATTCCCTGTTTTTCTGCGGTAAAAGTAGTTGCACACCCAATTCCCGAAAATGACCACCATCAATACATGCCCTGACTTTAATCATCGTCGACGAATACGTGATAGTATTGTTTTGCACGCATAGTATGGCACTGTTTTTACGCCGGTACATTGTGGACCGCAGCGTTATAGCATAAATCAAGTTCCTGGCTTAATAAATTTTTCAAAAAAACTGTACCGTGACCAGCTTAGGGCGCAACAAAATTCAAGTCCTGAAAACATCAATAGTGCTGATCGTGCTATGGAGCGTATTTACCTGCTGTAATAAGGGTGATGGCCGTGAGCAGCATACAAAGAGCATGCAGGTTGCGTACAGGAGTATAGCCCCATTATCCCCAATTGTACGCAAAGAAGTTCCGGTGCTGTGCTACCACCAGGTGCGGAACTGGAAAACCTCCGATTCAAAAACAGATCGCACCTATATCATGCCTGTTGATAAATTCAGCAGACAAATAAAAATGCTTCGAGATAGTGGCTATCATACAATTCTGCCTGACCAGCTAGTGTCCTATATGAAAGGGGATGTAACACTGCCGCCACATTCCTTATTGCTCACATTTGATGACGGCACCGAATCGCAGTATACCGCCGCATTACCTGAATTGGACAGTACCGGATTTAAAGCAACGTTCTTCATAATGACTGCCGTGTTGAACCATTCTCAATTTATGAGCAGCGAGCAGGTCGCAACATTAGCACGACAGGGGCATACCATCGGTTGTCACACGTGGGATCATCATAACGTAACCCAATATGATGCTGATGACTGGCTGATACAATTGGAAAGGCCCACTACCCTGCTAAAACGGTTAACCGGAAATCCAATTGTCTATTTTGCATACCCCTTCGGTACCTGGAATGAAGCAGCGATCCCCTACCTGGAAAAAAACGGGTATACTGCGGCCTTCCAGTTGTGGGGAATGACTGACGCGCAAAAACCACAGTACACGATCAGGAGAATACTGGTAAGCGGATACTGGGACACCAAGCAATTACTAACGGCGGTGCGTAACGTCGAAAATCAACCAGCCAGGTAATAGATCAATTGCACAGCCAAACAGCACGTTTTGTTGATCAAAATCATATTTCCTGCTAATCGCTGTCAGTATTAACGGGATCGGGTGCCCATTACTTTACACCTTCTAAACAAACTGATCCAACGATGCAGAAACTGCTTAACTCACACGACGTAAGAATGGTATGCAACCCAGGCATTATCCAGAGCGGCTCACCTGCCGCCAACGCCGGAGAAAAAGTGATCATCGGCCAGGACAGAGCAATAAAGGCCCTGAAAATCGGGCTTGGAATGAAAGCTCATGGGTTCAACATTTATGTTTCCGGATCCGCGGGCACCGGTAAACTAACAGCAATAACGAACTTCGTAGAGCAACAGGCAAAAAAAGAGGCTATACCACCCGACTGGTGTTATGTAAATAATTTTAAAGACCTATACAGGCCACAAACATTAAGTCTGCCCGCAGGCAATGCCGTGAAGTTCAGGAAGGATATGAAAAACCTGGTGCGCGATATGCACCGCGATCTCATAAAAACCTTTGAGGGAGAGGACTATGCGAACAGAAATGAGAAGATATTAAACTCATTTGAAACAAAACAGGCTGATATACTGGGGAAAATTTCAGAAGATGCCGAAAGGGAATCATTTTTAGTAAAACAAACAAAATCCAGCATTGTAACCATACCGCTTAAGGACAAGAAACCCCTTACCGACAAGATGCTGAAAGAAATGACGGAGGCAGAAATTGACGAAATTAACCGAAAACAGGATAAACTGCAGGATCAGCTTAGCGCGGGCCTCAGGGAAATCAGGACGCACGAGAAGATCATGAATGAGACGCTTGACAAACTTGCAAAAGACGTTGCCCTCTTTGCAATAGGCGGTCTTATAGACGAAGTGATCGAAAAATATAAGTCAACTCCGCAGGTCGAAGGTTACCTCCGGGCACTGCAGGAAGACATTATGGACAACCTCCCTGAATTCATGAAGTCCCAAAAATCAAACTCGACTGTAACCGCCGACAATTCATTTTTAAAAAGATACGAAGTAACCGTACTGGTGGACAACACGGACACAAAGGGAGCACCAGTGGTAACCGAGCGAAATCCTTCATACAACAATCTATTGGGACGAGTAGAGAAAGAGTCGTATATGGGAACACTGATGACTGACTTTACTATGATAAGGAACGGAGCCCTGCACAATGCGAATGGCGGTTACCTGATCATCCGTATTGAAGAACTGTTACAAAATTATTTTTCATGGGAATGCCTTAAGCGCGCACTGAAAAACAAGGAAATAGTGATCGAGGAAGCCACGGACCAACTCGGCTATCTAACTACGCGAACATTAAAACCGGACCGAATACCGCTGGATATAAAAGTAATCCTGATCGGCAGCCCTTACTATTACCAACTACTTTATGAATATGACAGCGATTTCAAAGAACTGTTTAAAATAAAGGCTGATTTCGACAACCTTATGCCGTATACGGATCGTAATGTTGCGGATTACGCCACCTACTTACGATCTATATGCGCCAATGAAAAATTATTGACACCGGACAGTGCCGCAGTTGCAAAGATCATTGAATATAGTTGCAGGCTCGCCGGGGATAAAAATAAACTAAGCGCGCGATTCGGAGCTATCTCAGACATAGTTCGAGAAGCAGCTTATTATGCGGCAGAACAAAACGCCGCAATGTTAACAGGAGCGCATATATTAAAGGCCATTGAGGAAAAAATATACCGCTCCAATCTTATCCAGGAGAAGATAAGTGAAATGATCGTTACTAACCAGATATTTATTGACATTGCCGGACAGAAGATCGGGCAGATCAATGGACTTTCGGTACTGGATATGGGTGACATGTCGTTTGGTATCCCCTCCCGCATCACATGCTCCGTTAGCCTGGGCAAAAGCGGTGTTGTGGCCATAGAACGCGAGGCTGAACTAAGCGGGCCTATCCATACCAAGGGCGTCCTCATACTAACAGGATACCTCACTTCCAAGTTCATGCAGGACAAACCATTAAGTCTTTCCGCAAGGCTGGTTTTTGAGCAGAGTTATTCGGAGGTAGAGGGCGACAGTGCATCCAGCACTGAACTATACGCTATTCTATCAGCGCTCGCCAATCTGCCTGTAAAACAGGGTATCGCAGTGACGGGCTCTGTAAATCAGAAAGGAGAGATACAACCTATAGGCGGGATAAATGAAAAAATCGAAGGCTACTTTGAAATATGCAAACAGATTGGGTTCAATGGAGAACAGGGGGTAATAATGCCATCAGCAAACGTAAGAAATCTGATGCTGAAAGAGGAAGTAGCGGAAGCAGTTAAACAGGGACAATTTTCTATATGGGCAGTAGACACAATTGATGACGGTATTGAGATATTGACCGGAATTAAAGCAGGAAGTATATGGGAAGAAGGAACTGTATTCAATTATGTAAATAACACGCTCAGCGTATATGCTGAAAGAATGAAACAATTCTCTGATAACGGCGAAGAAGAACTGATAGAACTATAGGCCTGGAATTATACATGTTACAACTCAAGACTACCATAACTTAACTGCTCTGCATGACATACACTGTCGTCTGCGGGCAGGCGATTGACAATACGCAATCTTTTAAGTACATAAACCAGGACAGATATCTCCGTTACAATTTCGAAAACGACTATTTTGCTGCTGCTGATTGTTACTACACAGGAGGCATGAACCTCGAAATTATCGCACCGTGGATAAGCAAAATTCCATTGAGCAGGATATTAGTACACGGCGCGGACAGCTATGTAAGATACGGCATAGGTTTAGAGAACGAAATGTATACGCCCACGGACATACGCAAAAGCGACATTCTTTATGGCAATCGTCCCTACGCAGCGTGCCTGTTCCTGAAAACATTCGTCATGTCCGTAGACACTGTAAAAAAACAACGATACACTTCTGTATTGAGTACGGGCATCATTGGGCCCGCCGCAGGTGCTATGGATATCCAGAGCTTTGTCCACAAAGTACTACCACATAACACGGTTCCTAAAGGCTGGGCAAACCAGGTGCACAACGACATAATATTGAACTACGAGGTGACTTACGAAAAGCAATTTATCTCCATAGGCCGGCTGTTTTCTCTTGACGCAGGCGGGATGCTGCGGGCAGGAACATTAAGCGACAAAGCGGCAATAGGTGTCACAGCAATGGGCTGCTACTTCGACTCTCCGTTTAGTACTGATATTACTGCGGGAATCAACTTTCGGGTATATGCATATGCACATCCGCAAGTAGACATAGTTGGTTATGACGCAACGATGGAAGGAGGACTATTTGACCATACCAGTCCTTATACGATCAGTCCGCGCAATATCCGCCGGTTTGTCTTCCAGAACCGATACGGAATTGTTCTTACATTTCACAAGGTATACGTTGAGTATTTCCAGGTATTCATAAGCAGTGAATTCAGTACCGGAGGAACTCATAAATGGGGCGGAATTCAAGTGGCGGTAGCATTGTAAGTATTAAAAAGGCTCCCAACTGATCTATCATAGTCTTTTAAATAAAACAACAGATCCCGGCATCAACCGGGATCTGCGTGCATGCATGGTGTCAGGAAAACATCTTACTTAACAGTGATAGCCTTGTGATTTTTCTCTGCTGTTTTTTCATTCTTTGGTAAGGAAAGCTTCAGTACGCCACCGTCATAGGTAGCTTCGATCTTATCCTGCTGCACGCCTTCGGGCAGTGTAAATGACCGGGAGAACGAAGAATAATTATACTCCTTGCGGGTATACTTCTCATCTTTATCTTCCTTGTTTTCTTCTCTCTGAGCGCTGATGGTGAGAATATTGCCATTAACATCGATCTTGAAATCGCTTTTGTGCAACCCCGGAGCAGCAACATCAAGAGTAAAGTTATTTTTGTCTTCAGAAATATTGACCCGTGGAAGCGTTAATGATTTCCCGAGTACACCATCACTGAACCATTCGCCCCATGGTTCGAATAAATCACTGAATGTTGATGTTAAACCGAGTGGCCTTCTTGATAATAATGTTTTGTTTGACATGGTAAACCTCCTTTGTTTTATTTGTTTGGTTAAGAATTGATGATGCAAATTTACATCTGCACCCAGCACAGTAGAATGACTATCGTCAATGTTGTAACTGAACTTGGTCAGTCGGGGTATTACCGCAATTATCCGCTTCAACAATGCCGTTTGCAAATACACTAGTAGCGGCGTGGTCCAGAAAACTGACTAGCATCACCCTCACTCATAAGTTTGATCAGCCAGCACTACAAAAATCTTTGTTCACTTTGCGCATAGAACAGAAAACCATTTTTGTAAGAAATATTATTCAACTTAAAAATCCAATTTCGTATGAGCCAGGTAAATCAGTCTAATTTAGAATCAGGACGCAGTGACACCAGTAAGAAATACATTGTCAGCTGGACAATAGCGATAATTTTGCTCATCAGTTGTGCCTATTTGCTCATCAGCAGAAATAGAATTGTCAACGCCAATGCTGCGGCATTGAAGCAAATGCAACAAACAATTGATTCAATAAAAACAGACAGGGTATACCTGCAGGCAGACTTTGACGCCACGTCAGTTAGAATAGATCAATTGATGTCAAAAACCACGCGTGTGACAGATTCCCTGCGCGGCAGCAACGTTATAATAGCCGCTCTGCGGACACAAATAAAAGGCATCCTTGCCAATCAAAAGGCCACCCGGGAGGAGTTACTGAACGCAAGAAGCATGATCTATTTACTCAACGATAAAGCGCAGGCATACGAACTCTACATCGCTGAGCTTGAGAAAGAAAACAGTACCCTGTCCGGTCAGAACAAGTTGCTTAAGGGTGAGCGCGATAATACTGTTGAGAAAAACATTGCACTGCATATGGCCGGCTCAATATTGCATGCGTCCAATATTCGCGTGGAACTGATTCATGAGCGCCGCAACGGAAACGAAAAGGAAACATCAAAGGCTAAAAAAGTCGATAAGATCCGGATCACTTTTGACATTGATGAGAACCGTATCGCTGAAAGCGGCACCAAACAGGTATACATCCGCATAATAGGGCCGGATAGCAAAATACTATATGCTGCAGATGTTTCCGGCACCATGAATTCTATAGAAGGAGACCAACTGAAATACTCGGTATTGAAGGAAATAGAACTCGTCAAAAACCAACCATCGAAGGATGTGATAACAGATTGGCTGCAAAACGACAGTTACCAAAAAGGCGTCTATAGAATTGAGCTCTACAATATGGGGCACAAGATCGGAGAGAAGAGCGTGGCATTGAAGTAGTTGCGTCCCACCCTCTTTCCTATTGAACGTGCCGGTGGCATGAAGATTGATGAAAATCACATTGAACGGTAATGGCAGTCATTATTAATACTTTTTGCTCGTTATTACTTTGTCAGTAAAATTCACAGAGAATGAGGGTGCAGGCATACCAGATCGCAGACAGTATTGATGTCAAAGGATTTAAAAACAGCTTCAACGCCGCTGCTCATTTCTCTGACAATGATGAGACCTTTTATGTAACGGGCCATGATCAGTTCATTTATGTTTTCAAGTATGGGGTTGTCTCTTTTCTCAATTATGAGGCGGATAAAATAGCCGGCCTCATACAGTTCCTCAAACCCTTTTGTAAGAACTATTCCGAATTTAAACTCAGCGAAGAGTTCGAGATCGAAACCGGGAAAAAAGAGATACGATTTGGATACAATAAAATTGAGATCACCAATCCAAATGTGGAGGTGGTAAGACTTATTATGCTCAACGTCTCTCAGTCTGTGGCATTGGATCACTATTATGAGATCACCAATAAGCTGCTGGTGGAAACCAGCCTGCAGACACAATACCTGGAAAGAAAGGGAAAGCTCCATATTTCCGGAAGAAATCTCATGAAATACATAGGGCGAACATTAAACCTAAAGAGCAATATTGCTGAGAACCTGTACATCTTTGATGCTCCGCCGGAGACATGGGAAGACGAAGAACTGAATAAGATCGATGTGGGTCTCAAAAAAACATTTGACCTGCAGGTGCGCTTCAGGCACATCCAGGAAAGCCTGCAGATCATTAAAGACAACTTCGAGTTGTTCAAAGACATTATGCAGTACAGGAGCAGCTATGTCCTTGAGATCATAATTGTTGTGCTCATACTCATAGAGGTAGTTAACCTTCTGATCGAGAGGATTGGTTAAAAGTGCACCGCGACCGCCGCCTATGGTAGTAACCGTTCATTAAAGCCCGGGATATTGAAATGACTATAATGACGCAGCATAGGTATTGAGTACATTATGTAAAACTCTCTGCTAGCGTCTTTGTATCTTTTTGCTGCCATGAGCCATTGTTTTCGCAGCACCACTATTGTTTTGAGTATTTCTTCCTCAGGTGTTTTACCAAAAATAGCCATCCAGTGCCCGATCTTTTTGGTCAGTTCCTGCATTTCATTGAAAGCAACATCAATTTCTCCTTTTAATTCTGCTTTATACATGGCATGAAGGTCTCTTAAGTTATTGGGGCCGGATAAGGCCAAAATTCAAATTCCTATCTTTTCTAAAACCGGTGGTGCAATTCTTGGTTTCTCATTCAGTTTGATAATTACAGAAAGTGCGACAAGGCTAATTAGTGCTGCAAAGAAGCACCATACCGAGATGAGATAATATTGATAGAATATACGGGTAACAATATAAGAGGCGAGTATCACTATTCCTAGTAACCGAAGACGTCTGATGCTGGAAATTATTGAAGGTGAAACCGTGGCAATGAGATACAAAAACCCAAGATATTTCATAAACGGAGGAAAATGGAGTCCGTAGAGTATGTGGCTGCATGATATCTGTGCATCAACCGGGTATACAAGCAGACAGTAGGCCAGCCAGCCAGAAATGACCATACCTAAAGCAAGGATCAAGCCGAGTACCTTTCTGTTTTTGGGATCTTTTTCCATTAGCATCACAGATAGTGGAACGATGGTGGGCCAGACAACTTGCGCAAAAAAGAGGAACGTATAGGTTGCAATTCCATTGAGGTGCGCAAACCCGGCACCTGATAAAGACAACCACAATACACCCTCAGCAAACTGCTGAACACCGAAAATAAAAGGAATGCTCGATAAGAGCCGCTGAGGATTGGTAGCAGATACCCTGGTTGAAACTACGCCTATTACCATTAGAATAGTACTCGCACCGAAACTTGCTTCTGCAGAAAAACACATACTTGCTCAGTATTATTCCCTGGCAAAATACCGGGGGCACCCATTTCCTCTTTCTTAAAGTATGGCCTGTACAGGGCAAATACGATTTGATTGTTTCGATCTTTTGTACGCACTATTATTTGCCTATACCTGCTGAAGCACATGCTTTAACCGGTAGTCTCTTGGCGAAACGCTGTTGTTTTTCAAATGTATACAAACCGGCAACAACAAAAATGCCCTGAACCATCTCGTGGCGGGATCAATTCGTCGGCTGGGAACTACGAAGAGCGGCGATCGTTACATTATTCAGCAAGCGGTATCTCAACAATAAATGTAGTTCCTACATTTTCTGTACTTACAAACGTAATTGTTCCGTGAAGCAACTCGGCATATTTCCTGGCGATATGCAATCCAAGACCGGTTCCCTGCATCACTTCCACATTCTTAGCTCGGAAAAACCTTGAGAAAATAAATGGTTGATCATCGATTGGGATGCCGATTCCGTTGTCTGCCAGTGTTATCAATAATTTTCCCGGCTGTACAGACATCGACCAGCTTATTCTCCCCTGCTCATCTGAGTACTTGCTGGCATTGGATATAAGGTTGAGCATGATGTTCTTGAGCATATTGATATCCATCTTTACGGAAGAGTTGCCCGTGACATTATATTCAATGCTTTGCCCCTTCTTCAAAGCCCCTTCAGTCTCATTAAGTATTTTCTCTGCAAAGTCATGGAGATCAAATACGATGGTAAAAGGTTTTACTATCGCCCTTTCTATCTTGTCGAGCGAAAGAAAGTCTTCGAGTATCTCTGTAAGGAGGTACACCGCCGATTTTATCCGGGTTATATGTTTAGTACTTTTTTCCCGCTCATTGTGTTGAATATAGGTTTCCAGTAGTCCTGCGCTAACCAGCACAGTGGTAAGCGGTGTACGAAACTCATGCGATGCCATAGACACGAACCGCGACTTCAAGTCATTCATTAGTTTTTCCCGCTCCAGCAGACTGGTCAGATCCCTGGTGCGTTCTTCAACTTTATGTTCAAGTTGCTCATTTAGCAGTTTCAGGCTACTTTCTGCAGTCTTTACGGCAGTCAGGTCAATGATCGTCCATAACTGGTAGCGTGTCTCATTCAAATTAAAAACCACATAAGATTGGCGCACGTTGATCAGTTCGCCACTTTTTACACGTATCGTTTCCTCACACTGATTAGCAGGATTTTCGTGGTTAGACGAATACTCATCCTGATTGCCACAATTACAGGCTGAAATACCAATAGCGGCAATATTCCCGCCTAATACTTCGCTTTCACTGTACCCGAGTAGTTCTAAAAATTTCCTGTTCACATCAATGATCTTTTCATTGGTTGTGCAGACAATAAATTGTGCAACCGGATTATTATGAAAAGTCTTTTTGAAACGTTCATGGGATTGCTTTACTTCATCCTTATCCTTGAAACGCTGCGTTTCGTCTCTCACTATTGCAGCTATCAGCGGCCCGTCCGCAGACCGGATATGATTGTTGAGGTAGATATTTAATATGATCTTCTTTTTGCCGACATCAGGAATTATTAAATTTTTCTTATGATTGCCCTTCTCACCTGCAATAAGCCCATCACATATGCTCCAAAGGGACTGCTCATATTTTTTACCAACAAGATCATTAATACTTTTATTGTTAAGGATTCCCGGCTTATGCCCAAACAATTTCCCAGCCATTGCGTTAGCATTAACGATTCTCCCCTTGCTGTCAAAGATAATTATCCCCTCCAGTGAATTGTCAAAGAAGGATTCATAAATATTCCCAGGTTCATGTAACATAAGTTATTCGTTATTCCCCAAAAGTATTCTCATTGTGAAAGGATATCTATGACTAAAATCAGAAAATAAACTGATATGCATTCTAAATTACCTTCCTGGTATTTCGTGTTTTTGCAGTGCAAAAAATTACAGGCAATGAAGACTATCCTGATTGTTGAAGATACGGATGATATCCGCGAAAATGTGGCCGAAATGCTGGAGCTGGCTAACTACAAAGTACTGACCGCAAGAAACGGCAAAGAAGGCGTAGAACTTGCGCGGACGCACGTTCCGGACCTTGTGATCAGTGACATAATGATGCCGCTGGTAGATGGCTTTGGGATGCTGCACATGCTGCGCCGCGATCCCAGAACAGAGTCGATTCCGTTCATATTCCTTACAGCTAAGTCCGAACGAACGGAATTCAGAAACGCAATGGAATCCGGCGCAGATGATTTTATATCCAAACCATTCAACAATGATGAACTGCTTAAGGCCGTGGAAAACAGGTTCAAGCGGCAGGAAGTGATGATAAACAAGATAGGCAATGACCTGGCTGAAAGTAATAACCTGAAGCTTGATGGGAATGAAAACGGCGAAAGCCTGGAACAACTTTTTACAGATTCGGAAACCCGCACATACACAAAAAAACAAGTGATCTATAAGGAAGGCGTGACACCCCGCTTCCTGTTTTGCGTACTAAAAGGAAAAGTGAAAACGAGCAAAACACACGAATTTGGCAAAAGCCTCTCAATTGATCTATATACTGAAGGTGATTTTCTGGGCTATGTCGCGCTGCTCGAAGACTGCAATTATAAGGAGACCGCAGAAGCATTGGAAGACAATACCGAGATAGCCATGGTTCCGCGAAAAACTTTCGAAGAAATACTTCACAAGAACCCTCCGGTTGCCCGGAAACTGATACAAATACTCGCAAAAAACGTGGGCGAGAAGGAAAAGCAACTGCTGGATATTGCATACAACACGTTGCGCCAGAAAGTGGCGGGAACCCTTGTAAGCCTGGAGCGAAAGTATCACACCAACAAAAATCAGTTATACAGTATAGATCTCTCACGCGATGAACTGGCATCTATTGCCGGTACGGCTACTGAGACATTTATCCGCACACTTACCGATTTCAGGGGCGAGAAACTGATAGACATCAAAAAGGACAACAGTATTGAAATATTGAACCTTAAAAAGTTGGAGAGCATACTAAAATAACCCGGCAAATATTCTTTTATGGCAGTTATCTTATCAGAACAGGAAAAGGATGTGATCGATTGGCTGGAATCTGGAGATGTATCTATTGCATACCAGGCCAAAAGAGATTTACTGCATATCGATGAATCGAAATTAAAGAAGCTTCAACGAAAAATAGGTGAAGAGGGTTGGGGATGTGAGTTTGTTAAATACCGTGCAAACAATGGCCTGTGGGGCGGCGGATATTATCTGCCCAAGTGGATATCTTCCCACTATACCCTTCTCGACCTGAAAAATTTGTATTTCCCAAAAGGGAACGATAAGGTTACGCAGAGTGTTTCGTTGGTATTAGACGCTGAGAAAGGGACCAATGGAGGGATCAGTTATGGCCGGCGAAAAAGCGATGTATGCGTAAACGGAATGATATTGAATTTCGCATCCTACTTTATGATGGAGGACGAACGGCTTGACAGGATCGTTGATTTTCTCCTTAACATCTACCTTGAGGATGGCGGCTGGAACTGCAAGTACGACAAGGGTGCAATGCACAGCTCATTGTAGAATTATTTCCGCAAAAATAGAAGAACTATTTATTACCTCATGCAGACCACTTCATTAGTAAAATTAAGAAAGCCGGCTAGCTACCGGCTTTCAGGAATGAAGTATTGTAAGTAGTGTTAAGGATGGGACTGCGATTCACTACAATGATCGCAAAAACAAAAGCAGGTCCGTTGCAGCCAAAGGCAAATGACCTTAGGCAGTATCATGCATTATCTTGATTATTCGGTTGACCATAGATATAGACCCGTTCCATGAAGCAAACAGACCGAATCTCACACATAAAAAGGCCGGTGTTTCCACCGGCCCCTCGTTTTCCTGTAAAAGGGTATTCTAAACTACTCTATAACGAACTGAAATGTCTTACGTTCATTGCCACTGCGCAGTGTTAGTATATACATCCCGTTTGCAAATAAGCCAGTGAGATGAATTTCATTGTTTATAATGCCACTGTTTGCTACGGTCTTATTATTATAAATAAGCTGACCCAGCATATTTGTGATCTCATAGGTTACCTCTGCGTCCTTGCCTGTGCCTACCTTACCTTTAATGGTAAATGTACCCCTGTTAGGATTAGGTGATAGGCCCGCCTGCAAAGGCACTGCAGTGATCTGCACCTCGGTAATAGTTGTAGATACCTGACCATCACCAGCTATAACTGTGTGTACGACATTCACGTTACCGGGCGCAATGCCGGTCACAGCGCCGCTGGCATCTACAGTTGCAATGCCATCATCTGTGCTCGTCCATTCGCCGTCGAAAGCTTCAGTTGCAATGCTGGCTGATGATCCTGCAGGTACGGTAAGTGTACCGCCATGACCATGCGGGGCGGGAGTCACACTTATTACCTTGCTGTTGAATGCGCTGCAGCCAAAAGCATTTGTAACGATATAATTGATCGTTGTACTGCCAACTCCGGCAATTGCGGTTACGAGGCCGGTACCTGCCCCAACTGTTGCAACCGCAGGATTAGAACTAGTCCACAGACCGCCACCTGTAGCATCTGTAAACAGAACGGCACCTCCGCTACGCGATACGGACGACGGTCCGGAAATAGGTGCAACCGGACCTGGTGTTGGATTTACGGTTACCACAGCGGTAGCTATACAGCCTGTTGGTATCGTATAGGTCATAGTTGCAGTGCCAACAGCAATTCCTGTTACTGCTCCTGAATAACTGATCGTAGCTTTTGAGGGATCGCTGCTGATCCAGGACACACCCGGGGTTGTAGCGTCTCTCAGGAATGTCTTAGCACCTGTACAAACGGAGCGTGTACCTGTTACCGGCGCGGGATTAGCATTTACGCGGATCGGGTAGGTTCTGTAACATCCGGTACTCAATGTATAAGTGATATTGCCTGATCCTGCGGTAACACCGGAAACACTGGCTGTAGATGAGCCGGTTGGTGCAATAGATAAGTTAGCATCGGAGGTCCAGATACCACCTGCTACAAAGTCACTGACCGGTATGCTGGCAGCCACGCATACTGATGTAGCGCCGCCTATACCAGATGGATTTGGGTTTACAGTTACTACCATTGTAGCCCTGCAATTTGCCAGTGGTGTAGTGTAATAGATCGGCACCGTGAATGCGATCGTACCCGATACTACTGCTGATACTTCACCAGTTGCAGCAACTGTAGCTACCGATGGAATAGCGCTGGTCCAAGCACCGCCCAGTGTGGTTTCAAACAGCGTTGTGGTTGAACCCATACAAACGGTTGGCGTACCTGTGATAGGTGCAGGAGTCGGATATACAGTTACCAATGTTGTAACTGTAGTGCCATATGCAGTGTAACTAAGTGTAGCAACACCGGCAGAAACTCCGTAGACAACTCCTACCGGAGATACAGTGGCCGTACCTAATGACGCAGGATCCATAGACCATGTGCCGCCAGTTGTATTGTTCCAGAATGCGGCTGTTGCACCTTCGCATACATAGAAGAAGTAACCGGATATCGGATTTACAAACGTGATGTTGCTCACGGTAACCAGCTTGGTAGCTGACGCCGAGCAATATGCATTGCTCACGGTATATGAAATAGTAACAGGACCCGAAGTTACACCTGTAACACGACCAGTTACGGATATTGTTGCATGCGCATTGCTTGCGCTCCATACACCACCTGCTATCGGATCGGTAAGCTGTATTGACGTACCAATATTGACGGTTGAAGGCCCTGTGATCGTTCCTGTGCCAGGCAATGGAACTACAGTAACTGTTGTTGTAGCCATACAGGTAGTTGGCATCGCGTAGGTTATTGTAGCAGTTCCCCCTGAAGAAGAGAGACCACTCACAACGCCTGTTGAACTAATTGATGCTATAGCTGCAGCACTGCTGCTCCATGTACCACCGACGGTCGCATCCGTAAGTGTGGTTGTGGCACCAAAGCAAACATGCATATTGCCTGTAATTGCTAAAGGGAGGGGATTGATCGTAACGATAGCTGTTGCGATACAAGTTGTCGGCAATGTATATGTTACAGGTGATGTAGTGCCACCGGTAAGACCGGTTACGGTACCTGTTGCCGAGCCAACTGAAGCGTTATTGTTGCCGGTGCTCCATACGCCCAGAGGAGTAGCATCTGTGAGCGTTGTGGTTAAACCCTGGCATACGCTCAACACTCCGTTGATAGGTAACGGCAGTGGGTTAACGATCACTGTCGCGGTTGCGATACAGGTAGTAGGAAGTGTGTAAGTAATTGTAGACGAAGCGTTTCCGATATTGCCGGTTACAAGCCCGGATGCGTCAACGGTTGCATTACCATCGCTGCTGCTCCACGTCCCTCCCGCACTTGCGTCTGACAACTGCGTAGTTAGCCCCTGGCATACCGCGAGGTTACCGGTAATAGGCGCAGGCAATGGGTTTACTGTGATCACTGCTGTAGTGATACATCCTGTTGGTAAAGTATAAGTTACGGTAGTTGTGCCACCTGCGGTTGCCATGCCGGTCACCATACCTGTGATCATATCTATCGTCGCAACGCCGCTTCCAGGGCTGGTGCTCCAGGTTCCGCCAAATGTCGCATCAGTCAAAAATGTTGTAGATCCTGCACAAACAGATAAGGTGCCGCCAATGGCCGAAGGAAGAGGATTAATAGTTACCACCGCCGTCATATAACATCCGGTTGGTAATGTATAAGTAACTGTTGAGGTAGTGCCGCCATTAATACCTGTTACCAGCCCGGTTGATGTCACCAGTGCATTTCCGTTGCTTGTGCTCCAAGAGCCTCCCGGACTGAGGTCATTCAAAGCGGTGGTGAGTCCCTCGCATACTTCCAGGTTGCCCGATATAGCATTTGGTAACGGATTGACAGTGGCCACAACTGCAGCATGTGCCGTACCGCAGCTATTAGTAAGTATATAGGTAATACCGGTTGTGCCAGCACCCATACCGCTGAGAACACCAGAATTAAGATCAATGGACGCTATACCTGCGTTATTGCTGCTCCACGTTCCTCCGAGAATCGGATTACTCAGGATAATATTTGAACCTACACATACAGGAGTATTGCCGGTAATAGCCAGCGGGGTACTTTCCACGGAAACCATCGTAGTAGCTATACAGCCGGTGCTGATGGTGTATGTAATTGTTGTTGAGCCCAGTCCCTGTGCATGCAGTGCACCTGAGAAAGCGATCGTTGCCACAGCAGGATTACTGCTTGTCCATGATATTCCCGGAGTAGTAGCATCTGACAAAAATGAATTGGTACCGATACAAACCCTAGTTATTCCTGATATAGGAGCGGGCGTTGAATTTACAACCATGTTAAAAGTTCTTACACATCCCGTAACAGGCATCTGGTAGCTGATAGTGGTGCTTCCTGCGGTTACCCCGGTTACAATGCCAAGTGCAGGATCAACAGTTACATTTGAATTGCTGGCACTCCATACACCGCCAATGTTGAAATCAGATAGTGTTACACTCGATCCGGTACATACACTGACCGGACCACCTATACCTGATGGTGTTTGATTTACTGTCATAACCAGTGTTGCACGGCAATTCGCCAGTGGTGTTGTATAATAAATTGGCACGACACCAGGTATTGTACCGGACACAACCCCATTCGCTGTTATCGTAGCAATAGAAGGGATGCTGCTGTTCCATACGCCACCCTCGGTAACGTCTGTAAGTGCGGTTGTAGACCCGGAGCACACAGCCCCGGATCCAATGATCGGCGCCGGCGTGGGGTATACCGTAATCACTGTAGTTGCAGTAGTGCCCGCAGCCGTATAGCTAAGAGTTGCGGTGCCTGCGCTAACGCCCGTCACAACACCTGTCGCGGAAACACTTGCGTTTGCCGCCGTTGCCGGATCTATGCTCCATGTTCCGCCGGGTGTGACGTCCCAGAATATTGCCGTAGCCCCCTCGCATACATAGTAGAAATACCCCTGGATGGGGGCAGTAGCCACTGGATGTCCAATTGCTGCCACCGCGAACAATTGGAGCAGTAACATCATTAGTAATCTTTGCTTTCTCATTGTTTGATTGTTTTTGATTGTGAGATTTTTCTGTTTATCCCACAAAAGTATTATGGCGAAAAAGCGTGGAGAATGACTTCAGTCAATGCCCACGCTAATCCTGGTCAGAGCATTGCCGATGGCTATGTCAATTACGCTCACTATGCAATTTTAGAGGTCCACAGGCATGTTCCGCATTTGTCGCAGCAATTCATTACGCCTATCAGAAAATAGTATGACGCTGATTGCAAAAACGCTACGAGGTATCCCCCGTTTATTCAGGAGTTTGGTTTCATAACACGATCAAAAATTATCATTTGCGCCCTACCAGAAGTCACGCGACTATTATCAATCGATTTTGTTAGTAGCAACATAACTCCTAAATGCATCTAACAAATGTTAATGAAAAATCTATGACAAATTAAACACAACTTCTTTCAAATTATTAAGCGCTTCTTGCGGTAGTATTCTGGGAAAATTAAAAAAGACACTTACCTACCCTGAAAGGATCGAGATGGTAGCTTCCGGAGGAAATGGTGCATCTAGCTAGCTCCATTTCAATATATAAATTAACACCTTACATCTTCAACATACCCCTTTAAAAAAGCAAAACCCCTGAAACACAATGTAATCAGGGGTTTAGCGATATTAAGTGAGGTCGAAAGCGGACACCCGAACGGTTTATCGTACTTTATTGTACTTTATCATATTTGGCTGAAATGCTTTACAGAATTGCATTACAGCGATTTTTTAAGCTCTTTCGCTCGCCAACGTAGTTAAGGCAAATTAAAGATAGAAAACGTTTGGCGTACCCTTTACCGTCCCCTATTACCGTCCCAAATACCGTCCCCTTTTAGGTTCTATTTTGTATATTTGCACTATAATACAAAGGTATGACTGTCTCATTTTATCTTAAAGATATCCATAGCGTATCGCCCACTGCAATATATGCTCGAATATTTTACGGTAGCTACGAAGCCAAGTTCTATATATCAGAGAGCATTCATCCCGTTTTTTGGGATAAACAAACAAAAAGGACGAAGCAAACGAAAAAATTCCCGGAATTTCCCGAATTCAACAGGCGACTTGACACCCTGTCAGTTGATATTAAAAGTATCATCAGAAAATATGCAAATGAAAATAATAGCATGCTGCCCACGCCTGATACTTTGAAATTGCTTTTGGATATCGCTATCAAGAACAAAGGAATAAAAGAGCGTGTGACTTTTATGAATTTTTTCCAAGAATTCATTGACAGAAGCGA
>CANJQU010000065.1 GCA_947476485.1 Chitinophagaceae bacterium
AGTTGTCTCAAAGCAACAGATTCATTTGTCTTTTTAGTATTAGGTTACTGATGAAATATCCTCAATGCCAGTCCCGGGAACTTCTTTTACCGCATGATGCGTAACACCATACCAGTCTATGCGCCGGGAGTAATACATAATTATGGCAATGATCACGAACAAACCAATGCTGCCAAAAAGCAGGGCGTAGTCTTCTGACTGTATAAGCACAAATATGTACCCATATAATGCAGAAAGGGCACAAGTGAATCCCAGCGCTGTCCTCCCGCTTCTGAACATGCTCCAGGCATACAAACCTATCAAAGAAATAGTGGCTACTGAAGCAATAAGATAAGCGAGATTAAAACCCGTATACTCTGAGATAGATAGCAGCAACGCGTAAAATATAGTTAGCGCTATTCCTACCAATAGATATTGCAAAGGGTGCACCTGACGCTTCTGAAGTATCTCCAGGAAAAAGAAGAACGTAAAGGTGAGTGCAATAAACAGTATTGCGTATTTAACGGAGCGGTTGGTCTTTGCGTAGCCATCAACTGGCTGGATCAGTTTTACACCGAAAGCAGCTTTGGAGAAGTCCTGTGAATTGTCTTTCCAGTGCTGGGGATATGAATGTGACATTGGGAGAATTTTCCAATGAGCCCTGAAATTTTTATCCGTAATCTCGGAATTTGTGGGTAGATACTGGCCATCGAAGGCAGGGTCTTTCCAGTTGGCTACTATGTCGGTCTCTGTTGTTTTTCCAACAGGTGTGAAATACAGGTGGTCTGACCCGCGAAGACTAATGCTAATGGAGAACGATGATGGAGACTGTGCATTAATTGTGACCGGTGCGCTGAGGCCTTCTGTCAGTAATTTGTTGTTAGGAACGCCAGCGTCCATAAATTGTTTGCTGCCGTTCCAATCGAGCTGAACCTGGTCTTCAATTCCGCGGGTATCCCCGACAGTGATCACCAGGCGTGCATCCTGCCAGATGACCGATTCCGGGGCTATTTGCAGTGATGCCAATGGCAGCATATTAAATTTGCCGGCCAGTTTCAAGTCGGAATGGTAGAGCATCACGCTGTATAGGCTTCGTTTCTTTTCTTTTGCCTGCATTTCTCCATTTATATGTAGTTCATCCGGTAGTATGTATGCGATCTTCGTACTTTCCACCAGCTTGCCATCGCTGGCTTTTTCAAGTTCCTTATAAGGCAGCATCAGCACCGGTCCTACCACTGTCTGTGCCCCGGCCCATTTGCTACTCACCTCATTTACAACCTCCTGCTGTCGTTGCTGCCGCTCATGTACGAGTTCGGCTACGAGCAGACCCGGTATTAGCATAAGCATAATAAGGAAGCCTACCAGTAGCCCTTTGATGAGTATCCGGTTGCGTTCCCAAAAGGTTGGTTCTTTTTGATCGGTGTACATAGTTTGTATGTTTTATGGTTACTAATATTTTGAAAGTACTTTGTTTCTCAAAGTGAATTGAGCAAAAAAAATCAATTCAATCCTTTTATTATTATTTCAAGCGCATCTATATGTGCACGGAACGCTTTCTCTCCTACCTTGGTAATTGAGTAAACTGTATTTGTCTTCCGGCCAATGAAACCTTTCTCTACTTTGATGAAATTATTTTCCTCCAGGGTTTTCAAATGCGTGGCAAGATTACCGTCCGTAACGTCTATCAGCGCTTTCAGGTCATTGAAGTTCACATCTTCATTTACCATCAAAGCACTCATAATACCGATACGTATGCGGCTATCAAAGATTTTATTTAATTGTCCTATCGGGTTGTTCATTTACCAATCATTTGTCATACTTATTCCACATTATCACACCATATAGTATATGGAGTAAACCAAAGCCCGCTGCCCAGAAGAGCAGCCCATGTCCCGGAAAAAATAAATTAACGCAGCCTAATACAACATCCAGCATTCCCAGGTAGCGGATATCCGAAAGGGTATGACGACTGGCGCTGATCAATGCAAGGCCATAAAAAACCAGGCAAGCCGGAGCGATGAAGATTGCACAGCCGTAATAGATAAAGAACATAGTGAAAATGCCGCCTACCAGTAATGGAAACAACAATTGTATCAGCATCTGCCGCGATGCATTGTTCCATAGCTTATGCCCCTGGCTCTGTGCTTTCTTATAAGTAAAGTAATATCCCCCCGCAAAAGCGATAATAAAAACAGAAAGTGCAAGTAAAATAATGTGCATGATGAACGGGCTAAAAGAGGTTACCGAGCCCTCGTTTATCTGGGCCCGTGCGTATCCATAGTCCGGTTTCTGCATCCATCCGTAAGCAATGTAGGAACCAACAAGCGCTATGGCTCCCGCCCAAACCCCCGACCAGCCACTAAGCGAGATAAAGCGCGCAGAACGGTCCATGATACTGCGTATCTCCTGCAGGGCTTCTAATGATGCGTCTTTATTGTCTTGCATAAAAGCACTTTGAAACACAAAGTAAATTTAAAAAAAGCATACAGACAACCTTTTTAGAATAATTAACACTTCCAGGAGATAGCGGAAAACGTAACGGTAAAGAGCGACCGTTAAAATAACATTACGACCGGGGAGCTATTAGTTGCTGACATAAATGGTATGCTTCCTCTACCACACTATCCATGCGGGCAGGGCTGATCCGTGCTTCCATGAGTAAATGCTTGTTATTATAAAGCTCCTGGGCCAGTACTATTTTCCTATCCAGCAAGTACTGCTTTTCCCGCTTGGTAAGTGATGTAAGGCAAGTGACAGGATACAGCCCCTGGGAATCGACCTGGTCCTTCAGACTGCCTTTAGACGGATAATCCCAGCCAATAAGTCTGAGGCCTGCACATGTACCATACTGAATGGCGTCGTCTGAGAAGCGGGTATTTGTAACTACTACCCCCTGGTAATTCGTTATTTTACCATCCACTGCTTTGATCCATTGAGATTCCACATCCTTAAATCGCGACTGAATATAAAGGGGAATTTTAACATCGCAAATAGTACCCTGAAGGTTGTGATATTTACATTCTATCATCAACTGGGTATTATCCCTAACCGCGATCACGTCGATCTCGTGTTGCACACACTGGCCCTTAACCAGCTCACCCACTTTAACCTGGTATCCCTGGCTGCGCATTATTTCACCAACAAATTTCTCGAACGGAAAACCGGAAGGCCCCAGTTCCATTATCGCACGTTTCAGCTGGTACTTTGCCGCAGATGGCCTTGAACTGCCTCTAAGTAGTTTGAATGCCAGCGTATATATCTTGCGTGTGGAGATACCGGGGTATAACTTACCGGATATGTCGTCAATAATTTTATTGATCTGCTCGCCATTTGCTCCCGCACGTTGCAATGACCAGCGCAATTTTTTCTCAGAGAAGATGTCTCGTTCTCCGGAGGCTTTAGTTATGATCAGATCTTGTTTCATCGAAGAATATAAAAGGTACTTTTACCAAGCGATTTAAAATGAATTCCCTCCATTACTGCAACCGAAACTATTTAAGTTTTGTTCTTTTTCTCCATTTGACCAACTCAAACCACATCACACAACAAAAACCGATCGCCAAACTGATCAACAATTGAGCGAGACTCAAAGTTACGAACTGAAAAAAGATAGCAAACGGTCTAATGTACAGCAACAATCCGGTGATAACGATGGTCAGACTGATAACGATCAAAACCAGGTTGTTCCGGTATCGCATTGTCGTTAATACAGAATAATAAAATGACCGATTGACAAGGGTCAAGAAAACGTTGGCAGCAATGAGCACCGTAAACACCATGGTCCGGGTGAGCGACTCGTCGTAACCACGGCTAACGGCAAACTGATAGGCGATCAGTGTTCCTGCCGTAATTGCCAGTCCTTGCATAATGCTTGTGGCAAGTTCCTTCCAGTTGAAAAAGGTGGTAGAGAAAGGACGAGGTTTCTGAGACATTGTATTTTGCTCCATTGGCTCATTTTCATAAATGATAGAGCAGGTAGGCCCCATGATCAACTCAAGAAAGATGATATGGATAGGCGAAAAGATATTCGGATATACCCACCCCAACGCCAATGGGACAAATACCGTGAGAATGATAGGGATGTGGATGGAAATAATGTACTGGATAGCCTTCTTAAGATTGGCGTATATTTTCCGGCCTATGCCCACAGCGTCTGCCATTTTCGAAAGATCATCTTCCAGCAATATCAATGAGGCCGCTTGCTTTGCGATCTCGGTGCCTTTCCTGCCCATGGCGATACCTATATGCGCAGCCTTTAGTGCCGGTCCGTCATTCACTCCATCGCCTGTCATTGCTACTATCTCATTATTTGCTTTCAGCGCATTAATGATCCTCAGCTTGGCCTCAGGGAACATGCGGGTGAAGATATGTGTTGTTGATACAACATCTTTTAAAGCAGCGTCAGACAACTTCATAAGCTCATCACCACTGATACTTTTTTCGTACCCTGCAAATCCTACCTGGCGGGCAATGGCAGCGGTAGTAGCTGCATTGTCGCCGGTAACGATCTTTACATTGATCCCTGCTTTATAAAATTGTTTAAGTACCTCATTGATGTTCTTCTTGGGCGGATCAGAAAAAGCAACGATCCCTTTGAATGCGAACTTATAATCCTGCTGCTTTGCCGGAAAATTATTGCCAACAAATTCGGCTTCCGCAACGGCCAGTAACCTATAGCCTTCCGCAGCCAGGCTATCGATAACTTTTCCAAGCTGCTGCTTTTCAACATCACTAAGCCCAGAGATAGCCATTAAAGCTTCCGGCGCACCTTTTGCAGCAATGATCCGCTTACCTGACCCATTCTCAAAAACATGGGTCATCATTGGAGGCTTCCCGCCCAGCGGATACTCATGGACCATCTTGTATTGTGCCCTTTCGTCTTCCGGCAGCAACCTGCTATACGCATCGTGCAGTGCCACTTCCATGGGGTCGAAGGGTATTGGTTCACTGGCCCACATAGCTACGCGGATCAACTCCCGCTCGGCATCATTAAGCGTACCGTTAATATCCAATACCTGCAAAGACGAAAGCGCAAAAAGCTTTGTTAGTTCCATCTTATTTTCAGTGATCGTCCCTGTCTTATCGGTACATATTACCGTAGCGCTGCCCAGTGTTTCCACTGTCTTCATTTGTTTCACCACAACACCCATTTTCATCAGGCGCCATGCACCAAGCGCCATAAAGGTTGTAAACGCAACCGGAATTTCTTCAGGCAGAATACTCATGGCCAGCGTAAGTGCCTTTAGTAAACTGTCCAATACTTTACCGGAATGAAAGAAATTAACACCCCAAACAAAAACGAATACGACCGCACCCACGATCACCATCTTTTTTACGAAGTTGTTTATCTGCAGTTCAAGCGGGGTCTTTTCATCGGCAATATTTTCAAGACTCTCCCCTATTTTCCCAAGCTTCGTCTCGTTCCCTATTGCAGATGCACGAACTATAGCCAAGCCGCTCCCCACCGTAGTGCCGCTATACACCACGTTATCCTGCTTTGACTGATCTTTATAAACGGCCAACGCCTCCCCGGTAAGTATGGATTCGTTTACAGAAAAATCATTTGAGCTGATTATGACTCCATCTGCCGGAATACATGTACCCTCTTCAACCATAATGCAGTCACCAACCACAATTTGCTCACTTGGTATCTCAACTGTAATTCCATCCCGGATCACTTTGGCATTGGGTTGGCTAAAGCTCTTCAGCTTTTCCAATGCATTCCGGCTCCTTGAATCCTGGTACAAGGAAATGGTTGAAACAAAGACAATAGCGGCGGCAAGAAATATTCCATCGTCGGTATTACCACTCAAAAAATAAACGGAAGAGGTTACCAGCAGCAAAATATTCATTGGCTCCTTTGCCAGCCCTTTAAGCGCTATTAAAAAGCCATTCTCTTTCTTGTAGTTTAAACGGTTGTACCCGAATTTATCACGCGCCTCGATAACTTGCTCGCTCGTCAAGCCATGTACACTGATCTTTTCTACAGGCATCGTGTGTCTTTTCTGGTTCACTAAATTACCTTATGCTAAAGTCGAACTAAATGAAACTCCGTTGCTTTTTTACGGAGGTAGGGAGATCACGCATTGAACAATCGCGCGATGAAAAACGCTGCGGCCGCTGCTACCGACCCGATAAGCATCACACGTATGGCACCACCCAATGCATTTTGCCCTGTAGCCTTGGCCTTAAAAAAACCAAAGATAAACAGGCATATAACTGTGATGATCGCAGAATATTTAAGCCCATCGGCAGGCGTAGACGAAAAGAAATAAGGCGATAGCGGAACCAGCCCACCTACGACATAAGACAAACCGATATTCATAGCACTGTTCCGCGCTCTTTTTGCATCTGGCTTTTCCAGGCCAAGCTCATACCGCATCATGAAGTCCACCCATTTCTCTTTATCCTTCGCCATTTCCTCCACCACCTGCCGTTGCGTTGCCTCGGTCATACCCATACCGGCAAATATCTCTCTAACTTCTTCTTTTTCTTTTTCCGGCAAATTATCCACTTCCCACTCCTCTCTTTTCTGCTCTGCCATGTAATGGTCTATCTCTGTCTTGCCGGCAAGATAGCCACCAAGGCCCATAGCTATAGAGCCTGCAGCCACTTCTGCCAGGCCGGCGATAACAATAATATGCGTATCGTGTACCGCGCCACTGAGGCCTGCAGCAAGTGCAAAAGGCACAGTAAGCCCGTCACTCATACCGATCACTATATCGGTCACGAGGTCTGAGCTTTTAAAATGCTTTTCAGTATGCACCATTCATGATTCTTTTTTGCCTGACGAAAGTAGGCAAAATGATGCTAGTATTAAATGACTATTGTCATTTTCAGATACTAATGTACCTCGTGCATCAGTTTTTTTATGAGCGGAGAAATAACGATCAAAACTATGCCGGCGATAAGCGCATATATAGCCAGGTTTTTGTAGCCATCTGTATATGCCATCAGTTTGTCCATTTGGGTTGCATTGTCCGCTGTTTTCGACATACCTGCGCCAAGTATCCCTGCCGCATATTGTCCATACGCACTTGCCAGGAACCACATACCCATCATCATACCATGCAGAGGCCTTGGGGCCAGGGTAGTCATGAGCGACAGCCCGATTGGCGACAGGCACAGCTCGCCCAATGTACTCACGAGATAAGCAAGCGTAAACAAATTGAGAGATGTTTTTCCGGTGGCGTCTGCAAAAAAACGGGTGTAATAATAGATATAGAAGGAGACCGCAACAAACAGAAAGCCGATTCCGAACTTGATAACGGTATTCGGTTCTGCTTTTCGTTTTGCCAGCCACAGCCATAGTAACCCGGCCAATGGACTGAAAATGACCACAAAAACCGAATTTGACGAATTGTTAACTGCATTGGGATCCATATGTATCCCCAGTACTGTATCGTTTAAATTGTTTAGCGCAAATAAGCTTAACGAGCCGCCAGCCTGTTCAAAAAAAGCCCAGAAAAAAATACTGAAAATAATAAAGACCATCGCGGCTATCATTTTCTGCCTGCTTGCTTTATCCCCAAGCTTTGCTATCTCGTAGATGATGTATATCAACGCAGCAGGACCAACCGTGTACATAAAATAGTCGGTATACTGGCTGTTCTTAACCATCAGATAAATAAGCGGTATCACCAGGAGTGAACCAGCGTAAACAAAAATATCATTGCGCAATATCTTTTTTACAGACAATTTTCCGGCCATTGGAGGCAGCCCGATAGGGCCAAGAGTACGCTTGGTGAAAATGAAAATGAGCAAACCTATTATCATGCCGATTCCGGCAAGAGCAAATGCGAGATTCCATGAGTATTCTTTGGCCGCCACAATGCAAAGCCATCCTCCCAGCAACGCACCTATATTAATGCCGGAATAAAACAGTCCAAATCCTGCATCGCGCCGGGGATCACCTTCGCTGTAGAGGCTGCCCACCATACTGGATATATTAGGTTTGAAGAACCCGGTTCCGATAATAGTGAAGCTAATACCGATATAATACAGTTCCTTTGGGGCGACAGCGAGGGTGAAGCTGCCTATTATCATCAGCAAGCCTCCCCAGAAAATAGATTTACGGAAACCGAGCAGCTTATCTGCAAAAAGGCCACCAACAAAAGTCATCGCGTAAATAAAGGCCTGGATACCACCGTACTTCAGTTGCGCTTCATCATCCTTCATCAGAAGCTGTGTCGTCATGAATACGGTAAGCATACCGCGCATACCATAAAACGCAAACCGCTCCCACATTTCGGAAAAAAACAAGTACCACAGGCGTTTGGGATACTTGCCTTTAAAGTCTTGTATTTCTTCTAATGTCAGTGTTGTTGTTTCCGTGGTTGTTGCCATGATATCAAGAATGAACTACCAAAATAAACTTTATTTTTTATTAACCCTTTTTCTCCCTTATTAAAAAAGCGGGAGAGGGCTCCCGCTTTTGATTGACATATATTGTATGAAATTATCTCACTCCGTTCATCATCTTCTTCAGTTTACTTGATAAAAGCAGGAGTAATATCGCGGCTGTACCAGAGAGCGCTACAAATACCATAAAGAAATCAAACAGGTTGTGGATAGTAAATCCTACAAAATGCGGATTTTCGATACTGATCTTTGCTGTCTGCAAAAAGCTAAGTTGATCAGCAGTCGGAATTACTTTTTTGTCAAGAACGGCCTGTAAGTCAATACCGTTCTTAGAAGCTGCAATAAACTTATCGGTTGTATTTGGGATAAGAGCCCCCAATGTACCCGCAAGCGCATAGCCCGCAGCGTTCGACAAGAAAAATACGCCAAATAGCAAAGAAGAAAAGCGTTGGGGTGAAAGCTTCGCAACCAGCGACAACCCTATTGGAGAGAGACATAATTCGCCTAACGTATGCAAAAGGTAAAGAACGATCAACCAGCCAACACCCATTTTCTCAGTCATGCCCAATGACCTCACACGCATAGCAATAACCAGGTAACCGGCGGCTAACAGGAACAACCCTATCGACTGCTTCACTGGCGAGATTGGCTCTTTCCCTTTCTTACTCAGTTGCAACCACATCCAACTGAACGGAAAAGCAAAAATAACTATGAATATCGCATTGAAATTTTGCACAAGGCTAGGAGGCATCTGCCAGCCAAGTATGTTGGTATCTGTCTGCTGATCGGCAATAAAAGTTAGAGAAGATCCGGCCTGCTCAAAGCATGCCCAAAAGAAAATTACGAAGAAGCCGACGATGTAAATAACGAGAATACGCTGTGTTTCCACCTTAGTGAGCGCTTTGTCTGTGAGGATAAAGGTTGCAAGGCTCAGGCCCGACGCGTAAATGAAAGGGTAAATGAAGGTTTTAATAGGCGAAGTTGCCAACGCACTGAAATAACCTCCCAACCCAGAAGTTCCAGAAGGGATAGGCATACTTGCAGGATCCCACGCCAGGTACTGGAACAAGAAGTAGAGAGCAAGCATTAAAAAACTTACCATTATTGTAGCGCCTGTCGTAAATTTCGCGACAATCGTACCCTCACTAACTACCGCCGCACTTTTGCTCGGCCGCCCTCCTATAGGTTTGCCATCTGGGGTGACGATGTATTTGTTCTTTAAGATAAAGAAGATCAACGTAGCGAGTAGCATGGCAATACCTGCAGCAAGGAACCCATATTTAAAAGCTTCCACCACCCTTACGTCACCATGTTTTACATCTCCTACACTTGAGCAGATAAAATTCCCTAAAAAAGCACCAACGTTTATCCCCATGTAGAAAATGGTAAACGCCGAGTCAAGACGAGTATCCCCCTTCGGATAAAGACTCCCGACCATAGACGAAATGTTCGGTTTGAAAAAGCCGTTGCCGAAAATGATAACAATGAATGCAACATAAGTTAATTGCTGGGCAAAATGCAGATCAGTCTTATAGTTAGACGCACTCATAAAAAGCATCATTTGTCCGGCGGCCATCATCAGTCCACCTAACAATATACAGTTACGGTTGCCTAAAAAACGGTCAGAAACAAATCCACCAAGCATGGGTGTTAGGTAACACAACGCTAAAAAGCCACCATAAATGAGCGAGCTTTCAGATTCTTTAAATGCAAGCGCATTTATTAAAAACAATGACAGTATCGCACGCATACCGTAAAAGTTAAACCGCTCCCACATTTCGGTAGTGAACAGGACGCCTAATCCCTTAGGGTGCCCCTTCTTCGGAGTGGATTGCTCGGTTACATCGATAGGCATATCCACAACGGTGCCTTCCATTTGCGCTTGGCTCATAAAAGTATTTTAGGTGTTACTGAACTGCCAAAATAAATAAAATAATCAGTGTTGCGCCTTTTTTTTAGTTTTTTTGCAGGGAATTCAATAAAACGGAACCGGACTAATACTATTGATTTTTGCTTTTTGTAAAGTAACAGTATTCCGGCAAGGCAAATTCCACCCTTGACGGGTGATTTTGCAGGCTTATTGAATTGATCAAAACACTTGAGATGAAAAATATACTTCTTCTTGGCTCCGGCGGTCGTGAATGTGCACTTGCATGGAAATTGAGCCAAAGTCCTCTTTGCGGTAAGTTCTATATAGCCCCGGGAAATGCCGGAACGGAAGCTTACGGAATTAATCTGCCATTATCATACAACGACTTCGAAGGGATACGAAAAGCATGTATTGATTATAAAATTGACATTCTCATTCCAGGCCCTGAAGATCCACTTGTCGCCGGAATATATGATTTCTGCAAAAACGACCCGTCGCTCAGGCATATTGTGATAGTAGGTCCGTCGAAAGAAGGCGCGCAACTGGAGGGCAGTAAAGCCTGGTCAAAAAAATTCATGGAGCGGCACAACATACCGACTGCCGCATACAAGGAATTCTCAGCAGGAAGTTTTGAACAGGGAGTAGCCTACATCAAGCGCAGCGAACTACCTATTGTGATCAAAGCCGACGGACTGGCCGCCGGAAAGGGTGTGGTGATCGCCCAGAACACCATAGATGCAGTAAAAGCTTTTCGCGCTATGGTGATGAATGCACAATTTGGCGAGGCCAGTAAGAATGTGGTGATAGAGCAATTCCTTGATGGCATAGAGCTTTCTGTATTTGCATTTACTGACGGTACAAATTACGTGCTGCTGCCGGAGGCCAAAGATTATAAACGGATTGGGGAAGGAGATACGGGGCTGAATACGGGTGGAATGGGCGCTATTTCGCCTGTGCCGTTTGCCGATGAAGCCTTTATGCAAAAAGTTACGGAACGCATTATTGAACCAACTGTGAAAGGATTGAAAGCAGAAGGCATCATATATCACGGCTTCATTTTCTTTGGCCTGATAAAAGTTAAGGATAATCCATATGTAATAGAATACAACTGCCGCCTTGGCGACCCGGAAACAGAAGTGGTTATCCCCCGCCTGGAAAATGATCTTGTGGAACTGATCGGGAAAATGCAGGAAGGCAAATTGAATGAAGTAACCATACAGCACAGCCCAAAAGCTGCGGGCGCGGTAATGCTTGTGTCCGAGGGCTACCCCGGAGATTACCCGAAGGGCAGAGTAATGAGCGGTTTTGAAAAGGCGAGGGGCAGTTTGTTATTTCATGCAGGAACCAAGCTAGCCGGCAATGACATTGTCACTAACGGTGGTCGCGTGATCGCTATTACTTCTTATGGAGATAACATGAGGCAGGCATTGGAAAAAAGTTATGAAAATGCTGCTCTTGTTGATTATGAGGGGCGATATTATCGTAAGGATATTGGTTTTGAATTTGAATAGTCTGCGCAATAGACTTAGTACTTCTTTTTGGGATTCCGGCTATTGTGAAAGATAGAGGTTATCACTATGATCTTTTGTATTTCGTCAATAACGTAAACAATAGAAAAAGGATATTTCTTTAGAAGTGCTTCCCTGAAGTATTTTTCCGCATTACGATATAATGCAGGGTCGGAGCATATTTCATTCAGCTTTTCATTGATCGCTATTTCAAATTTTTCACTTGCCTGTTTACTCCGTTCACGATACCACAGCACAGCGTCTTCATATTCCAATAACGCCCTGGGTTATAAATAAAAGTGTAGCTCATTATTTCCTACCCTTTTCTATGAGGTTCTTAATCCTTTTGCTTGCTTCTGCCGCAGTAACCATTTTACCACCATTTTTATAGTAGTCGTATCTGTTTTCCATTTCCGCGACAAAACTCTTGTCCTTCCATTTATCATATTCCTGGTCGCGTTCTTCCAGAAAATGCCCTACAAAAACAAGCAGTTCCTTTTTTTGCTTGTCGTTGAGTTTATCAATTGCCTCAGATAATTTTTTATCAATGACTTGGGACATATCACACGTATTGTATCCAAATTTACAATTTTCGTTCTTAACATAAAACTAATTTTATTGATCAAATAATACACCCCAAATTGTCAAATTGAGGCTATTTTTACCTCATCAATAACACAACCTCCATATTAGAATCGCCGATCGAATTCCTCAAAGGCGTTGGCCCGCAACGCGGCGAAGTGCTGCGGCAGGAATTGGAGATAAGCACTTTTGAAGACCTTCTTTATCACTACCCATACCGTTATTTCGACCGCACACAAATAACCAAGATAGGCGCGATCAATTCAACCACAGAGTATGTTCAGATAGCCGGTATACTTGTCAATATCACTGAGGAAGGAACCGGATTTAAGAAGCGCCTGATCGCCACAATATATGATGATACGGGCCGCATAGAATTACTATGGTTCCAGGGTGCACAGTGGATGAAGAAAACGTTGAAAGAAAATGAACGTTACATTGTCTTTGGCAAAGTGAATTTGTTCGGTGGCTATTACAATATATCGCATCCCGAGATAGAATTATGGAATGCAGATACTGCCATTGCAGGCCGGCAACCTGTTTATTCGAGCACCACAAAACTCATCGCCAAAGGAATTACAAACCGTTCATTCGCAAAGCTCACCCAGGCATTATTTGAAAAGGTAAGCTCCGGCGACATACCTGAAATACTGCCTCCGGATATTATACGGCAATACAATTTGTGCAGTAGGTATGCCGCTATGCGGTGGATACATTTCCCCGATAACGATGAGCATGAACAGCTTGCACGCCATCGCCTGAAATGGGAAGAGTTATTCATTTCGCAGTTAATGATCGCCCGCCTCCGCCTGCAGCATACGGCACAGCAGGGCTGGAAATTCGGCAAAGTAGGGGCGCACTTCAATGACTTTTTCAGTCTGCACCTGCCCTTTGAACTGACCAATGCACAAAAGCGTGTACTCAAAGAAATAAGACAGGATACGGCAACAGGCAAACAGATGAACCGGCTGCTACAGGGCGATGTAGGCAGCGGCAAAACCATCGTTGCTGTTATGTCTATGCTCCTGGCACTCGACAACGGTTTCCAGGCATGTATCATGGCGCCAACAGAGATATTGGCGCAACAGCACTATATAAGTATTTCTGAACTGCTGGAAGATATGGGCATTAAGGTGCGGCTGCTTACCGGCAATGTAAAGGGAAAAGCAAGAAAGGAAATATTGGCGGAACTTGCCGATGGCCGTGTGTCCATTGCGGTTGGTACACATGCCCTTATAGAAGATACTGTGCAGTTCAAAAATCTCGGCCTCGCGGTAATTGATGAGCAGCACCGCTTTGGCGTGGGTCAACGGGCACGCCTATGGAAGAAGAACGAGATGCCGCCACATGTGCTGGTAATGACCGCTACTCCCATTCCCCGCACACTCGCCATGACCATGTACGGCGACCTCGAAGTATCGGTGATAGATGAACTGCCACCCGGCAGAAAGGAGATAAAAACCGTACACCGGAAAGACGCAGGTCGCATGAAGGTAATGGAGTTCATACGCAGCCAGGTAGACGAGGGGCGGCAGGCCTATATCGTTTATCCGCTGATAGAAGAATCTGAAAAGATGGACTACGAAAGCCTCATGGCAGGTTATGAGCAGGTAAAAATATGGTTCAACGAAAATAAGTATAGAATTGCTATGGTTCATGGCCGGCAGGAGGTTGGCGAACGTGAACGCAATATGCAGCGCTTTGTAAAAGGTGAAGCAAATGTTCTTGTTGCTACGACGGTAATAGAGGTGGGTGTGAATGTTCCTAATGCCTCGGTGATGCTCATCGAGAGCGCAGAACGTTTTGGCCTGTCGCAGATGCACCAGCTCAGGGGCCGCGTAGGCCGTGGTGCCGATCAGTCTTATTGCATACTGCTGACGGGCAATAAAATTTCTGAGGAAAGCTACAAACGAATACAGATCATGGTTTCAACAACCGATGGTTTTAAGATAGCAGAGCAAGATCTTGCCATGCGGGGCCCTGGTGATATGTATGGAACCAAACAAAGTGGCGTATTGAAATTTAAGCTGGCAGATATTTTGCTGGACGGAACAATACTTGAAGAAACCCGTAACGCAGCACAATTATTGCTTTCACAGGACCCATCATTGAGCCAACCCCAAAACCAGCCGCTGAAACATATGCTGCGGCATCAGGGGAAACAATCGCACTGGGGAAAGATAAGTTAGTAACGCTGGTAGGTCTCCGGGATATCGCGGATCATACACTGGTGTTCATATAATCATACACCATTCTGGATATATGCCCCATAAGATCGGAAAGCTTCTTAAAGTCATGCCCCTTGGTCATTATCGTAATAACGTAAGCATTGTTGTCAATGTAAATGATCGCAGATTCATGAAGCTCCCGATCTTTGTCTGCTGCATACTCACCAAACTTATGAATAGCTTTTACATCGGCGGGAAGATTTTTCAAAACACCTTCCCGGAATTTACACTGCGCCAATAGCGAAGAAGCATATTCTGAAGATGGCATATTAAGGTAGCCTGCATTATAAAGAGCTTCAAGAAAAATAGAATACTCCCGGGCTTTGAATTTATAATTGGTGTCGATTAACTTGTTCTCATCAAAACCAAGATCAGTAATAGTTGTTCTAAAGCTTGCAAAATCGATATTATCCTGAAGCAGCAAAGTGGCGCGGTTATCAGAATTGGCGATCATATGATATAGCAACTCCCGCACTTTATACTTGTGTCCGGATCTCAAACTATCGAACGCAAAATTTTGTGACGGTACTTTTTTAGAATCCTTTACATAAAATATTTCCTTGTCGAGTAGTCCTGGTACCGATTCTGATTTCTTCAGGTACGTGATCAGAATCGGTACTTTTCCTAACGATGCCGGATGATATTCCAGTCGCGGGTAGACAGATATCCAGTCCTCGCCTTTTCCCAAATTTTTCAGAAAAACAGATGCGCAGCTAATAGCTCCGGTTTTAGTCTCCGCATCAATGTAATTTTTAATGCTCTCCTTCAAAGCAGCATATCGCACTGACTCACATTCACGGGATTCATTGACCAGTGGCTTTATATACTTAAACCCTTTTAGGCGGAATGTTTTCTCCCCGCAATCAATGGTGGTGCCTTCAGCAGATATTTTAGCGGTAGATCCTGTAGCTGAATTTTGGCCCGGAAAAAAAGTATGATTCTTCAAGACAACAAACAAAACAAGACCAATTACCAGGGGGGCTATTAAATAAAGCAGGGATATTCTTATGCTTAAAAGTTTTTTAAACATTTTGCAGTATAGGTGAGTTAGAACATCGCAAATTAATTCACCTTCACTGGTTAGCAGAAAAATTGGGGCTAACGACCACTTAGTTGGGGCTAACAATCATCAATGCGATCATGATACAACTAATTTTTAAGCAATGCATACATTAATGAACACCATGACAATAACGCAGTTAGCAGAATGGTAAATATTTCCTTTACATTTTCGTAAGAAGGTGCAATAAATACATGAAACGGAAACGAACTTCTATTGCTGTTTATTTTGCTTCTCCAGCTTGTCTACACGTTGCACAAGCGCATCAAGATTACGGAAATGGATGTATGCCTTACGATACTTGTTCGCATCAAAACCCGGCGACCCCATGTACACCTCACCCGCCTTTGTGATGCTTTTTGATATCCCGGATTGCGCAGTTATGATCGTGTTGTCTGCAATATTCAAATGACCTACTATACCTACCTGTCCGCTAAACATACAGTTCTTGCCGATCTTGGTAGAGCCCGCTACAACATTGCATGCAGCCAGGTAGCTATTCTCCCCTATTTCTACATTATGAGCTATGTGCACCAGGTTGTCGAATTTCACACCCTTGCGCAATATGGTAGAACCAAGGGTAGCGCGATCAATGGCACAGTTAGCGCCAATTTCCACATCATCCTCAATTATCACATTACCTATTTGCGGCACCTTTTTATTGCCTTCATTTTGCGGTTCAAACCTGAAACCATCACTGCCGATCACCGTGCCTGAATGTATGATGCAGTCCTTCCCGATCTGTGTATCTGAATATATTTTTACCCCCGCGAATAAAGTTGTGTTATCCCCTATTACCACATTATCTCCCACATATACCTGGGGATATATTTTCACATTGTTGCCTATCCGCGCGTTGTCGCTGACAACAGCAAACTCGCCGGCATAGAGGTTCTCACCCACCTTCGCGCTCTCAGAAATATAAGCATGTTTCGAAACGCCCGTTTTATTGAGCTTGACCTGGTTATACATTTCCAACAACTTCGCAAAGGCTGCGGCTGCGCTCTCCACACGTATCAGTGTTGCAGATACCGGAGCTGTAGGCGCAAAATCCTTGTTCACTATTACCAGTGAAGCCTTCGTGCCGTAGATATATTGCGTATAAGCCGGATTCGCCAGGAAGGAGATAGACCCGGGCTCGCCTTCCTCGATCTTCGAAAGTTTAGTGATCTTCACATCTGCATCCCCTTCTATTTGTCCGTTCAGTATCCCGGCGATCTGCTTTGCAGTAAATTCCATGTTGCTTTTTTGAAAACTATGGTTGAAAAATAATAAGGATCAATATAGGAAATTTAAATGAAAGCGAGATGTTACGACCTGGGGAGCGCGCCATAATCTTTCAGGATGTCATGCAGGATGTCTATTCTCACTTTGAACCAGTTTTTACTCGTATCCGCAACAGGCATCTCGAAATTCTCTGCGAAGAAATACGGATAGTTGCGCTCATTGCTTTTGTTCATTGAGCCCTCCGGCTCTTTTACATGCTCTATTCGCTCTGTAAAGCCCACAATCCAATAAATGTATTTGTCGCCAACCTGGCCGGTGCCTGTTTTATAATACAGGTTATAGGCCGGGGTTTGTTCCTGCAGCATCATTGTCTTTACAATACGCTGCGTACGTTCAGAAAAAGGCAGTTCTGCGAAATAGAGCTTTTTAACAAAGCCAGTCTGCTCATCGGCTGATATCTGTAGTGAGTTGTCGAGCCAGAACATATCTACGGCTCCCCCTATTTTTGCATTACCGTATTTCACGGTATCAAGGTAGTGCTGCAGTTTGTTCTGACCGATGCGGCGGGCAATTTCCTGGTAGTAGCCAACATTGCTAACCTTGAATGCCTCACGCATATCCATGTCCTTATTCCACTCAGGATGGCTGCGCGCTACTCCGTCCCATTTTATCACCAGCTGATCGTCGGGCGCTACCGCGGTTTCGAGGGCTGCCAGTGAATTAAATATTTTGAAGGTAGAGGCTGGTGTGAAGCGCTGCAAACATCTTTCCTTATTGTAATAATGTATCGACTCATGGTTGTTATCGCGCAGCATGAAGCAGGCATTCTTTATTCCGTTTTGTTCATAATACTTCGCCCACTCTGTATGGTCTTTTATACGTGTTTGCGTACATGATGATATGAATGCTGCAGAAAGGAAAACAAGCAATGCTCTTATATACATGATCATACTTTTTTAACGATTGCGAAATTAGCTATTATTGCTCACCCGCTACTTTGTTTCACTAATTTTTATTCACCAGATTGTTGAAATTTTCCCGCAGTGGCATAGATTTTTTAACATCGATGAAAAACATTGTTATGGACAAGCTGGAATTAAAAGGTAAATGGAACGAACTAAAAGGCAAGATCAAACAACAACATGCCGACTTTACAGACAACGACCTCGAATATGAGGAAGGAAAAGATGACGAGTTGTATGGCCGTCTTCAAACTAAACTGGGCAAAACCCGGGATGAAGTGATAAAGTGGTTGAGATCACTTGGATGATGACATATCGCGCAAGCGCGGCATTGGAGCAACCCGCTCCTTTACCCACTTCAGCACGATATCCAATTGCTCGTCACGGGTAAGGCCACTGTTATCAAGCAATAAGGCGTCCGCTGCTCTGTGCAGCGGACTTTCTTCACGTGTACTGTCTATATAGTCGCGCAGTTCCAGGTTGTGGCGCACCTCGTCTATTGTAATGTGCGGATTAGTTGCGTACATTTCTTTAAAACGGCGCATTACCCTCACTTCGGGATCTGCTGTCATAAACAGCTTCAGCTCAGCATCCGGAAAAACCGCCGTGCCTATGTCGCGGCCGTCCATAACTATTCCTTTCTTTCTGCCCATTCGCTTCTGCTGCGCCACAGCAAACGCACGCACCTCTCGTATTGCGGCCACTTCACTCACTTTCTCCGACACGATCATGTCCCTGATATACGGCGCAACATCCTCATCATTGAGATGAATATCAGATGAATTCGTCCGTTCATTGAAGACAAATGATATGTTGATGTCCGCTATCGCATCCAGCACTTTTACCGGATCACTGTAATCTATATGGTGACGAAGAAAATAAAGCGTTATCGCACGGTACATAGCGCCGCTGTCTATGTAGTTATACTCCAGTTTTCCTGCAAGCTCTTTCGCAAGCGTGCTCTTACCACAGGATGAGTATCCGTCAATAGCTATTATGATCTTCTGCGAAGGCATGCAGCAAAGGTAGGCAAGATGACAATAATTACCGCATTGTAACTACCTGTTCCAGATCGATGGGCTGTCAAGAGAAGAGCTATAACCAAAATCATCAACTTCACCGCTAACGAGATCCGTTACCTTGTAGGCCATAGTAATGGATCCGAACTGACCGAATGACGAATTGGAATGGATATACCCTCTGCCAATGATCGTTTTTGTATCGATCTGCTGACTTGGAATAAAAATGCTATCTCCACTCACATAACCATCGATATATGGAGAGGAAGGGAGACCGTAGTTGTAAAGCCACATTATGTATATGCTGTTGATGGCATAAAAGGAACCATTGCTTTGTATACTGACCTGGTAGGGATTATGAGTGCCGGAGGCGCTACCCCGTTCAAATACCTGCCAGCTACCTAGAAACTTCTGCCGCGATTGTGTCTGGCAACTGACGCCCTCATACCCCACAGGACACCTGCAGGTATCATTTATGCAGGAGCCTCCATTGGCGCAGGTCACACATTTTATCCTGGTAATTGACTTCTCATTATCCTTGTTGCAGGAAATCATACCAGCCAGGAAGAACATTATTATGGTAACTGAAAATACAATGGTTTTGAAACGGAGACTCATAGGTATGTGCGTTTATGGTGATTTTAATAACAAAAATAAAACTATTTTCCTGAAGCCATTACCAGCGGGTTTATCGCCGGCAAGCATTCTATTTCCAAATGTAAAAAACATCATAAAAAAAGCCTCCCTTACTACAAAGGAGGCTATAATAATGCGCTGAAAAATTACTTATTCCATGCCGATGGATCACTATGATCGAGGATAGAATTGTATCCAAAATCATTAACTGCCTGCGTAGCTGTATCCACTATTTCATACTCCATATTGATAGCGCCATACTGGCCATAGGTAACACTGGTATAGATGTAACCTATGCCAAACAGTACCTTGCCTTCATACTGCTGGTTTGGAATGAAGATCGTATCATGGATAATGGAAGCTTTCACCGGGGTCCTGAAATAATTGTAGAAGTTCTTGATGATCACCTCAGTTACTTTAGCGCCTTCAGAAACACTAACCGGGTATTGTGCGGCTTCTGTTATGCTGCCTTTCTCAAATACAGACCAGTTACCGAGAAACTTCTGGCGGGAGATGGTTTCACAATTAGTGCCTTCATACCCGGATGGGCAATTGCACGAGCCGTTGTTACAAACACCACCATAGGCGCACACTATAGATTTGCACTGATCCCTGTTGCAGGATGAATAAACTGTTGCTGCTACCACAGAAAACGACAGCAAGGCGGTAATCATTATTGTTTTTAAGCGGGCTCTCATCAGTAATGTAAATTTTTAATTCGTTCAAAGATAAAAAAAAAGTTATAAAAAATGCAAAAGACAACGAAGTTGATAAAATAAATGTGAGCCGCTTTTAGCGAAAGTTAATAAAAGCACAGAGAATATTGACCATCACTATTTCTCTACGTCTGCCTTATAGGCTTTTATACCTTTATATATTGCCATAGCAACCTCTTCCTGGCCTCGCGCCGAATTGAGGTATTCTTCCTCATCGGGATTTGTAATGAAGCCCATCTCCACCAGCACGCCCGGCATGGCGCTACCCGCCAGCACTTCCAAAGGTAGCTGTTTCACGCCCAGGTCTGGCCGGCCCTGCGCGCCGAACTGTTCCTGGATCCTTGTGCCCAGGTTTACGCTTTTGCTCAGAAACGCCTGCGAATACTGAGCCAGAATTATGCTGGTCTGCGGGTCGTTCACATTTAGCAGCGCAGCATCTTCTGTAAAATTCTCACTATTCTCTTCAATGGACTTTTGCTTTTGCGAATCACGGTGCAGTGCAAGTACATATGTCTCTACTCCTTTCCGTGTGGTTACATGATGCTGTATTTTACGATAAATAGGTTGTTTTACCGTCTTGCGCTTCTTTTTTACCGTTTTGTAGCCCTGCAACACCTTTGTGTAGGTAAAAGGAGTTGAGTTTACGTGGATCGACAAGAAAAGATCCGCATTGGCTTTATTGGCTATTTCATGCCGCTCGGTCAATGAAGGATAGACATCTGTGGTACGGGTAAATAAGACTTCAACATCCTTCATACTATCCGAGACTATCTTCCCAAGTTTCAGCGACACTGCAAGGGTTATATCCTTCTCATAGGAGAACGAACCGTGCGCACCCGGGTCTCTTGTTCCGCCATGGCCTGCATCAACAACAATTTTCGATATTTTCTTTCCTTTTGCAGCCAGCAACAGAGGGGATATAAGCAACACGAATACAATAACTAATATGGAGCGCATCATATGTTTCACAAAAGATTAAATATACAAACTATCATAACCGCGTTCAATCGCCTATTTTTGTCGCGCCCATGAGTGTGCGCGGTAAATTTATTTCAAAAATCTCATCATTGCGTTGCTTTACTTACTGTATGGCAACCATTTTTATATTCTTTATAACAAATAAGGGTTATTGCCAATCTGATAATACGCGAACAATCAGCACCACCGGCACTCCGGATACGACAAAAAAGAATGTCAATGCAGCGGGGAATGACAGCCTGAAAATAGACCTGGCAACAATTTCCAATGACAGCCTTAAATTGGATTCCGTTTCTGCAAATACTGACTCCTCGAAGAAAAACGCTCTTGAGCAATCGCTCGGGATCAAGATATCGAAGGACGCTTTGCCCTCTGTGGTAAAAGCCACGGCTCAGGACTCTGTCATCATGGATATGCATACCAACCTCTTTTACCTTTATGGTAATGCCCAGGTCAATTATGAAGACCTGCAACTGAATGCAGGACAGATCGTATATGAGCAGTCTTCCAACGTTGTTTCTGCGGCACCCTATGAGGCTGCAAAAGAAAAAGACACTACTTCAAAGCAAACGTTCACCCAGGGCAAGGAAAAGTTCACGTACGATTCATTGCAGTACAACTTCAAAAGCAAGCGGGCTATTGTGCGCAACGTACACACCCAATATGGCGAAGGCTTTGTGTATAGTGAACAGGTAAAAAGAAACCCCGATCAGACCATTTATGGAGCGCACAGCATATATACAACCTGCGCCCTTGACACACCCCACTTCGGCATCCTGGCAAAAAAAATAAAAGTGGTGCCCGGCAAAGTAATAGTGTCTGGGCCGTGTAACCTGTCTATTGAAGGTGTGCCCACTCCGCTGTGGTTGCCTTTTGGTATATTCCCGGTATCTGAAAAGCAGAAATCAGGGTTTGTGCTGCCTACCTATACCGTAGAAGAGCAGCGCGGGCTTGGCTTACTGAACGGAGGCTACTACTGGTATGCCAACGACAATATTGACTTTCTTACACAAGCTAACATTTATACAAAGGGCAGCTATGCGATCAGCGAGATAACCGACTATACCAGTCTTTATCACTACCGGGGGTTATTCAGCCTGTCATACGCCTATAATAAGACCGGGGAAGATTTTGAACCTGGCGCCTCGGTGCAAAAAGACTTCATGATCAACTGGCGGCACCAGTCGGATCCCAAATCCATTCCGGGGCAAAGCTTCAACGCATCGGTACAGGTTGGCACCTCCTCGTTCTATGCCAACAACAGCCCCGATGTAAACCAGATATTGCAGAACCAATACCAGTCGAACATCAGCTACTCCAAGAACTGGCAGGGCACTCCGTATGGACTAACAGTGAGTGCGCTGCACAGCCAGAACACGCAGACACACCAGGTGAATGTGACACTGCCGGCCGTTAACTTTCACGTGACGCAGATAAACCCCTTCCAGAAAAAGAACTCGATAGGTAGCCGCTGGTATGACAAGATCACCGCAAGCTATACCCTTGACGCACTTAACAGGACGTCTTTTTACGACAGTCTTTTCAATATTTCGAAACTTGCGGCCAAAGATTTCCAGACAGGGCTGCATCATTCCATTCCAGTCAGCGCATCCTATACGATACTGAGGTACATCAACATGTCGTTTAACGTTAACTACAATGAGTACTGGCTTACCGACAAGCTATACCGCAACTTCAACAGCGTGACCAATAAACTTGACAGTACTGATAACCAGGGGTTTTATACAGCCAGGGATTTTAACGCAGGAGTGAGCTTCTCTACTCGTATCTATGGCATGAAGCTGTTCAAGCACAGCGCACTGCGCGGTATACGGCACGTGCTCACCCCATCGGCCGGGTTATCCTACCACCCTGACTTTGCGGCATCTCCGTTCAATTATTATTACCGCACCCGCCTCGACTCTACCAATAACTACCAGAACTATACCTACGAGTCTCCATTCGCCACCTCGATAGTTGGCGCTCCACCGATCGGCAAGGCCGGACAAGTGAATTTCGGGATCAATAATAACCTCCAGATCAAAGTGCGCAACGCTAAGGATACCGTCACCGGGTTTAAAAACGTGACACTAATTGATGCCCTCGGTGCAACAATGTCTTATAACGCGGCAGCCGATTCTTTTCAATGGAGCAATATAGGTGTCAACTTCCGCACCAATGTGATGGACAAAATAAATATCAGCTCCAATGCCAGCTTCGATCCATATGCATTTGATTATGAAAAAGGAAGGAGGCTGAGCCAAACCATGCAAAACAACGGCTCAGGCATCGCACGCTTTTCCTCCGCAACCTTGTCCCTGGGATCCAACTTCCATTCTAAACCGGCCGGCGGGACTTCTAACCCATCCAACAGCGAGGAATATGGCCGCATCATGCGCAATGCCGGGTATAACGACTATGTAGACTTTGATATTCCCTGGAGCTTTAACTGCAGCTATTCTTTATCAGCCAACACCAACTACTCTTATTTTTCAAAGCGCGACACCATCATCCTGAACCAGTCATTTACATTCCAGGGTGAGCTGCAGATCACCAAGCGCTGGAAAGTAAGCACGAGCAGCGGATACAATTTCAACTATCGCCAACTTACGCTTACATCGATCAATGTGTATCGCGACCTGCACTGCTGGGCCATGCAACTACAAACGATACCTTTCGGGCCAAGGAAGAGCTTTACATTTACTATCAATGTAAAATCGGCCATCCTGCAGGATCTGAAACTGATGAGGAGGAGAGACTACCGTGACTCACCGATCTAGTCAGAAAGGGATCTACCGGGTGACTGCGCCTGCTTTATGTCCCATTTTTCAGAAAAAAAAAATCAGGAAAAATGGGGCATTGCTATCCTGCCAAATCATTTACTGCGGCTGATATTAATATTCATTTACATTTCCCATCGTACCCCATTTCAGTTTACAGTATTCAGTTCGCAGTTGGCGCTCCGAAGCATTCAGCGGCGATACTTATAATCGAATGGACTTCTAAAGTACGCTAAGCGTATTTAGGCTAAAGCCGTATCGTTTGGTGTATCCAACCACGGCTTAAAAGCCGTGGCTACTAATAAACCTGTGTAATTTTGTTGTCAATAAGGCACCGCAATACCTTGAGCTCGCTAATTTCAATATCTGCAGATCTCAGGCGCCCTACAGATCGAATGCCCCATACCCCAGAAAAAAGAAATTCACAAATGGGACATTGCAATCCCGCAAAATCCTTTACTGTGGCTGATATTAGTATTCATTTACATTTCCATCGTACCCCATTTCAGTTTACAGTATTCAGTTCCCAGTTGGCACTTCGAAGCATACAGCGGCGATACTTATAATCGAATGGACTTCTAAAGTTCGCTAAGCGTATTTAGGCTAAAGCCGTATCGTTTGGTGTATCCAACCACGGCTTAAAAGCCGTGGCTACTAAAACCTGTGTAATTTTGTTGTCCATAAGGCACCACAATACCTTGAGCTCGCTAATTTCAATATCTACAGATCGAATGCCCCATACCCCAGAAAAAAAGAAACTCACAAATGGGACATTGCTATCCTGCCAAATCATTTACTGTGGCTGATATTAATATTCATTTACATTTCCCATCGTACCCCATTTCAGTTTACAGTATTCAGTTCCCAGTTGGCACTCCGAAGCATTCAGCGGCGATACTTATAATCGAATGGACTTCTAAAGTACGCTAAGCGTATTTAGGCTAAAGCCGTATCGTTTGGTGTATCCAACCACGGCTTAAAAGCCGTGGCTACTAAT
>CANJQU010000066.1 GCA_947476485.1 Chitinophagaceae bacterium
CCTGAGATAAAGAAAGCAAACGCATCATTATATGGCCCACAGGTAGAGTGGTTATATTCCTCGGAACCAAAAATGTAGTTGAAAGAAATACTTGTTCCTACGGCCGAGAAATCAAATTCCAGTATACATGCATCATGAAGGGTGGCCGTAAGCGCCAGTGCTGCCAATGCAGGATCACCGGCAGTTCCGTTGTTCGTGCTTGCAAGGGTCGCTTCATTGCCTGGGGCATTTATGGCTTTCCCGGTTCCAAGAAATATGCCGTTACTGATGCCGAACACGGTAGCGCCCGTGCCAAGTATAGTTCCAGGGCTTACCGTAAAAGTGGCGTTACCTTGTCCGGCACAGGTTAATACAGGCGAGGTAATCGTGATGCCCGGCCCGCCGATGGTTGATGATAAAATAGCAGCGGTCTGATTAGGGTTAACGGCTAATTGGGCAAATGCATCGGTATTTGCTGCAAAAAGGAAGGCGGTAATGCAGAACGATCGGATGAAATGAACGCTGCTATTTTTTTTGCTACTGAAAAACATGAAAATGTATTTTTATATGAATCCGCAAAGCTATGGACGTAATATCACCACACTATTACCACAACATTAACCGTGGGTGAGGTATAGCACTCTATTATTTTTCTACAACAAAATGCAGCACATGGTCTTTACGCTCTGCATGTATATGTAGGAGATAAATGCCGTTGGTTATATTATTATCCAGTTTTATCTCCGTGTTCAATGCTCCGTTTGATGCTATTGTGGCTTGTTTCAGAATATTCCGGCCCAGCATATCTGTAACCTCGATGATTACGTTATTATCTCCTGCAATACCCAGCGAGCCCGAAAGCGAAAAGCTGCCCTTGTTCGGGTTGGGATATAGCGAAAGATCATGACCAGCCTGCATTACGCCTACTGATAAAAAGCCCTGGCCATATACAACCTTCGTATTGCTTGAGCCAACATAGCTGCCGGTATCGCAGGGTGAGTTGCTGGTAACTCTGCAATAGATGGTGTCATTGTCATTGTATATTCGGTAAGTGAATACCGGCGACGTAGCGCCGTCAACGGCAACATGGTTCACATACCACTGGTAAAGCGGGTTTGATCCACCGAAGGTCACCGTACTATAAAACGTGTACATTTCACCCACATATGCACTGGTATCGGGTTTTGTGCAGGTTATCTCCACAGTGGGTCCGGCCAGCGGCCAAACATTCAGCACCACATCTTTGCTCACAACAGAAGGTGACGCGCAAATACCATGAGTGGTCATTATGCAAGTAAGGAAGTCACCGTGTGCAGGATTGTAAATAAAGTTTGGCCCGGACCCTATGTAAGAACCGAACAATTCCCATATATAAGTAGCGCTGCCACCATTTGTTGGGTGGGCAGTTAGTGTATCCGTCGTGTTATGGCATAGGGTATCTGCCCCGGTTGAAGTGACATCAAGGAAAGCGGGTAATGGTGTGGAAACCAGGAATGTCTTTGACGTATAGCAACCGGAGATCAACGTATACGTTATGTGTACTGTGCCGGGTACTATGCCTCTTACCTCACCCGTGAGCGCTATCGATTCCGCTATAGTTCCGTCACTGCTGCTCCATACACCACCCGCTGTAGTGTCGGATAACATGATGGTAGATCCGGGACATACACTGTCAACGCCCAGGATTGCAGATGGCAGGGATTCGGCATAAACATCGGCGGTAACAAAACAGCCTGCTGACAGGGAATAAGTAATTGTAGTACCAACGCCTACTATAAGTCCAGTGATCACTCCCGAGGGAGACACAGTCACCGAGGGGTTGCTGCTGGTCCACGAGCCACCGGGGATAGCGTTGCTGAGTGTGGTCGACAACCCAGCACAAACATGCGTGATGCCTGAGAGTGGGGACGGGGATAAGCTCACATTAACGAACTGAGTTACCGAGGGGCATCCGGCGGTGACATAGGAAATGAATACGCCGCCTGGCACCAAAGCGCTCACGGCTCCTGTAACCGGGTTAACAGATGCAATGGACGATGCGGAGCTGCTCCACAATCCCCCCGAAATACCATCGGTAAAAATTATTGTACGCCCGGTGCACATATTTGCAGGCCCTGAAATAGCTGTTGGTGCTGCATTAACGGTCATAGAAAATGTGTGGTAACATCCACCGGGAAGTGTATAAGATATTGTTGTATTTCCGCTTGAGTTACCCGTTACCAAGCCGGTAGTATTTACCGATCCGACAGAGGACGCTGCGCTGGTCCATGTACCCCCGGATATTCCCTCGGAAAGGGTCGTTGTAGTACCTGCGCAAATTACAGATGTTCCTGTTATCGTTGTTGGCATTGGGTTTACAGTTATCGTAAAGGTCCTCAGGCAGCCTGTTGTAAGTATATAAGAAATAGAACTGGTGCCCGCCACTATACCGGCAACCAAGCCGGTTCCGCTTACCGTTGCAACAGCGATAACACTGCTGTTCCATGTTCCTCCCGGGGTAGCATCGGCCAGGTATATCCCGAATCCTTCACAAACATTGTTTAAACCTGTAATAGCCGCGGGAAGCGGGTTTACCGTTACGACAACTCCTACTGCCGCACAACTGGCGCCACCATAGGAAATAACTGCAGTTCCTGCCGATACGCCGGTTACAATGCCGGTGCCCAAACCAATCGATGCGACTGAAGCATTACTGCTGCTCCATACTCCACCGCCTATGGTATTGCTTAGAACAGTGCTGGAGCCTGCGCAAACAATCGGCGTACCTGATATAGCAGACAACGACGAGTTTACGGTCATAACCATAGTTGCCGTGCAAGAGCCGATAAGTGTATAACTAATAGTAGTAGTCCCTGCCGAAACTCCTGTTACAATACCCGTACCTGAACCGATATTTGCTATGCCGGGAAGGGAACTGCTCCAGGTACCGCCGGATACGGCATTGCTTAAAGTAGTGATGAGTCCCGTACACACAGCGCTTGATCCCGTTATGGCAGCGGGGGATGTATTAACGGTTAATGGCGTTGTGACAATGCAGCCTGCCGATGAGATATAAGTAATGGTCGTAGTGCCCGGTATAATGCCGGATACTGTTCCTGTGCCCGAACCTACAGTTGCTATCGCAATACTACTGCTGCTCCACGTACCGCCCGCCATCGCGTCAGTAAGATCCGTGGTGGCGCCTGCACAAACATTTGTGGCGCCGCTTATTGCCGCAGGGGTCAGATTTACCGTTACAGGCGTGGTTGTCGTACAGCCCAGCGGTGACGTATAGGTTACGACAGTGACTCCGGGAGATACGCCCAATAAAACGCCTGTCGTTGAACCGATGGTGGCGGCTGCTCCGCTGCAGATCCATGTGCCGCCGGTAGTTGCATCTGTCAGGGTTATAGTACTGCCGGTACAAACACCTGACGGCCCACTGATAGCTACAGGCAGGTCGTTCACTGTTACGGTTGTGGTAGTAATACAGCCAGTAGGTAGGATATAAGTAATCGTTGTTGTGCCAAACGCTACACCTGTAACAATCCCCGAGCCGGTTCCTACACTTGCTATTGCAATATCGTTGCTGCTCCATGAACCTCCGACGGTAGTATTGGTAAGGGCGGTTGTTGCCCCGACGCACACACTTGAAATGCCTGTAATGCCAACCGGTAGTGGGTTTACAGTGGCTATGGCTGATACAGCACAGCCGGCAGAACCTATGTAGCTGATAGTCGATGTGCCTGAGGCAATACCCGACAACACACCTGACGAAGAACCAATCGTAGCTACTCCCAGTACCGAACTGCTCCAGGAACCCCCACCAGTAGCGTCAGTTAGTATAGTTGTGGAACCTGCGCAAACTGCGAGGCTCCCTAAAATAGGAGAAGGGGTTGGGTTCACCGTCACCTCAACTTGTGTGACTGCAGTTGCTGTGCCATCTGATATCTGTATCTTAAAAGCATCAGTGCCGCTAAAACCCGGATTTGGAGTATAGGTCAATCCACCCGGTGTTACAGTAACACCGGTAGATGGAGCTGTGGTACTAAACCCTCCGAGAGTACCAAAAGATGGTGCACTAACGACTGTCCATGTTTCTGTCTGTCCTACATCCGGATCGTTAATTGCCATTAGTGAATTAATCAATGTTGCTGGTGAATTTTCACAAACAACCAACGACTGGCTGCCGCCGCCTACAAACGTCGGAGGTGTATTTGAAGGCACCACAGAGCCACTGATGACAATTGTATTGACCTGTATCACTCCACCCACAGCAAGAGGAGCATAGGGGTAAAGTGCCACGATAATTCCATTTGTAGTACTGGTGATGCCGGTAGGTAAGGTACCAAAACCCCATGAAGAGACAAGGGTAGTACCGCAGCCGCTGTTAGTAGGCGCATGATCCACAAGGTCGTCTATCCATGTTGTACCGTTGTCGAGGCTGTAAGCAAATCTTACTTTTGTTAGTCCTGAAGGAGACCTTCTTAATCCGGCAGTAAAGCCGGTAACGTTGAGCATGTAACCCGGGTCGGGTGTTATTTTAATAAATAGATGCGCATTTGTTGGTGCATACACCGTAACGCCGTTATTAGTTAATCCGCTTATCCCTCCGCTGCCGCACAGTGTATTGCTTCCGAAACCTACTGTCTGCAATACTGAGACAGTTTCGTTAGGAAAACCGACCGTTGCTGTACTGCTGCCGCCAAACCCTGTATATGTCGCTATTTGTGCATGGACAGTACCGGTAATAAATAAGACAACTGCTAATACAACGGTAATTTTATAGGTAAGCGTTTTGACTGTATTTGATTTCATTTGTGAATATTGGATCGCCTCTTGCATAACATGATTTTTCAACTGCAAAATTCAAAAGACAGTATTGCCCCAATGTGGAGATAACATTATCTCTATCTGAATAAATTGTTACGTCTTAACATTCTGATATTACTGTTGGTTAATAAAAAAAGTAATTGAGGGCCAACGCCCTCAATTACTTCATTGGGGATCAACTCTCCATTATTTTTCCATGACAAAATGGAATACGAGATTTTCAGTTGTTGTATGTACATTAAGAATGTACATGCCGTTTGCAAGTGTGTAGCTAAACGATATAGCTTCGCTGAGCTTGCCCCCAAATGCAGTCACCTTTGTTTTGTAGATGACCTGACCAAGTACGTCAGTTACTTCAAGAGTAACTTCTTCGTCCTGAGTTGAACCTAACGAGCCTTTCACAGTGAAAGTACCCTTGTTCGGATTCGGAACAACTCGTACATCCGCAGCTATGGCGCTAACCACAATTGGTATAACTGAAGTCGATACTTCGCCATCAGTGGTTGTCACCACGTGAGTGATATCTGCGATGCCGGGTGCAATACCAGTAACGATACCGTTGTCATTAACGGTTGCAACTGTTGTATTGTTGCTGCTCCATATACCACCTGCAGCTTCATAAGGAATGCTTACAGATGTTCCCGAGAATACCGTTGCTGTACCGCTGACTGTTGAGCCGCCACTTGTCCTTGGCGCTGTTGCCGTTACAGTAACAATCCTAGTCGCAGCATTCTTACAGCCAAACCCGTCTGTAACCATATAGCTAATAGTCGTGGTACCTGCGGATGCCACACCTGTAACAATGCCGCTCACAGAGCCAACTGATCCGATTGTCGGAGCCGTGCTGCTCCATACACCGCTTGCCGTTACATCAGACAATGTTATTGTAGCGAGATGAGCTACTGTTGATGCGCCGGTAATCGGTGCAACCGCCGGTAATGGATTTATGGTAACAACAGTGTTTATTACACAGCCGTTTGTGCCGGTGTAAGTAACAGTGGCTGTGCCGAAAGAAACTCCGTAAACACGGCCTGAAGGGCTGATCGTTGCCGTGCCCACAGGATTAATCGCCCATGATGTACCTGTAGTCGCATCAGACAAGAAGGTTACTGCCCCTATACCACATACTACCGTTGTACCAAGTATTGGCGTAGGCAGCGGCTTGATAGTTTCTGTAAATGTTTTGAAACAGCCAGTAGGCAATACATAAGAAATAGTTGCTGTTCCTACCGTTATGCCGGTTACTGTTGCAAGCGTTCCTGCACCTGCTACCGATGCATTTGCGGTGCTGCTCCATGTTCCGCCTGCCGTGTTGTCGCTTAATGTTATAGAAGCGTTCTGGCATACTGATGTCGCGCCCCCTATGTTTGATGGAACAGGATTAACTGTCACTACTACCACGCTGCTGCAGCCTGCTGCAGTGTATGATATCCTGGCAGTACCCGCCGCAATACCTGTTACTATACCTGTGGAACCACCTACTGTAGCTGTACCGGTAGCGCTGCTCGTCCATGCACCGCCTGTTGTAGCATTTGTCAGCGCGGTTGTGGCGCCTGCACAAGCTGTTGGTGTACCTATGATAGCTGGCGGCGCCGGGTTTACTGTAACCACTTTAGTGGTAGTACAACCTGCTAAACCAACGCTGTAAGAAATAGTAGCTGTGCCTGAAGTGCCAACACCTGATACAATACCTGTACCGCCAACTGTTGCTATGGAAGGATTACCGCTGGTCCATGTACCGCCTGCTGTCGCATCTGTGAGGGTGGTAGTAGCGCCGGAACAGAAAGATGACGTACCGCTAATGGCCGCAGGCAATGCCGTAACGGTTACTACAACCGCGCTGCCGCAACCTGAACCTAACCTATAGCTGATAGTTGTAGTTCCCGCAACAAGACCTGTAACAATACCGCTTGTGGAACCAACGGTTCCGACAGTAAGGTTGCTGCTGGTCCATGTGCCGCCACCTGTTGCATCGCTCAATGATGTTGATGAACCAACACATGTATAGGCTGTGCCGGATACTGCCGGTGATGCGTCAACAACCGTGGCAACTTTGGCTGCACCGCAGCCTGTGCTTAAAGTATAGCTGATAATGCTTGTTCCTGTAGACAGACCGCTAACAAGGCCGGTGGGGCTTACGCTGGCAGAAGATGTGCTGCTGCTCCATGTGCCGCCGGTGGTAGCATCAGAGAGGCTTACTGTCAGGCCAACGCATACCGTTGTTGTTCCGTTTATTGCTAATGGAGTTGGATTAACTGTTACAGGTATAGTTGCAAAGCAGCCTGTTGATAATGTATAAGATATGTTAGCTGTTCCCGCTGACACGCCTGTTACATAGCCTGAGGCGTCTACTGTGGCACGTGCAGTATTGCTGCTGGTCCATGTACCACCTGGTGTTGTCTCACCAAGAGAGATGCCAGACCCTGCGCACATTGGAGTGCTGCCGGTAATAACGGCAGGTAAACTATTAACTGTAACGATAGCCGTTGCTGTGCAACCGGATGTCAATGTGTAAGTAACCAACGCGGTTCCTGCTGTGAGGCCAGATACTACGCCTGTTCCGGGGACTACGCTTACAATGCTGCTTGTGCTGCTCCATACGCCACCGGGAGAAGAGTTATGCAGGGTAGTAGATAAACCCTGGCACATGCTCATTGTACCTGTAATTGGGTTCGCCGCACTTACCGTTACTACTTTGGTAGCAATGCAACCTGCGCCGCCTGTCGAATAAGTAATTGTGGCCATGCCAGTAGCTATTCCTGTCACAACTCCGGTTCCGGGGTCAACTGTAGCAATAGCAGTATTGTTGCTGCTCCAGATACCTGCGCCGGAGGCGTCAGATAGTGCGACTGTAGCGCCGGGACAAACAGGTGTGCTGCCGGTAATTCCGGATGGCATAGCTGTTACAGTCACGGTTGTAGATATAGTACAGCCGGGTCCTGATGTATAAGTGATATTTGACGTACCTGAAGCTACTCCTGTCACTGCACCGGATGCTGTAACTGTGGCAACTGAGGCATTGCTGCTCGTCCATGATGTACCGCCCGTGGTTGCGTTAGAAAGGAAAGTAACCACGCCTGTACATACCGTTGTGTTTCCTGATATCGGTGCAGGCAACGGGTTCACATTTATTGTGCGTATAACAAAACAACTTGTGGTGCTCAGCGTGTAGGTAACAGTTGCCGAACCGGCAGTGATACCGGTCACATTGCCTGAACCATCTATGAATATGTTGCTGCTTGTTGTGCTCCATACACCGCCTGTAGTGAAATTGGTTTCTGTGATTGTGCTGCCTTCGCAAACAGATGCGGGGCCGCCGATACCCGATGGCGCCACATTTACGGTTACCCTGGCTACGGCTATACAGCCGGCACCGGCAGTGTAGGTGATATTTGCTGTTCCGGCCATAACACCAGTTACGATGCCTGTAGTAGCGCCCACGGTTGCAACTGCTCCATTACCACTGGTCCATGAACCGGAGCCTATATCTGTAAGCGATGTCGTAGCGCCGGGGCACACAACCAATGTTCCCGTGATCGGAGTGGGTTCCGGATTTATTGTTATTGTAACTGTCCTTGAACATCCTGAAGGTATGGTATAAGTAACTGACGCAATTCCTTCAGAAACACCGGTCACCATACCTGTAGTGCCGTCTATTGTGATTGTTGCGTCGCTTGTACTCCATGTACCGCCGCCACTGGCATTATTCAGATCCGAGCTGCCACCGATACAAACGGTAGTATTGCCTGCGATCGGTGATATTGCTTCTACCGTTACAACTGTGGTTGCCGTGCAAGCGCCGGTTCCGGTTGAATAAGTAATTGTAGCAGTACCTGCAGCAACTGCTGTGAGCAGGCCTGATGTAGCTGCTATCGTAGCAACACTTGCAGGGCTGCTGCTCCATGTGCCGCCTGCTGCTGCGTCTGTAAATGTTGCTGTTGCGCCTGCGCACAGGTCAGAAGTACCTGTTGGTGTTGATGGTACATCGTTTACTGTAGCTATTTTCGTAGCAGCACATCCATTCGCAAGCGTATAGGAAATTGTTGCCGTTCCCGCTGAGCCACCTGTAACAATTCCCGAGCCGTCTACAGATGCATTTGTATTGCTGCTGCTCCATGTACCACCTATTGTTGGGTCGCTCAATGTTGCTGAGGAACCAACACAAACACGTGGTGTGCCGGCGATTGCAGAAGGTGTGGTCTGTACGGTTGCTATTGCGCTCGCAACACAACCGGCTGAGGTTGTGTAAGAGATAGTTGCGGCGCCAGCAGATACGCCTGTAACATTGCCGGAGCCGTCTACAGATGCGTGGCTGTTGCTGCTGCTCCATATACCAGCGGCTGTAGCGTTGCTTAATGATACCGCAGTGCCTACGCATACCGGCGCCATTCCGAGGACAGGTGATATTGGGTTAACTGATACCACTAAAATCGAAGGGCAACCACCGCCTGATGTGTAGGAAATTGTGGTTATACCAACTGATATGCCGGTCACATTGACAAAGAGGCCTGTTGTAGTATTTATGGTTCCCACCAGTGGGTTGCTGCTACTCCATACGCCGCCGCCGCCAATGTTATTTAATGTGGTAAATTGACCGGTACAGGTCTTTGGTACACCTGCAATACCCGAGGGAACTGCATTCACTGTGACTATAGATGAAGATGTGCAACCTGTGGGCAACGTATAAATAATCACGGAGGTTCCATTGCCTATGCCGGTAACAATACCGGATGCGTCTACTGTAGCATGTAGTGTATTTGTGCTGCTCCATGTGCCGCCCGCAATATCAGTGCTTAGGTTTACAGTAGCGCCAATACAAACTGGTGTTATGCCGGTGATCACTGCGGCCGGGCTAACAGTTATTACAACCGAAGTGGTGCAACCTGCGCCGACAACATAAGATATTATAGTAGTACCAGCCGACAATCCCAATACCGACTTGGTGCTGCCTCCGCTAAGACTGGCAACTGATGGGGTAGTGTTAATCCAGGTGCCGCCAGATGTTGCATCGCTTATAGTTATTGTTGTGCCAACGCAAACAACAGATGATCCTGAGATTGCGGCAGGAAGTGGAGTAACTGAAAGGGTGGTAGTTGCCATTGCCGTACAGCCACTGCCCGCTGTTGTGGTTACGGTATACACGCCGCTCATTGCTGTTGTGATGCCGGTTATTACCGGGTTTGCCTCGGTGGAGGTATAACCTGCCGGGCCATTCCATGCATAAGCAGTAGGTGTAACAGTGCCAGTTGGAGTTGCAGTAAGGTGCGCATCGCTACCCGCACATACCGGACCGTCGTTGCCTGCAGTCAGGCCAAATGTATTAACAAGGACATTTGTTGTAGCCGTTGCTGAACAACCCGGTCCTGTAGCGATAACAGTAACCGTATACGTACCAGACGCAGATGCGCCTGCGCTACTCAGAACCGGGTTCTGCATTCCTGGTAAAGACGTAGGGCCATTCCATAAGTAACCCGTAGGGGTAACAGTGCCAGCAGGTGTTGAGGTGAAGTGTATGGTGCTGCCCGCACATATCGGACCATCATTATCAGCAGTGATGCTTAAAGTATTTACAACCACGTCTGTTGTTGCAGTTGCGGCGCAACCGGAGCCAGGTGCCGTTACTGTCATTGTATAAGTGCCTGCCATGTCTGTAGCCAGACTGCTCAGCATAGAGCCGATAGTTGTTGAGCCATAGCTAAGCGGGCCGCTCCAGCTGTAGCTGATCGGCGAGGCCGTGCCGGTAGCGCCGGAAGACAAATTCACGTTGCCTCCTGTACAGGCAGGACTATTGTTTGATGCTGTAACGCCGATAGTTTTAATAGTAACGACGGTAGTACTTGTTGCTGAGCAACCTGATCCTGCCGTTGCATGCACCGTATATATGCCGGTTGCTGCGGTTGTAACGCCGGCTATTGCCGGGTTTTGAAGTGTTGAGTTGAAACCTACAGGGCCGCTCCAGCTATAGTTTGTTGCAGTTACTATGCCTGTTGAAGTTGCGTTCAAGTTTACAGTACCACCCACGCATGCAGGGCCGTCATTAGAAGTTAAAATGCCAAATGAATTCACAATCACATTTGTTGTATAGCTCGATAAGCAACCCGAATTGGTCGTGCCGTCTGTTACTGTGAGTGAGTATGTGCTTGTTACGGATGGTACAGCCGATGGATTGGCAACGGTGGCCGAAGACAATGCGGGGCCGCTCCAGCTATAGGTTGTAGTGCCGCCTGCACCATTCGCCGACAGGATCACCGTACCGCCGAAGCATATAGGGCCGTCGTTAACGGGTGATGCGGTTGGTGTTGGTGTCACAGTAATAACAGTTGTAACATAGCAACCAGTAGCCAGGATATAGCTAATTACTGAAGTGCCGGTCGTAATGCCACTAACTATACCTGATGTTGAGCCAACGCTTGCATTTGCATTGTTGCTGCTCCATACTCCGTCGCTGGTAGCATCATGCAATGGAAGGAAACCGCCTGCGCATATTACTGACACGCTGGATATATTCGCTGGCAACGGATTGACTGTAACAGGCATTGAAACATAATCCGTGCAGCCAAAGCCACTGGTTACCGTATAAGTTATGTTCGCAGTTCCTAAAGTGTTTCCGGTAACGAGGCCGATGGTGCCAACACTGGCCACAGTGGCATTATCACTGCTCCATGTGCCGCCCGTTGTTGCATCGCTCAACTGAGTAGTAAGACCAAGACATGCGTTAGACGCACCTGTAATGCCCGCAATAACTGGCAATGAGTTGATAGTTACCTGTGTGGTTGCAGATGCTGCACAGCCGAAACTGTTTGTCAGTGTATAACTGATATTCGCAGTTCCTGCAATTGTGCCGTTTACAACTACATCCGAGTTGTCTGCGGCCGCGCCTGCACTTATAGCGGCAACAGGTGGGTTGTCACTGTTCCATGTACCAAAGGAAGCCCCATCGCTGAGTGTAGCGTTGTTGCCAATGCATATGCCAGATACTCCACTGATTGAAGGCACAACCGGCAACGGATTTACTGTTGCAGCAACGGATACGCTGGTGGAACAACCGAACGGAGAAGTCACGGTGTAGCTGATGTTTGCTGTACCAGCAGATACACCGGTTATTTTTCCTGTAGCATCTACCGTTACTACTAGTGCATTATCACTGCTCCATGAGCCTCCTGTTGTCAGGTCGCCCAATGACGTCGACTGACCTATGCATACTATCGGGGTACCGCTAATTGGGTCTACTACAGGCATCGGGTTTACAGTTACGGTAGCGCCATAAGGAGAATTACAACCATTTTGCTGGCCATAGTATGTATAAGTACCGGGAGTAGTATTATACATAAAAGCGCTGGCAGCAGGAGTGCCGCTCAAAAGCGTGGTATGTGCAGTGCTGGTGTATAAGTCGTTGAAAGAAGCATCACTTTTTACCCATTTTGGTGTACTGGCGGTACCGGTTACCGAAACGTTGTCGAGGATAAATGCCCAGCCGCTAACTGTAGTGTAGCTCCACCTGATCGCAACGTTGGGTTGGCCCACATATGCGCTCAAGTTGATAGAGCGAGGAAAAGAAGTTGTGTTGTACGTGCCGCCGCCGGCCCAGTTATTTACTTCGGGATATATCGTTGTAAATGTGCCTGAAGGGCCGGAGGTTGATATTTGTACTACCAGGGTCTCAGTTGTTCCGAGGTCATAGAAGCCCAGGTAAGAAAGGTTTGCCGCGCTGTAACCTGCCAGTGAAAACGACGGTGTAGTTATTGTTGCAACGGTGTTAAATGGGCTGGCTGTGCGCACCCACATATATTTAGATGAGCCGGCGATTGTATTTACTGTTGTGGTGCTCCATGTTTGTGGTGCGGTCACTACATTGAAAAATGAGGGACCTGCGCCTCCGCTTGTCCAGCCGGCAGGGATACCGCCCACCGTTGTGCTCTCAAAGTTTTCACTGAAGACTGTGCCTGAAACCGGCAGCACACTCAGCGAAACCGTAGATCCGGCACATATTGGAGAAGACGAAGGTGTAACTGAAAAAGAAGGTGTAACATTTACGCTAACCGTTGTTACAGCGTTAGCGGTACATGTAGTAGTAGCATCTGTATATGCGTAGGTAATATTGGTTGTGCCTGCGGTTAAACCAGTGACAATACCTGTAGAAGAGTTGATCGTTGCCGTCGCCGTGTTGCTGCTGCTCCATACGTGTGTGCCAGTAGTAGCATCGCTTAGTGTCAGCGGCGTACCTGTGCACATTGTATTGCCGCCTGTGATGGGCGATACTGTAGGGATGGGATTAACAGAAATAACAGCAGTGGTCGATGTAGCTGTAGCGCTTGTCACTGTACATGTTGACGTACATTGGTAATAAGTGGTGGCCGACACGGCCGGCGTATATGTTGCATTTGTTGCAGAAGTGATATTCGTAAATGAGCCACCAGTGCCGGTAGGTGATGAAGCCCACTGATACCTGATATCAATACCCAAAGTGGCACCGCTTAACGTTAATAGTTGTGAGCCTCCGCCGCAGAAAGTGGTTGGGGTTGGAGTAACAGTGCCTGTATTAACTGTCCCGCAGGCAGAACTGGTAACGGTCAGGAGCGCAGGTGTTGAGTTAACGGTTCCGGCGCAATTAATGGCAAGACAACGGTAACCATAGCCATTCCAGGTTGCTGGTACCGCGTTAAGAGATAGTGTATTGGTTGCTGCTGTTGTTGTGGTGGTAAAGCTTCCATAGGTACCCGGTGATGGGTCCATAGTGGCAGAGGTAATGTTTACCCATGTGCCGCCTGTTGTACCGGAAGTGTTACGCTGCCATTGGTATCTTGTAACACCTGATACTCCGCTTACGCTAAATGTAGTCGCTGCGCCTGGTGCAATAGTTGAGTTCGTTGGTCCGGTTGCAACTGTTGGCGCGGCAACGACTGTGTAAGTGCCCGTTAGCACAAGGCCGGTAGTATTGGTGCCGGTAAAATACCAGTTACCTGTTGTGCCCTGTGGTACAAATAGAAATTTGATAGTAGTGCCTGCAGGTATATTTTGGAGCGCGGTAACTCCTGATAATGGAGAACTACCTGCAGTGCCTGTAGTGCCCGAGGTACTGGTTGTAGCCCAGTTTCCGAGTGAGACATATGCAGCTCCATTAAGCGAGTAAAAGACGTTTACACTACCGGGCCCGGTGGCAGAGTGGCGCGAACGACCTGAAAGTTGAGCGAGTGATGTATTACGGCATGTGGTTGTAATGGTAAATGCAAAGCCATTATTGTCCGTTCCGGAAGAGTTCCATCCGCCGGATCCGCCATAACATCCCGCGGCGTTTGTGCCACTGGCTGCTACGCTTGATCCTCTCACCAGGCCGGTACTGTTATAGTTAACGTCAAGAGTGGTGTAAGTAGTCCATGGAGATGCGGGCCAAGATGTTGATGATGGGATACTGGTGAAATCAAATGATACCAGCGTTGTTTGTGCGTTTGCGGTGCTTGTGAATAGATGGGCAACAAAGCAGAGTGCGGACAATAAAAATACTTTACCGATTTTCTTTTGTACTATCTGTAACATATTGGGGGGATTTTAGGTCGCAAATATCAAAGCCCATTGTTACCGGAAAGCTACACTCGTGTTACGTTAAGGTCATTGAATTGTTTCGTGTATTACGCCTGTCTTTTCTAATTGTTACTAACGTTATCCGCGAGTAAATTCATTGTTATGCACATGCCTTTTTATATATCTCAATAATGTTCGCACGTGACCTGACAATAGAAACGCAGGCACGAGGCCTGCGTAATCTGAATTTACTGTCTTACTGAAATTTACTCCTTCACAAATTTTTCAGTTTTTAGTTTCTTGCCGTCATCGTCGTAAAGAGATATGAGATACATGCCATTGACAAGCTGCGAAACATTGATTTCTTTTGCCTGGCATTGCTCAAGTATCTTCCTGCCGTCTACACTTGTTATAACAATAGTCAGGGGCAGTGCATATTGCACGTAGATCATTTCAGAGGCAGGGTTGGGCGCGATCACCGGCACCTCATTGTTGGTCAAAGGGCTTAAACCGTTCGCTACTACGTGAGTCACAGGGTATGTGTCTGAAACGGATATGCAGCCATTAGTATCCGTTACACGTACGCCATAACTTCCTGTGACAACCGGATGCACGCGATATGTGTTTGCACCAGGTATCGCAGTCACATCTACATACCATTGGTAAGCTGTATAGAAATTATTAGTCTGCAGCCAGCCATCTGAATAGGTAATAACAGGGTCAGGCAGCGGATGCACACTCACAGTCACTGGAGGGGTAGTGCCCGAGCAGCTGCCAACAACTGTAATAACACAGGTGTAACTGCCCGACATCACAGCATCATACGTATTTGCCACTGCGCCCGGTATAACAACGCCATCTTTAACCCATTGTATGGTAATACCCGATGCGCCGGTCGTTATGCCCACAGACAATGTTACATGACTGCCCCAGCAAAAGTGAAGCGAAGTGATGTGAGTAATAACCGGAGTAGAAACAAGTGTCACCACCGCAGGCGCCGCTGATGAGTTGGTTGTGCAGCCCTCTGGTGTGGTAACCAGCACGTAATAAACTCCGGTAGTGGTTGCAATATAAGCGGCATTGGTAGCGCCGCTTATCGGCGTTGCCGTTATTGCAGATGTGCCGCCATACCATTGGTAACTATAGCCGGCAATGAACGGCACGGAAAGTGTTACGCTGCCTCCATCGCAGAAAGCCACCGGGCCAGAAGCCGTTATAGCAGATATTGGTGCGGGGTTCACTACTACAGCAAGCAAACCGGATGCAGTTGTGTCAGAACAGCCGAACCCATTGGTAACAATCACGCGGTAATCATGGGTGCCCACAACCGTAGCTGTAAAACCAATATTAGTAGCTCCCGGAATAACTGTTGTACCGTCCAACCACTGATAAGTGTATCCGGATACTGCTGTTAATGTTACACTTTCATATGAGCAGATGGTAAGCGGGCCAGATGCTGTTGCAGATGCCACGGGTTTGGGGTTTATAGTTACGCTTACGGCTGCGGAAGTATCCCTGCAGCCATCTATTGTGGTTATTTCCACTTCATAGTTATCAGTAGTAAATCCGGTATAGGTTTGGGATGTAGCACCGGGTATCACTCCTGACATGTTAAACCACCTGTATGTATACCCTGCCGCGAAATTCGCGTTAAGCACTACGCCATCTGGCGCGCACACGATTGTTGGCCCTGCTGGTGTTATCACCGCTACTGGTTTCGCCAGTATGCTGACGGTTATTGTTGTACCGCCAGTGCATCCACCGGCGTTTGATACCGACACTGAATAAGTAGTAGTGATTGCCGGCGATGCAGTATAGCTGCTGTTTGTTGCACCGGCAATAGCACTAGTTCCGTTATACCATTGATATATAGTGCCGGTACCGGAAGTTTCAGTGAGCACTACCGCGCCGCTGGAACAAAAAGTAGTAGGGCCTCCGGGGGTAATTACTGGTATGGGTGCTGCCGTTATGGTCACGTTCGTCCCGGCTGAAGTATCTTTACATCCGCCGGATGATGTGATCAATACGGAATAAGAGCCGGTAGCTGTAGCAGTATAGGTCTGGGTGCTTGCCCCGGTAATCACGCCGCCGGCATTATACCATTGGTAAGTATATCCGGCTCCAGCAGTAGCGTTAAGCACCACAGAGCCCGGTGCGCAAACCGTTGTTGGCCCCATAGGTGTTATGGTGGCTACCGGTGTTGGCAGGATAGTAAGCGCTATCGTCGCCCCGTTGCTGCATCCCGAGGAATTTGTCACGGATATGGAATATGTAGTCGTCCCGGCAGGTGTTGCAACATAAGAGCTGTTTGTAGCTCCGCCTATAGCGCCTGCTCCGTTGTACCATTGATATATAGTGCCGGTACCTGATGTTTCGGTCAGCGTGATGCTGCCACCTGCACAAAATGTGGTTGGCCCGCTGGCTGTTATCACAGGTGCCGGTGTCGGATTAATAGTTACACTGATGGTTGTCGAAGTATCTGCGCACCCTGCGGCTGACGTTACCTCTACTGAGTACGTACCGGTCACAGTTGCGGTGTAGGTCTGTGTTGTTGCTCCCCCTATTGCGCCTCCGGTGTCAAACCACTGGTAAGTAAAGCCTGCTCCTATAGTAGCATTAAGTACCACCGTGCCCGGCGAGCATACTGTTGTAGGGCCGGATGGTATTATTGTGGCCACTGGTAATGACGATATGGTGACCGTAACCGTAGACGACCCCATACAACCCGCTGAGTTGGTCACCGACAGCGAATAGGTAGTGGTGCTTGGTGGTGATGCGACATAAATATTTGTAGTGGCGCCGGCTATAGGCGTTGTGCCGGCGTACCACTGGTAAATGGATCCGGTTCCTGAAGTTTCGGTAAGCGTCACGCTGCCGCCGGGACAAAATATAGTGGGGCCGCTGGCCGAAATCACCGGTATTGGCGAGGGGTTCACAGATACTGTAGTTGTTCCTGTACCGGGACAAACTCCGGGGCCGTATCCAGTCACGGTATACGTTCTGGTAGTACCGGGCGTTGAGGTCACCCCGGCACCGGTGGTTACAGATAGTCCGGTGGCAGGCGACCACATATATATTGGCGCGCTGCCTGCCCCCGATGCCGTAAGTGCTATACTGCCTCCAGGGCCGCATACGCCGGGCGTTGCGGGCGATATTGTTATTGTCGGATTTGTGCAGGTTGCATTAAGGTAGTAGTCACAAGCTTCGCCCCATTTAGCTCCGCAGGGCGGGTTTATTGATGACAGCGGGCCACCGGCCGCAGGTGGCTCTCCAAGGAACACCCTCATATGAATGTTGGTATTGGTGGTTATCCCTATCAGCGGTATGGTAAAACTGTATACGGTACTTACCATGCCCACCGGCATAGTGATTATTGAACCTGAAAGCTCAGTGGTTTCATAAATGCCATTATTGTTCCAGTCCACATATACACCCAGGTACGCATAATAGGTGGACAGGCGTGAAACGTTAATATTCACTAAAGAGCCCGTAGGTGCAGTAACGCCCTGCGTGGTAAAATAGTTGAAGTAAGTACCGATGCAACCGCCGGCCGAATAGCCGATTGTGGAGACAACACCGACACCTCCAGCTGTGATGGCAGTGAAATACTGAGCCGAACATCCAGATGGGTATGATGGTCCCACACTTATCGCGCACTGACCAAACGATTTTGTTGATAAAAAAATAAGAATGATGATAATTGTGTTGATTTGTTTCATGGTAGTGCATTAAGAATAACCGCTTACGCTATACGCTAAAAGAATATCAGGAACAGCACAAGAAGACTCAATGCAAAGTTAGAATCAACCTTAGCGTCAAAGTAAACACACATATTATGTATCTGTTAGCTTAAGGTTACCCACGTTATCTTAAGGTTAAGAAATTGTTGAGTTATGCACTTACAATTGTGTTTATACACTTTTCTTAAGGCAACGTATTTTTTTGTTTTGGGTCGCAATTGCGGATAGTTTACTTAGGAATAGTAAAGTTAATAGGCATATTTGGCGATTTCCATTTTGCCCAGTATTACAAAGAATTTTAGAAATGTTTGGTTTACTCTAGACTAGTACTTGTCGATAAATCTGTATTAGAATAAAAGTCCAATCTGATTGTTTAAAATCTGGGTTGTTCGTTAAAACCCAATACAACAGAGACTTTTTTTGGAAAATATTTAGGCCCATTCTAGACCGTAAACATATCCGGTTTGACGCGGCTTTGAAGCCCCTGCCGGGGTCGGCGTTGGGTGTTCGTAGGGTGGGGCACCATTACCGTATGTCGCAAATAAGTGGGCTATTCTACATTATACCTACAATATTCGCGGCTGGCTTATGGGTATCAATTTGCGTTATTTCAACAGCCACCTGCATAATATTTTCTTTTGTGAGGTGCTGATGTACGATGATGTAAATCTAAATAGCAATGTAAGCTCATGCGGCTTTGGCTCGCATACCGCCGGTATTACAGGGGGAATACCCTTTGGGTCATCTTCTTTGCGCAGTGGTGATATTTCCGGTATCATATGGCAGGGGTATTTATTTTCACCCATCAACTCATATGTATACAAATATGATCAGTTGAGCAGGGTAACAAACGCAAGTTTTGCGCAGATGACGTATTTTTCTTATTCTACAATGGGCGGCGGCCTGTATCCAAACTGGGAAAATTCGCATGTAGACTATACGATGTCGAATGTTTCGTACGATCTCAATGGCTATATTAAAACCATAAACCATCGCTAGCCTAATCCTCCCTATGCCCCGGTAAATATGGACCTACTTAGTTACAACTATATTCCCGGAACTAATAAATTGGGGGCGTTATAGATGACGGTGTTGTGGTTGCCTCCGACCCCGATTTTAAGGATGATGCGGCTCACAGCACTGGTAATTTGAGAATATTTGCAGGAGTAAAAATCAACTATAGTAATGTCAATCTCCGGGGCGAATTCTTTTAAAACGTAATTAAGGCCAGTGCGTTATGTACCGCCTGCCCCATCGTGTTATTAAAGTAAGCAAAGACTGTTTTGCCTTCTGATATCCAATCCTTAATGCAGGCAGCATATTCCTGTAGAAATTCATCCGTGTAGGTGCCGCGGTAATCGCCTTTTTCACCGTGAAAGCGCAGGTAGACAAAAGGGGCTTCCATATCTATAAGTGGCGTACGGGATTTAGGCATATCGTGCATTACTACGGCTGCAGTGTAACTTTCCAGCGCCTGATATGTTTCGTCACGATACCATGAGTTGTGACGAAACTCTATTGCCAATTTCCAGTCGGCAACCGTACCTCTTACTTTTATGTTGTCCAATATTTTTTTCAGCTTTGGCAGGTATTGAAAAGTAATACTCCCAGGCAACTGTATTAGCAGGCAGCCTTTCTTGCCGCCCGCCATATCCATTGCCTGCATAAACCGTTTTATATCTGCTTCTTCATAATTCAGGTACTTATTGTGGGTTATGCCACGCCACAATTTAAAGGTAAACCTAAAATCTTCCGGCACGTCTTTTGTCCATTTTTCTATGGTTCGGCCCATGGGTATCTTGTAAAACGAGCTGTTTACCTCTACGCTATTGAATATAGAAGCATAATAATTCAGCCTGCTCTTATCCTGGTACTCTGGCGGATAATGTCCTTTGTTAGGCACAGGTAATACTACATTGCTTGTGCCGCAGTAAAAATTGCAGTTGCAGGACTTCATCACCTGGAATACTCCCGTAGGATTGGATTTTGCCATATGAGGTTACGATTAAAGACTATGCCGTCAAGATGCAGATAATACTACAATCAAGTTGCAGAGCGTAGAATCACAGAACAGCATATAGTATCGTACGAATTAAGTGAAATTAGTTCACCTTCCGGTACTAAGCTATACAGGGAGATATCTTGCGTAGGCTATGTTGGTTGGATCTTTTTTAACTACCGGTAAACTTGAATTTTTCACTTTTGTTACGTTATTCCCGTTCTAAATTCCCGCAAGTTTTGTCAATAGCTTAGTCATTTATCAAAAAAGTCTGAAAAGCTCCATAAAAAATGCTTTTTGATTCCCTTAGTGCTATTTAGCTTGAGACAATTAATAGCAATCAATTTGTTAAAAGCGAATAATTATTTGATTTGTGATAATGGAATTTGATTTATTTAATAAAATATTATATGCATTAATGTGGCTGTGTGTTCAGGGTTTTGATGTATATATTGTTGAAATTGTGATTGTTAGGATGCATGAAATAACCACTTAAATGTATTTACATGTTAATGACAGTACATTAACAGCGTATATGCTTGCTAACATTGTTAACTAGCCTAGTTTTGTATTTTACTTTATGTTGTGGTTTGTATTGTATTGCAATTGAGCCACTTATCGAAAAAATAATATTCCAGCAGATTCCCCCATCTTCGAATATTATTTTATTATATGCTTCCGAAGCGTAGCCTTCTTTCTATGAAATTGTTGGCATAAGCTGTTAGCAAAAAACTTCAAGTGTTTCTATTTATTTGAGTTAAAATATTTCATATTATGAATTACGGCTACTTAACGTGCTCGAATTTGCCTATTTCATGTCAGGCAGATTCGACATTCGTGACAATCAGGCGAAACCCAGTTCTGAAAACAGCGAGAAGCTTCTTGTTAGCTATCCTGTTCTTGTGTTGCAGTAGTGTAAGTGTTTTTGGCACAGCGTGGAGAACAAACGGCAATGGTAATGTCAACACACTTGCCAACTGGCGAGATGTAGCAACAGGTGCCTCTACGCCCGGAAATTTTACCGGCACCGGTGATACATGGACCATCCAGAATACTATGACTCAAAGTGCTACCTGGACCGTGGCAGGGAGTGTGACCCTTTCGTCAGGAAGCTGGGCTGCTGCAGCCAGTACGATAAATATTGGTGGGAATTTTACCAACAATGTAAGCGCTGCCGCCTTTACCTCAACCGGAACAACAACCTTTAACGGAAGTGCGGCACAAACAATCGGCGGATCTGCTGCAACGACATTTGGCAATCTGACAATAAACAATGCAAGTGGTGTTTCATTGTCGGGTATTGGTTGCACCGTTAGCGGAAATCTTGCGCTTACCGCGGGTACGCTTAACGACGGGGGCAACATCATCACCTGTTCAGGGAATATCACCGGTGCTGGTACGCATGTGAGCAGTCCGGGGGGGATGATCAGCATGACCGGCACAGCAAAAAGCATATCGAATTCCACAGCCACATTAGGAAACCTGGAGCTGAACTGTGCGAGTGCTACCGCATATACGATGAGCGGAAACCCTACAATCACGGGTGCGCTTATATTTACTGGATCCGGAAATAAACTGACGATTGGCGCGCGTACGCTGACGCTTAACGGAACGGTATCTGGCATGAGCGCAACCGAATGTTTAACAGGCAGTGCATCCTCAAACATCACAGTAGGCGCAACAGGCGCGCTGGGGACGCTTTTTTTAAACCAGACTACAATAAACACAACGAACAAGATCGCGACATTCTTAATGACCGGCGGCGGCACAGTAACGATGGGTAATAACATGGTATGCCAAACAGCTCTTACACTGACATCCGGCAAACTGGCGGTAGGTGCAGGCAATACATTGACCATCAACGGTACGTTCAGCGGAGATGCATCGGATTACCTGACCGGCAGCGCAACGTCAAATCTGATCACCGGTACATCCAGTACATATTATTTTGACCAGACTACACCCGGAACGTCTAACAACTTTGCATCATTCACCGCAAGCACCGGCACTACCACCTTGGGAAATAACCTTACTGTAAGTACCACTCTAACCATCACCGGTACGCTTGCTGATGGAGGAAAAGTGATCACATGTGCAGGAAATGTTGCAGGGACGGGAACCCATAGCAGCAGCGTGGGCGGAAAGATCACCATGACTGGAATTGCCAGCGCCATTTCAGGGGCTACTTTCGGTAACTTTGAATTGAATGCAGCTTCGCCAAGTGCATTCGTGCTTACCGGTAGCCCAACAGTGAATGGCGTATTGACGTTTACCGGAGCGAACAATACTATTGCGTTAGGAACACAGACACTGACGCTGAAGGGTACTGTGTCCGGCATGTCCGCTACAAAATACCTCACAGGTGACGGAGCTAGTTCCAAGCTTACGATCAACTCGACGAGCACGCTCGGAACATTGTACTTTAACCCTACCACCCCCGGAACTACGGATAATATTTCCGTGTTCACTATGAATAGTTCTGGATTTTCGGCAACATTGGGTAATAATTGCAGCGTGTTGACAACCTTAGCATTGACAGCCGGAACCTTGAATGATGGCGGTCATGTGATCAGTTGCGCGGGTAATATAACTGGTGCAGGAACACACGTGAGTGGCGCCGGAGGTAAGATAAGCATGACGGGGGCTGCAAAAAGTATTGCTAACAGCACGGTCACCCTGGGAAACCTGGAGTTAAATCATACCGGAGCTACCGCATTCACTATGGCAGGCAATCCGACTATCACAGGAGCACTTACATTTACTGCCGCAGGAAACACACTGACAATAGGAGCGCGTACGCTTATACTGAACGGCACCGTGTCCGGAATGTCCGGTACGCAATATCTGACCGGTAGTACGAGTTCCAATATTACGATAGGGTCTACAGGTTCATTGGGTACTTTGTTTTTGAATCAGACAACGATAAATACTACGAACAAGATTGCTACATTCCTCGTGAACGGTGGAGGCTCTGTGACACTTGGTAATAACATGGTTTGCCAGACCGCATTGACGCTTACTTCGGGTAAAATGATCGTGGGTGCGGGAAATACGTTGACCGTAAATGGTACGTTTACGGGTAGCGCGGCCAGCTATCTGACAGGCAGTGCAACATCGAGTCTCATTACCGGGTCGTCCAGTACCTATTTCTTTGATCAGACCACTGCGGGAACAACAAATAATTTTGCATCGTTTACGGCAAGTACCGGTACTACAACATTAGGTAATAACCTGAGCGTAGGTACAACACTTACACTCACCGGCACACTGGCAGACGCAGGCAAAGTTGTCACTTGCCTTGGGAATATTGCGGGTTCTGGTACACACACAAGTACGGGAGGCGGAAAGATCATGATGACTGGTGTTGCAAAAACAATATCTGCTGCCACTCTTGGAAACCTGGAGCTGAATTCTCCGTCGACCAGTGCATTTGCATTGAGCGGTAATGCTACTGTGGCGGGTGCGCTCACATTTACGGGGGCAAACAACACGTTGGCCATCGGTGCATTTACATTAAACCTCAATGGAACAGTTGCTGGCATGTCTGCGACAAAATATCTCACCGGCAACGGTGCAACGTCTAACCTAACCATAAGCAGTTCGTCCAACCTCGGGACCTTATTCTTTGATCCAACTACACCTGGAACCAGCGACAACATTAAGACGTTCACAATGAACAGCACAGGCTTTTCGGCCACGCTTGGCAACAATTGCAGTGTTCTAACTACGCTTGCCCTCACTGCAGGAACGCTGAATGATGGCGGAAATGTGATCAGTTGTGCCGGTAATATAACAGGTGCAGGTGCTCATGCCAGCAGTGGCGCCGGGAAGATAAGAATGACAGGAACCGCAAAGAGTATCGCAAATAGTACAGTGACCCTGGGGAACCTGGAACTTAACTGTGCAAGTGCGACTGCATTCACAATGGCGGGGAATCCGGTAATTTCGGGTGAGCTGATTTTCACCGGTACCGGGAACACATTGACAATCGGTGCACGTACATTAACACTCAACGGTACGGTATCCGGAATGTCACCAACACAGTTTTTAACCGGTAGTGCCAGCTCTAATCTGACGATCGGCGCTACAGGAGCACTCGGAACAATATACTTCAACCAGAATACAATTGGTACAACCAATAAGATCGCCACTTTTTCGATGACCGGCGGTGGCTCGGCAACCCTTGGTAACAACCTGGTGTGCCAAACAGCATTGGCACTCACATCAGGCAAACTGGTAATAGGCGGCGGAAATACGCTAACGGTGAATGGCACCGCAAGCGGTAATGCATCGGGTTATCTTACAGGCAGTGCTACATCGAACCTTATCACGGGTTCATCAGGTTCTTACTATTTCGATCAGACAACGGCAGGCACTACAAATAATATTGCAACACTCACGGTAAGTACTGGAACAGCGACCCTGGGCAATAACTTAAG
>CANJQU010000067.1 GCA_947476485.1 Chitinophagaceae bacterium
AGCAAGGTCATAAATCCCCTTCCTGCAAGCAAATAGTTTTGTAACATAATTCAAAGCAATGAGTGCATTTGTCATTCTGGTGTCGGTCAGCTTGTTGGTCGCCGTTTTATTTCTGGGAGCATTCATCTGGAGTGTGTATGATGATCAGTATGCAGACCGCGATGGTTCGGCAATGAGGATGCTGTTTGATGACGACATTCAAAAAAATAATAAATAATTATTCCAAAATCATGATTATGGAGTTAAATGCAAATCTGCAAACGCAAAACGAAAAGTTCTTTTACGACAACAAAATTGTAAAGTGGTTTGCCTATGCCACTATGTTCTGGGGGATAGTTGGTATGCTCGCGGGTTTACTTGCTGCGTTTCAACTGGTATTTCCGGTCCTGAACCTGAACACAGCACAAACTACTTTCGGCAGGGTAAGGCCGGTACATACAAATGCTATAATATTTGCGTTCGTAGGTAACGGCATTTTTATGGGAGTCTATTATTCGCTGCAAAGACTTTGCAAAGCGAGAATGTTTAGCGACAAGCTGAGTAAGTTTCATTTTTGGGGATGGCAATCCATCATAGTGCTGGCAGCGATAACGTTGCTGGCAGGATATACTTCCGGAAAAGAATATGCGGAATTGGAATGGCCCATAGATATCCTTATCGCCGTCGTGTGGGTTGCGTTTGGGTGGAATATGTTCGGTACTATTCTCAAACGCCGTGAGCGGCATCTGTATGTGGCCATCTGGTTTTACATTGCCACTTTTGTTACTGTTGCGATGTTGCATATCGTTAACTCGATCGAGTTGCCTTTCTCCTGGATGAAGTCGTATTCATGGTATGCGGGGGTACAGGACGCGCTGGTGCAATGGTGGTATGGACACAATGCTGTAGCGTTCTTTCTCACTACACCATATTTAGGATTGATGTACTACTTTCTGCCAAAAGCAGCAAACAGGCCAGTGTATTCTTACCGCTTATCTATAATCCACTTTTGGGCTTTGATATTCCTGTACATATGGGCCGGTCCGCACCACTTACTTTATACGGCGCTTCCTGACTGGGCGCAATCCTTAGGCACTGTTTTTTCGATAATGCTCCTCGCACCATCCTGGGGCGGTATGCTAAATGGCCTGTTCACGCTTCGTGGTGCGTGGGACAAAGTACGTGAAGATCCGGTACTTAAGTTTATGGTGGTTGCGGTTACTGCATACGGCATGGCCACATTTGAAGGGCCGATGCTTAGTCTCAAAAGCGTGAATGCCATCAGCCATTTTACAGACTGGACGGTTGCGCATGTTCACGTAGGCGCTTTGGGTTGGAATGGTTTCTTAACCTTCGGTATCCTATACTACCTGATCCCTAAAATATTCCGTACCAAATTGTACTCGGTAAAACTGGCCAATCGGCACTTCTGGATCGGTACACTCGGTATTGTGTTTTATGTGGTTCCTATGTATTGGGCAGGATTTATGCAGAGTCTTGCATGGAAGGAATTTACACCTGAGGGCACATTGAAATACCAGTTCCTGGATACAGTGAAGCAGATGCAGCCGTTCTATGCAATGCGTGGAGTAGGTGGTGTGTTATTCCTTATCGGTGCGCTGATCATGTGCTACAACCTTTACAAAACGGTACTGGCAGGAAATGCATTGAATGACGAGGCCGCAGATGCGCCGGCACTAAGCAAGACATTCACAGCACATGGCACACAGCATTGGCATAGGTGGATAGAGCGCCGGCCAGTACAGATGCTTGTATTCAGCCTTGTGGTAGTGGCTATTGGTGGTGCTATAGAAATGATACCGACTTTCATGGTCAAGTCAAACATTCCTACAATAGCCAGTGTTAAGCCTTATACGCCTCTTGAGCTTCACGGAAGAGATATTTATGTGCGCGAGGGTTGCTACCTGTGCCACAGCCAGATGATACGGCCGTTCCGTAGTGAGGTGGTGAGATATGGCGAGTATTCCAAGGCTGGTGAATTTGTTTACGATCATCCGTTCCAATGGGGCAGCAAGCGTACAGGGCCGGATCTGGCACGAATAGGAGGGAAATATCCTGATAGCTGGCACTTCAACCATATGTACGAACCTTCTAGCATTTCCCCGAGCACAATTATGCCAAACTATCCGTGGCTGTTCACTGCAACCATTGATACAGGGCTGACTGGGGCGAAAATAAGAGCCATGACAACACTTGGAGTTCCTTACGCACCTGGCTTTGACAAGATTGCAAATGACGATCTGATGAAACAGGCAAATGGCATCGCAAACAATCTTGCCAAAGATAAGATCACGGTTAAAAGCGATAAAGAGATTATAGCGCTTATCGCCTATCTGCAAAGAGTGGGTACCGACATTAAGCTTGAACATAAACAAACGACTAATAAATAGACCATGAAATTCATACACTATCTCGAAAAAATAACGGGAGTAGGGATATTTCCGCTGACCTCCTTGTCCATATTCTTCTTGTTCTTCCTTGGAATGACAATATGGACGATCAAGGCGGACAAGAAATACATTGGTGAGCTCAAACAAATCCCATTTCCTGAAGAAGGCAATCAGTAATTTTTTAAAAGAAAAAAAGGGTATATGCAAGTAAAGAAAAAGAACATCCTTACCGCCGTATTTGGTGTCTTACTAATTCCGCAGGCATGCTTTGCGGCCGTAGCCAGCGCCGATGATAAGAGTGCCAACTATAACATCACGTTGATTTGCCTGGTGGGCCTTATTTTAATATTATTGTTCGTGATCGGAATGCTTGCAAATACGTTACGTCACCTTGCTTTCGTAGTAAGAAGCAATATGCGGAAGGAGCGGCAGTCGAATACGAACGTAGTGAAAACAATACTGGCGCTTTTGTTTTTGCTGCCTGCAGTTTGTGCAAATGCAACGGATGTAGTCGCGTCAAAAGCCGCATCCGCAGAGCTGATCAGTGGTATTCCGGAAGTAGACTATTATGTTATTCTTGGTGTTATAGCCATGGAGATGCTGGTGATCTTTGCTTTGGTGATCTATATGAACTTGCTGCTCGCTGCAATACGGAATAAACCGGAACTCCAGGCAGAAGCACAAGCTGTAGTAAAGAAGAATTGGTTTTGGGATAAATTCAACAGCGCTTCTAGCATTGAAAAGGAAAAAGATATCCTGTTGGATCATAATTACGATGGCATCCAAGAGCTGGACAACAGTTTGCCACCATGGTGGATATACGGTTTTTACCTGACTATAGTAGTCGCATTTATCTATATCTACCGGTTTCACGTATCGCACGATGGTTTGAGCCAGCAAGAGGAGTATACCGCTGAAATGGTCAAAGGGGAAGAGGATAAAGCAGAGTACCTCTCAAAGTCAGCAAATAATATTGATGAGAACAGCGTGACGCTTTCTACATCTGCTGCAGATATTGGCAGTGGAAAGGAAACTTTCCTGAAAAATTGCGTTGCTTGTCATCTGGCAGATGGTGGTGGTGTCGTAGGTCCAAATCTTGCAGATGATTATTGGCTGCATGGTGGAAGTGTGAAGGATATTTTTAAGTCCATTAAGTATGGATGGCAGGATAAGGGAATGAAAAGCTGGAAAGATGATCTATCTCCTAAGCAAATACAGGAACTGACATCTTTTATCAGATCATTGAAAGGAACACATCCGGCATCACCGAAAGCGCCACAGGGTGATCTTTATATTGAAGCTGCACCTAATAGTAAGCAGGATAGCGTTAAAACTGCGGCGGTAGCCGGAAAATAAGAAAATGCGATGAGTGAGCAAACTGTGGTAAAAGATTCGTTTAGAGATAAGGTTGCTACTGTCGACAAGAAAGGCAAGCGCGTATGGATATTTCCGCAGCGGCCGGAGGGGAGACTCTATAATTTTCGAAAAGCAGTCACTGCGGTGTATTTATTGCTTTTTTTCGGACTGCCGTTCGCGAAAGTCAATGACCATCCGCTTTTTCTTATAAATATCCTGGAGAGGAAGTTTATCCTTTTCGGGCAGATATTCTGGCCGCAGGATTTTTTCATATTTGCACTGGGTATGATCGTGTTTATCATATTCATCGCTTTGTTTACGGTAGTTTTCGGTCGTGTATTTTGCGGATGGGCATGCCCCCAAACGATATTTATGGAAATGTTGTTTCGCAGGATCGAATACCTGATCGAAGGGAATGCGGCACAACAGAAAATACTTGCTAAGTCGCCATGGAATACTGACAAGATCATCAAGCGCCTGCTAAAGTGGACTGCATTTTGGCTGCTTAGTTTTCTTATTGCGAATACTTTCCTGGCATACATAATTGGGGTCGATGAATTGCGAAAAATGGTGACAGAACCGTTTAGACAACACTTGGGCTCATTCGTCTCATTGTCAGTTTTCACAACGGTGTTCTTTTTCGTTTACCTGTGGATGCGGGAGCAGATATGTACTGTGATATGCCCTTATGGGCGGATGCAGGGCGTTTTGCTCGACAGGAATTCTATGATCGTTGCTTACGATTACATACGTGGTGAAGAACGGGGGAAATTTCATAAGAACGAAGAGCGCACGAATGGTGATTGTATTGACTGTGAACAATGCGTGAAAGTTTGTCCTACCGGTATAGACATTCGAAACGGTACCCAACTGGAATGTATAAATTGCACAGCATGTATTGATGCCTGTAACAGGATGATGGATGCCGTCGGGCTGTCACAGGGACTGATACGGATGGCATCGGAAAATAATATTGCTAAAAAGCGGAAATGGATATTGACAGGGAAGATGAAGGCATATAGCCTTGTGATGTGTGTCCTGTTGGGTGTTCTTGTTTGGCTCCTTGCCAGTCGTTCGGATGTTGGTATAACGTTGTTGCGCACTCCAGGGCAGTTATACCAGGAGCAGGCAGGTAACCAAATGAGCAATCTGTACAATTACAGGATACTCAACAAAACCTTTAAGGAAAAGGAAATTGTACTAATACCCGAAAATTTTGCGGGAACGATAAAGCTGATCGGTGAAACTAAATTGAAAATACCTAAGGATGGAATTGTGGCAGGAATGATGTTTGTTTATCTTGATAGATCCTCACTTACCGGTAGGAAAACAAAGTTGCGGATCGGGGTGTACGAGCAAGGAAAGAAGATAAGCACAATTACCACATCTTTCCTTGGGCCATTTAACGAATAACTAAAACGCACTTTATGACAATTGGTTGGGGATGGAAGATCACGATACTTTATTCAGTATTTGTAGCAATGATAGTTGGTTTGGTGATCGCAAGCAGTCATCAGAAGATCGATCTTGTGTCTAAAGACTATTATAAAGACGAGATCGCCTACCAAAAGGTGCTGGATGCAAGTAAGAATCAGGCCAGCCTGGAGGGTGCGCTGACAATACATGCAGATGGGCGCGAGATATTCATAGAATTCCCGAAAGAATTCTCTGATAAGTTTCTTACAGGCAATGTAAAGCTATATTCTGCGTCGCATCAAGAATGGGACAGGAATTTTCCTATAAACACCAGTGGCGGCCGTCTCTCAATTCCCCGGTCCAATCTGCAGCATACATTGTATACTATCAAAGTTAGCTATACTGTGGGTGAGAAAAGCTACTATTCAGAATCGCAATTAGATCTTCACGCGTCATGATGCTCTCGTACATAATGGCGTTGGCAATGGGCCTCACAGGCAGCCTGCATTGTGTGGGCATGTGCGGGCCCATTATGATGTTCTTGCCCTTCCATCATTTTACCGGTACACGTCGAGTTTTTGCCATCGGTCTGTATCATTTTACACGTATATCGGTATACGCATGCATGGCGGTGGTAATATTCTCTTTCAGAGATGCGTTCAACCCCCGTGTGCAGCAGTACGTATCTGTAGGCTTAGGTTGCATATTGTTAATTGCTGGTTTAGCATCGTTCTTCTCATTTAGCAGAAAGCTGAAGATTCAGTTGCCCTGGACTGAATTTGTAAAGAAAGAACTCAGCCATTTCATGGGTAATCCAGCGCTCTCATCAATTGCTATTTCCGGGATGCTCAATGGCTTGCTTCCTTGCGGGCTGGTGTATATGGCGCTCTCGGCTACCCTTGTGTTGAAGGCGCCCTTTCAGGCAGTATTTTTTATGTACTGTTTTGGTATAGGCACCCTACCGGCATTGATAAGTATTATCATTTTTAAGAGCCGTATTGCTTTCTTCAAAAACGGATACTATAAAAAATTTACACCCATAATTGTGTTTTCTTTTGGTTGCGTATTTCTATTGCGTGGATTAAACCTGGGTATTCCATATCTCAGTCCTAAAGTTGAGGTCTCACATGGGCAGGTACATTCCTGTTGTCACAAAAAATGACTAAGGACATCTCGCAAACTGATTTTGGTCATGTGTCTGCATTTATTGAAATGTAAATTTATGGGTCTGAAATGCCTAAGAAAAATAAAATATATACATCGTTAGAGAAAATCAGCTTATATTTAAGCATGCCGTTTACTACGCTTAATGATGATTCATTTCATGCTCTTTTTAACTATGCCAGCATTGGAATTGTCATCACTAATGCCGCGGGAGAGATACAAATGGCTAATAAGTATATCGATCAGCAGTTCGGTTACAACGAAGGTGAACTTATCGGAAGGAAGGTTGAAATACTAATACCATCACGTTATAGTTCCCGGCATGTAAAGCACAGGGAGAACTTCAATTCAAATCCACATAGCCGGCCAATGGGGTTGGGTATGGAGTTGTCAGGTCTCAAAAAGGACGGATCTGAGTTCCCTGTTGAGGTAAGTCTGGGGCATTATAAAATTGAGGGTGACAGTTATTCACTCGCATTTATCAACGATATCACTCAGAGAAAGGAGACAGAACATGCTATCATTCAGTTAAATACTCATCTTGAGGAAAAGGTAAAGGAAGGCTCTCAGTCATTGGCGATAACTGTAGAACAGCTGGGTAACCAGATAAAAGTCACCGAAAGGAAAGATGCCGAACTGGAACGCGTAAACACTTTCCTGAATAATATTTGGAACCATGCTGGCGCCATTATCTTTGTTACGGATAAGGATGGACTACTGGAGTTTTTTAATCCCGCTGCTGAGAAGTGGCTTGGGTTTACTTCCGGTGAAGTGATCGGTAAAATGCATGTAACCAATTTTCACATGCCGGAAGAACTCAAGCAAAGAGCGCACGAACTTTCCCGGATTACGGAGAAAGAAGTTGCGCCGGGGTTTGAGATTTTCACAACCGTATCTGCGCTGGATAGTGATAATAACCAGGAATGGCATTACGTGAGAAAGGATGGAAGTGATTTTTTCGTCTCATTGAATATAACACAGCTAAAGGATACGCAAGGCGGTGTTTCGGGCTACCTTGGTATCGCAATAGATATTTCCGAAAAGAAGAAGGCAGAGGCAGAGTTGCGCGCAGCGCTGGAGAAGGAAAAGGAGCTTAACGAATTAAAATCTCGTTTTGTATCTATGGCTTCGCACGAATTCAGAACTCCGTTGAGCGCTGTTTTATCATCCGCATACCTGTTATCGCGGTACGCTAAAACCGAGGAGCAGCCGCAAAGAGAGAAGCATATCCAAAGAATCGTATCGTCAGTAACGTCGCTTACTGAAATTTTGAATGATTTCCTTTCTGTTGGCAAGATAGAGGAGGGTAATATAGACGTCAATTACAGAGAGTATGACGTTAAAGAGCAAATGAAGGAAATAGTGCAGGAATTGCAGCATTTGCTTAAAAGGAACCAGACTATATCTTACAGGCACATCGGCAAAAGTTCGTTGGTATACCTTGACGTATCAATGATGAAGCATATAGTCATTAATCTGCTGTCTAATGCAATAAAATTCTCCAGTGAGCAATCGGTGATCGAACTCGTAACTGAAAAAAAAGCAGGGAAATTGATATTGTCGGTGCGGGACCATGGATTGGGAATACCGGAAGAGGATATCGACAAGCTGTTCAGACGTTTTTTCAGATCTTCCAATGTTACAAACATACAAGGAACGGGCCTGGGCCTGCATATTGTAAGCAAATATGCTGAATTAATGAACGGTAAAATTGAATGCGAGAGTAAACTTGGGGAAGGGACAAAATTCACAATAACATTTCCGAACAGAAAATAATGTATGCAATGAAAACGATCCTGGTAATAGAAGATAATGAAGATATAAGGGAGAACGTGGAGGAGATACTAACGCTCTCTGACTATAAAGTGCTTACAGCCCAAAACGGAAAGGAAGGGGTTGATATAGCCCAAAAGAATCAGCCAGACCTTATCATTTGCGATATAATGATGCCGGGTATTGATGGTTATGGCGTTTTGCATGTTTTGCATAAAGACCCGCTTACCCAAAATATCCCATTCATCTTTCTTACTTCTAAAAGTGAAAGAAGCGATTTCAGAGCTGCGATGGAGATGGGGGCAGATGATTATATAACCAAGCCTTTTTCGGGCAATGAGCTGTTGAATGCTATTGAAAGCCGGCTTAAAAAAAATGATATTATCAGGAAGAACTTGCCTGCTGATATGCATGGATTGAATGAATTGAGGTCTGCTTTGAGCAACAGTAAAACCCTTGAGCAACTGACAGCGGAAAGTAATGTAAACGACTACAAAAAACGGCAGGTGATTTACAAACAAGGGAATCACCCGCATTATCTTTTTTACATTCTGAAAGGAAAAGTGAAGACTTTCAAAACACATGAAGACGGAAAGGACCTTGTGATTGATTTGTATAACGAAGGGGATTTTTTCGGTTATACGGCAATGCTTGAAAATGGTATTTATAAAGAAACGGCAGAGGCTATTGAAGAAACGGAACTGGCCCTTATTCCGAGAAAAGAATTTGAAGACGTACTGAATACCAATCCTGCAATCGCGAAGAAATTAATTTCATTGCTTTCCAGGAACGTTGTGGCAAAAGAGGAACAACTCCTGGGAATTGCCTACAATACCTTACGGAAAAAAGTTGCCGGAGCATTGGTCAGTATGCAGAAAAAATATCACGTCACCAAGAAGGATGCTTTTACAATCGATATTAGCAGGGAAGAATTAGCGACTATTGCCGGTACTGCGACCGAGTCCCTTATTCGGACGTTGAGCGACTTCAAAAGTGAAAATTTGATCGATATCAAAACAGGCAAGATCACTATTGTAGACGAAAAAAAATTAGCTAATTTGATCAGGTAAGATAAAGATTGAATTTCTTTTAGGGTGTATGAAATGCGTTTTTTGTGACGTATTCTAACTGGAATTTGGTATGTTGGTTCAGAAGAAAAAGTATGCTCGGAAACTTTTAGGTGTGATGCGCGTTCTATCGAAAATTTCTGCCTTTATAGAATACGTTTGTATTAGCTGCTTGTTTGTTCCGAGGGTCAGGTGTGTCTGTCTTTTCGTCAGAGCGTGATAGCGCGAGTACCGGGATGTCTTCGGCCGATGTGTAGGTGGCATGCTGGAGCAGGTTTGTGATGTTGAAGCAACGATTTGCCACTACATGTATCACTTTATTTTCTTCAGGTTTTCCTTCTATCTGTAGTTTTCCTTCTACCATCAGCAATCGTGAGCGCAGTATTTCTTTTTTGAACTTATTGAACATATTCTCAAACACAACGAGATTGGCTACGCCATCTTCATCTTCTATAGTAATGAAGCATATGCCATTGGCTGTGCCTGGTCGCTGGCGCACCAGTACCAACCCGGCTACTTTTATAATTGCACCATCGTACATGTGCTCCAGTTGCCGGTTTGGTGTAATGCCAAGCAAATTCAGTTTTTCACGAACAAAACTTACCGGGTGAGCTTTAAGCGATAAACTCGTAGCGGCATAGTCTTCAAGAACATGCTCGGCAGGCGACATGAATGGTAAATGCAGTTGAGGCTCATGTGTACTTTCAGACTGTTGATCCATATATATGCCTGTAGGTTTATCCTGTAGCGCGGGTACTTCCCACCATGCAGAGCGACGGTCTAGTCCCATGGATCGAAAAGCGTCAGCATCAGCAAGTTTTTCAATGGCGGATTGCGATACCCCGGCGTCAATTATCCTGGATATCGTGGTGTATGGCTGTGTGCGGTTATTGACGATCGCGCTGGCATCTTCGGCGTTCATACCTTTTATTTGTCTGAAACCAAGGCGGATTGCTTGATAAGGTCCTTCACTTGCTTCAAGAGTATTATCCCACATTGAATAATTGATATCGATCGGCCTTATTTTTACGTCATGTTTTCTTGCATCAATAACTATTTGTGCCGGCTGATAAAATCCCATTGGCTGACTATTCAGCAATGCTGCCGCAAATACATCAGGGTATCTCCACTTGAGGTATGAAGATACGTAAGCAAGCAAGGCAAAACTCACCGCATGGCTTTCGGGGAAGCCGTAGCTGCCAAAGCCTTCCAGTTGTTTGAAAACGCGGCTTGCGAATTCTTCTGTATAGCCCCGCCTTGTCATACCAGATATCAGCTTTTTTCTGAACTCACTTACCTTGCCTTTTGCTTTGAATGTAGCCATGCTTCTGCGCAGATCGTCAGCCTCGGCAGATGAGAACTCTGCGGCAACTATAGCTATTTCCATTGCCTGCTCCTGGAACAGCGGCACTCCATTTGTTCTGCCAAGAATAGCCCTAAGTTCTTCCATGGGATATTCAATCGGATCTTTCCCGTCACGCCTGCGTAAGTATGGATGAACCATGTCTCCTTGTATAGGCCCAGGGCGTACGATCGCCACTTCTATAATCAGGTCGTAAAACTCCCTTGGCTTCAACCTGGGCAGCATAGACATTTGTGCGCGGCTTTCTATTTGAAATACACCTATAGTGTCGGCTTTGCATATCATGTCATATACGCAGGGTTCATCCTGCTTTACATTGGCAAGGGTTAGTTTGTTCCCATAGTGCTGCTCTGCAAGATCAAATGCTTTGCGGATACAGGTAAGCATGCCGAGTGCCAGAACATCCACCTTCATAAAGCCAAGGGCTTCTATGTCGTCTTTGTTCCATTCAATGCAGGTGCGGTTTTCCATGCTGGCATTAAGTACCGGGCACAAATGGTATAGTTTGTTTTGTGTAATGACAAAGCCGCCGGTATGCTGGCCTAGCTGGCGCGGGAAGCCTATGAGTTTGTCGGTCAGTTCCAATACTTTCGATAATTCTCTGTCGTCGGGGTTGAGCCCATTTTCTATGATGCGTTGCCGGTCAAAGGTTTCGCTGGAATAGGACCAGACGGAACCTGAAAGGTGTTTGATTTTATCTACAGATAGCCCCATGGCTTTGCCTACATCCCGTATGGCGCCTTTGTACCGCTCCTGTGTTACGGTTGCTACGATGCCCGCCCGGTCACGGCCATATTTTTCATAGATATATTGAATGACTTCTTCCCTCCGCTCGTGTTCAAAGTCGACATCAATGTCTGGTGGCTCATTCCGCGCATCTGACATAAATCGCGCAAACAAGAGATTGAATTTTGATGGATCAACAGAAGTGATACCAAGGCAATAGCATACAACAGAGTTTGCCGCAGATCCGCGCCCCTGGCATAGTATATCCCTGCCGCGTGCAAAACGAACAAGGTCGTGAACTGTCAGGAAATATGCTGCATAATTTTTTCGTTCAATGAATTTGAGTTCAAAGAGAATTGTTTCTTTTAATTTTTCAGAAATACCTGTGGGGAACTTTTCTGCTACACCTTTCCATGTGAGGTAGTCGAGCTCTTCTTGCGGTGTTCTTCCTTCGGTAGTTATCTCTTCCGGATAAATGTATTTAAGGTCATCGAGTGAGAAATGGCAGGCATTTACAATGTCTATAGTGTTTGCAATGGCCTGGGGGTATAAGCGGAAGAGTCTGTGCATTTCCGGGATAGGCTTGAGAAAGCGTTCGGCATTCTGGTGTAGCCTGAAGCCGGCTGTGTGTATCGTACACTTTTCACGTACACATGTAAGAACGTCCTGTAGCTCCCGGCGCGCAGCCTCATGATAGTATACATCATTAGCGGCTGCCATGGGTATGCCTAGCTGTGCTATGCGGTATAGCCGCTTTTCATCAGAGCCAGTGTACGATCGTGTAGCTGCAATGTAGAGCTGGTTGCCAAAGGCTTGTTTATATTCACACATAGAGGCTTTGAAATTATCGTCAAAATCAAAATGATCATTAAGCGCAGGTGGTGGAATTACAATGAATTTCATGCTGGCGGCATGGTCAAAAACATCTTGCTTGAATAGTTCACATTTTCCTTTTTCGGTGCGGAGATTACCTTTTGTAAGTAAAGTGCATAGTTGTTCCCAGTCATGCTTGCAGGTAGGATATGCAAGAATCGCAGGGCCGTCCTGGAGGTATAGCTGACTAGCCGGGATGAATTTGATGCTGCTCTTTTTAGCTGCAATGTGTGCTCTCACTACACCTGCAACGGTATTGATATCTGCCAGCGCTATGGCAGAATATCCGAGATCAGCAGCTTTTTGCACCAGCTCATCAGGATGCGAACCGCCCTGCAAAAAAGTAAAGTTGCTTATTGTATGTAGTTCTGCGTATTTCATGTTTTCTCTTTAAGCAAAATAACCATGCAGATACCATAGGGCTTCCCGGTCACTGGTATAATGCCCGGAACGGAAAACCCAATACCGCTGGCCATATTCATCTTCAACTATGTAGTAATCTCTTATTTCACCATCTTCCAGCCACCACTCCCTTTCAATTCGTTCGGGGCCGTCAGCCTTTTTTATGTTGTGCAGTTCATTCTTATAAATGAATAACATTGGCGGATAATCGGGTACTTGTACGGTGACCTTTATGGGTTCTGGTTTTGCCAGTAGTTGTGTGGGGCGTGGCCGCTTGTGCCAATTCGTTGCTGGCTTTTCGGTAAGCGATGAATAGGCCTTTAACGATCGCTCGGGCCAGTAGTGTTCCTGCGGCAGATATCGGCACACTACCGCATTGCTGAACTTGCCGGTAATGCGGTCTGCCAACTGGGCAACTTCCGGGCTTTCGATGGAATGATATTCGGCAGACCATATTGCTTCCTGCGCTGCGATGAGATCTTCAACCTGTGTGGCTTCAAGTACAAAAAGTTCTAGTCCCAGGTCAGGTTCTATTTGCACGATCTTCAGTTCGAATAATTTGAAGAGATGTGTGATATTGCGCGATGCTTTGCTGGTGTTTATTGCTACCTGTATTGTTCTATGATCTACTCTGTAACATTTTAATATAGCTGTGCGAAGACCTTTGCCTTCATGCTGCAGACGTTTACATAACATGCTTAAAAGCTTCTGTAAGGCTATTTCAATGCCGGCAGCATTTCTTATTGGTTCCAGGCAAGGCAGACGCACTTCAAAGGGTGCTTGCGGTTGCAATGGTATAATGCGCTCATAGGTTGTGCCCAGTGCCTGGTCCATTCGCTGGAGCAACTGTTCGCCAAAGCGCCGGCGTAGCGCAGAACGCTTGATACCGATAAAACTACCTATCGTCCGAAAGCCTACTTTTCTAAGCCGTTCCAGGATTTCCGATTCTAGCCTCAGTGCCGAAGGCGGCAAAGGCATTAATGCTGCAGCATGACCAGAAGGTTCTATGATCCGGCTTCCTTTACCAAACCGTGCTATGGCCCAGGCAGTTCCTATAGTGTCGGCAATAGCTCCATACGTAACATATCCGCGGCTACGAAGCTTGTTGAGTATATTGGCAAAATAGGGTTCTTCGCCGCTCCATAGGTGCGAACATCCGCTGATATCAAGGATAAGCCCATTGGGAGCATCTATGGCCACAAAGGGCGTAAAGCGGATACTCCATTCTCCGATAGCAGTTAGCAATTGTACCGCTTTACCGGGTATATCATCAAATATCTGCAGGTTCGCCACAGTAGCTTTGGCATCAGCAGCGGTGGAGCCGGGGAATATGCCCTGTTTTTCAGACTCTGGGTTTGCCGCTGTTATCATGAGCCGGCCATGGTCTTTAGCTGTAAAAATTATGGGAAGCCCGTGTAGTACCGGTTGTTTTACAGTAAGCCAATCGGTGGTTAAATATGGAAACCATATGGACATATATCTCTTTGCCATTACCCTGCTTTTCTTATGTCGTCCTGTGTGTATTGATGCTTGTGTTGTTCTGTTATGATATTAAAGCTATTAGCTGACCACTCAACGATCCATTTTCCCGGCCTTCCATTGCGGGCCTTCAATAATTCAACCTGCCAGCGGGGAAAGCCTATGCCGGGAAGGCCAGCCTCCGTTTTGCTTGGTTGTGGTATTATTTGCCAACGTGCTGTGCAAGCAGTAGCAGACAGTTTGGCTGCATCGCTGCGTACGATAAAGCCGGTTGCATTACTGACCTCTACTGCAAGTTGCAGTCTTCGCGACTGCATAAATGTGAGGTTCTTCACTTCCGCAACTACGGCGGCGATACCTTTGCATTTCAATCCTTCCTCGGTAGCCCAAAGCACTTCTTTTTCCCGGTCTACAAGTATAAAAATGATATTGTCAGGGATCGCATTGAACGTACTTAGCGCAGTAGCAAATAATCTGCGGTTAGTGCTTACCCACAAGCAAACACCTGCGTGCTGCATCACAACAGCCAGGATGCCGCTTATGAAGCCAGTAGTTGCCGCTGTATGTTCGTTTTTCAGGCATATGAACTCATGTATTGCGCCGGTGGGGAAAATATTGTTGCGAAAAGCGGTTTCTATATCTTCTAGTCCGCTTATATGGCGCAAGCTGGTGCAAGGTGGTTTGTAGCCTTCCATCAGCCCGATATCTTCCCGCAGCCTGCTGATAATACTATCTTTACTATTTCCTATAAGTGTGTTCAATTTTTTTGTTTAGTTTTGTTATTTTTAGTGACAATAGTTTGTTACCAATAATAACATAGTGTCATGAAAAAACAAAATTTATTTTGGGCTGAGAACCTGAAATTCCTGAGGACGCGTAAGAAGAAAAGCCAGGATGAACTTTCCGGAGCAGTAGGTATTACCCGGGCTAAACTGAATGCTCATGAGAATGGGCTAAGTAAAAACCCTCCACTCGAAGACCTTATCCGGATAGCGGATTATTTTCAAATCGCAATAGATACTTTGCTGAAAGTCAACCTCGCTAAGATTGGAGAGTTAAAGCTACGTGAATTGGAAGCTGGCAATGATACTTATATATCGGGCAACAAGATCAGGGTGTTGTCAATCTCAGTGTTGCCCGACAATAAAGAGAATATAGAATTTGTACCTATAAAGGCAAAGGCGGGGTACCTGGCAGGATATAATGATCCTGAATTCATAGCACAGCTGCCAAGGTTTACACTGCCGCATTTGCCACAGAACAAAACATACCGAATGTTTCCAACGGAAGGGGATAGTATGTTGCCGATACCGGAAAATTGTCTCGTAATTGCTGAATACGTTGCCGACTGGCGAATGCTTAAAAATACACCCTGCATCGTTATTATGAAGAACGAGCAAACATTTCTTTTCAAAATGATTACGCTGATACCGGAAAATAAAGCATTTTTATTACACTCCCTCAATCCTGAGTATAAAGACAAGGAAGTAAATGCGTCCGATGTACTTGAGATATGGAAATATCACAGTCATATTACCAATATGATTCCCACTGAAGAAGGGATGATGATGCAAATATTGAACTATGTAAAAGAGATCAGATTTGATGTGAAGAGCATAAAAAAGTAAACCATTTATTCCTTTGCGTAGCGTTAGTTCAGTAACGTTGGAATGCCAAATACACTTTGCTTCAGATCCCGGATATGCTAGGGCAGGTAGTTTATAAAAACAGGGCAACAATACAGGGTGGTAAAAATTGATGATCGGATCGCTTTGTTTTTGATAAGTAACTAAAAGGGGTATAATGACCGTAGGTGTTGCACACAGGGGCATTCACTTTTTAAATTTAGATACTGGCGTTGTTTATGCTATTTGGGTAGCGGCCACTTTTATACTTTCTAAGCGAGTTTTCCATTATTTCATATACTTGTTTTTTGAGTTTGGCAGTATCTCCTGTTTTTAACCCCGATACAGAGATCGGTTCCAGGTAGACCACCCTGTTCTTGCCCGGCCAGAATTTCCACCAGGCAGCAGGGTCCCATCTTTCAGCAGAATCCAGGAACAAAATGGGGTGAATTGGTTTTTGAGAGATTATTGCCAGGCGAAACGCACCATCATAAAAATCCTTCAGTGGCATTGGGGTTTCGTTAAAGGTGCCTTCTGGAAAAATTACCATACTGCCTTCTTTTTGCAATTGCCGCCACATCCGCTTCATACTCAATGCACGGTTCTTTGGGTTTTTTCGATCTACGGTGATCACCATCTGCTTATACACAAAGCCATAAAAAGGTATCGATGCCATTTCGGCCTTGCCGAGTACCCTGAATAGACCCGTAGTGGCGGGGGCTATTGAAAACGTGTCGAGGTAAGAGCTATGGTTGGCAACATATACATAGCTGCCAGATGGTTTTTTACCAATGAACCTAAGCGGCATCCCGATTAGAAATAACCACGCGTTGAAGCATGTGCGGAGCATATTTGCAAGCTTTTTCCGGCCCGACACCGGGTTTCCAAACATGCAGAGCCGCATGAACGGATAGACAGCCATAAAACAAACAAATAATATTGTGACCGCATAACATGCATATATAGGCTGGACTATTTTTTTGAACATCTGTTATTTGTTATCGCTATGCTGCCCTCCGGAAATACTGATTTGCTGTATTTTAGTTAGTTTTGGAGTTCTAACTTTGAATAATGATAAAGGTAAGTATCTTTTTTTTTCTTGCTGCCCTGAGTGTCTCTTTGTCCCTGCATGCTCAAAACGATACTTCTAAATTACATAGTGATAATACGCCAAAACATTCCCATTTACGTATCAGTATGATCACGGGTGCTCCCGGGCTGGATCCTATGGAGTCTTTTGGTCATTCGTGCATCCGGATAGTGGATAGTGAGGAAACCGGCAGAGGGCACGATCTTATTTATAATTATGGGTTTTACGAGGAGTTTACAAAAAATGTCTATACGCAGTGGGCCACAGGCAAGATGAACTGTTTCCTGGAAACAGTAACATTCAAGGAGTTAATGGTACAATTTGAAGAAGAGAAGCGCGGGCTGACTGAGCAGGTATTGATACTAACCGGTGATCAAAAAGAAAGTATAAATTCTTTTTTGAAGGATAACATAAGGAAAGAGAAGAGGTACTACGACTACAATTCTTTTTATGACAACTGCTCTACGCGTATAAGAGATATGTTGATAAAGGTACTTGGGCCGGGCTTTATTCCCGGGCAGGTCATTGGGCCTGGTTCCCGGTTGACTTTTCGGGACGTATCTATCAACCTGTATTGCCCGCAGCAGCATAAGTACTGGGTTGGGTTGGGATTAAACCTGTTGTTCGCCAGCCGTACCGACCGGGTGATGAGCAACTTTGACGCGATGTACGATCCCTGGTACCTAAGTGCGATCTTGAATAAAGCCACACTTAACGGTGAAAAATTGTGTGCTGAAAGGGTGCAGTTGACTCCTGCCGCAGTTGATTGGTCTTCAAATATCAATGAACCGTTCATTTGGTCTGTTGTTATAGCGTTACTTACAGCCGGAAGCCTTCTATATAAAAAAACAATGGTTTACGGAAGGATAATGAGCCTTATACTGTTATTTGCTACAGGAATAATGGGGTGCTATATGGTATATTTTTGGATGATGGATTGCGAACCTGCATGGAAAGAGAACTATAACATTCTCTGGGCATTGCCTGTGAATCTGGTCATACCTTTTTGCAAACCGCAGATAAAGAAATACTATGCGATCACGGCAATAGCATTGCTTATCTGCTGTTTTCTTTTTCATATTTTCAGGATACAGGAGTTTGCATTGCGGGAACTCACATTTGCCTGGATTGCAATGCTTTGGGTCTACGCAGCCATGTATCATCGTGCTGCTGCAGCCATATCAGCCAAAAATGTTAAGTTCAAATAAGCATATTATCGGCAAATAGTTAAAATAAATAGCAATATGAATTAAGTTTTAACTAAAAAAACTGTTATTATATAGTTAACGATAGGGTTGAAATAATAAAATTATTTTTTTTCCCCTAATTTCATCTATTGAAAATCAGGGGTAAAAGTAAAGTATTAAGGGGTGAACGATTTTTTTTGTTTAAAAAGCTCCTTTAAACACAGCAAAAACAACCAATTAAAAGGTATTTCAATCGTTTTGAGTCGTTATGAAAGTATTGATCTGGCGAATGAATGGCTCAAATTGCTTGAGATAAAAGATATTTTGTCAGTTACAAATTTTGTGCATAAATTTGCGCAAAATAACTTATTTAATAAATATACTATTTTTAGTATACAAAAGGTTAGTTAATTTTAAAACTTTAAGCTTATGGCAAACTTTTCCACGATCGGCACAGAAAATTTTATTGCGACGAAAAAAACTACGGGATTTGCGACGGACGCAAACAAAGTAGAGCGGATGATTTTCTCTGCAGTTACCGGTATCAAACGGTTTAAATTAGTGTTGATCAGTTTGTTGCTGGTACTGTTGAGCAGTGCGGGGAACAGATCATTTGCCGCGATCACTTATTATTTTCCGAATGTGGTTAGTGCATCAGGAACTCAAAGCGTCTGCCGGAGCCTAACTGCTAGCGGACTGACGGGCTCAATTAGTCACAGCAGTGCTTCTGTTTTTGGGGGAGTAAGTACCAGTGTCACCTATCAATGGTATTATAATACTTCCGGTGCGGCCAGCACACTTACTGGAGCAACGGCAGTAGGATCGCCGACTACATACACTGCTACTGCTGCCGCGCGTGCGGCTAACTTAGCTGGAGGAAGTATCAGCACGGCTACGGCAGGGGTGTACTATTATTTTCTTTATGTAACATCTGCAGGTGGTACGAACAACCCAGCGCCAAAATTTTCTCCGCTGGTAACAGTGACAGTTACGGGGCCGCCTACTGGAGTCACCGCCACAGCCTCTCCCAATCCAATATGTACTGCAGGTAATCTGACACTAACCGGAACCGCTACTGGAGCCACTACATATGCGTGGACCCGGCCGGGAGGAACTGCGATTGCCAGCCCTACATCATTGACCACTGGTGTTACCGGCGTAATCGCGGCAAATGCTGGTGTATATACCCTCAGTGCTTCGAATTCATGTTTTACCGTTACTGCAACTTCAGCTTCTCTTGTAGTGAATGCCACTGCACCTACCGGTGTCTCTGCAGTTGCAAGCCCAACTTTATTATGTCCCGGTGCAAATCTTACGCTTACCGGCGCGGCCACGGGTGCCAGTAGTTATCTTTGGTCAGGCCCGGGTGGTACAGCGATCACAAGTCCTACATCATTAAGTACTGGTGTTGCGGGCGTGATCGCCGCAAACGCAGGTGTGTATACAATTGCTGCAACAAACGGTTGTGGTACTACGAGATCGAGCACCGCCATAGTAACGGTGTCCCCTGTACCTTCAGGAGTAAGTGCTACTGCAAGTCCAAATCCTATATGTGTTGGCGATAACTTGGTCCTTACCGGTACGGCAAGCGGCGCATCTATATATTCGTGGGTTGGGCCGGGAGGCACTACTATCGCATCTCCGGGTTCTTTGAGCACCGGCGTCACGGGTGTAGTTGCCGGCAATGCGGGTGTATATACACTAACCGCATCTAATGGTACCTGTTCGGCGGCCGCAGTGTCATCAGCAGTTGTCGTTAACGCTCCTGTCACGGGCCTTTCTGCTACTGCTTCTCCAAATCCTTTATGTACCGGAACCAACCTGACCCTAACGGGTGCGGCTACAGGTGCCACCAACTATGCGTGGAATGGCCCGGGTGGCACAGCCATCACAAGCCCCACATCGTTGAGCACCGATGTGACAGGTATTGTTACTGGTAACGCTGGAGTTTATTCACTTACTGCTAGTGTAGCAGGGTGCCCTACTTTAACTGTAAGTACCGGAACTGTTACCGTTGTTACCTCACCAACCAGTGTTTCCGCAACTGCTTCACCCAATCCTTTGTGTGTAGGCGATAACCTGACATTAACAGGCGCTGCGACTGGTGCCTCAACATATAGCTGGGTTCGCCCGGGTGGTACTGCTATTACCAGTCCTACTTCATTGACTACAGGTGTTACCGGTGTTGCACTGGCAAATTCAGGCGTGTATACCCTGACCGCTGTAAATGGTATTTGTTCGGTAACGGTTACCTCATCATCTGTTGTTGTGCATGCCCCTGTTACGGGCGTTACTGCTACTGCAAGTCCGAACCCGGTTTGTTCAGGCCAAAACCTGACGCTTACCGGTACTGCCGGCGGCGGAGCAACCACATATGCCTGGTCTGGTCCGGGAGGCACCGGCATCACGAGTCCTACGTCTTTGAGCACCGGGGTTACTGGTGTAGCCGCGGGTAACGCAGGTGTTTATACATTATCTGCAAGCACTACCGGTTGTCCTACGATCTCAGCCACGTCTGCAATTGTAACTATTAATGCACTTCCTTCAATTTCCGGTACAGGAAATTCGTGTGTGGGACTTACGACTGCACTTACCGGTACGCCTGGTGGTGGTACCTGGGTGAGTGTAACTCCCGCTACCGGTACTATAGGCAGTGCATCGGGTATTTTCCGTGGCATTGCTGCTGGTACAACTACGATCAGCTATACTAATACATCTGGTTGTGTTATTACTCGTGTGCAAACGGTAAGCGTTATTCCTGCTTCGCCGATCATGGTGCCCGGTACGGCGTCTATATGTAATGGTGGCAGTGTTACGATAACCAGCAACACATTGGCTTTTGGCAGTCTTTTCGCTGCACAGAGTTTTGAAAGCGGTGTGCCATCTACTCCGGGAACTCCCGTTGCGGGTTGGAATATCCTTGCGAGTGCCAGCTACCTTAGCCGCACGACTTCGGCAAGCAATCCCACAGTCTCCACAGCACAGTCAGGATCATACTTTTTATATTTGAACAGTTATAGCGACAACTGTTCGGGTTGTTCAGAAACCATCTATTCACCTTCATTCAGCATGACCGGTGTCACGGGTGCCGTCTTATCATTCTGGGTGTACCGCGATGCCACTGGCAGCTATACTGGCTCTGGTTACGCGGGCGAAGGGTTTGGTATATATTTAAATGGCACACCGGCAGTCGGTGGCACCAGTCTTGGATTTGTGCCAAGGGATGCCGCAACTGCAATTACCGGGCCATTGTCGGGAACTTCAACAACCGGAACTTCGGGATGGTATAATTATACAGTGAGTGTACCGACTACTTATGGCGGAACAAACTATATACTTATTAATGCAGTGAGCTATTATGGTAATAATTGCTACCTGGATAATATGACACTTACAGGTAATATCCCAACTCCAACGCCTACTACATGGTCTCCGTCTACAGATCTTTATACCGATGCTACGTTTACAACTCCGTATTCCGGATCATCAATTGGTACCGTATATTATAACCCGACTACAACTATCCTTACTACCACCAATGTGATCACCTCTACAATTACTACAGCAGGATGCTCGAACACGGCTACAACAACCGTAACCGTTCATGCACAGCCGGCTGTCGTAAACGGCGGTACTTCAATTATGTGTAGCGGCACTACCACTACGCTTACTGATGCGTCTACAGACGGTGCATGGGGCAGCTCTAATACAGCGGTGGCTACAGTTTCTGCCGGTGGATTAGTTACCGCGGTTGCAGCAGGTACTTCAACTATATCATATTCCAATGGTTGCGGCTTTGATCCCAACGTGATCATTACCGTTCAGGCGACGCCGGCAGTGGTGACAACACCTTCTGCAGCAGGTAACTGCGACGGAGCAGGTACATCAAGTACTGCGAGTGGAGCAACTACTTATCTGTGGTCGCCTGCCGGCACTGGTTCATCAACCGACGCAGTGTTTACCGCGAATCCGGTTTCGAGCACTGTTTATACTGTGATCGGAACATCCGGCGTCTGCAGCAACACTGCAACGTTCACAGTTACAAACTCAACCAATCCTACAATATTAGTCACTTCATCTACTGTCAACCGCTGCTCTTTTGCTCCCGCCGATCTGGTTACAGCATCAGGGGGAACAACCTATAGCTGGCTGCCAGCTACGGGCCTCACCAATGCAGCGGTAGCAACTCCATCTGTTGTTGCCACAAGCAATGTTGTTTATACCGTTACCGGTACCAATGCGGCAGGTTGCAGCAGTACCAATACAGTAACTGTGAATGTTACACCTTCACCGATCGTTTCGTTTAGCTCATCAGCATCGGCATGTGGTGGTGCAACAACTGCGAACCTTAACTATTCAGGTACGGTAGGCAGCCCTGACCAATATTCAATAATATATAGCGCAGCCGCGCACTCTGCCGGCTTTGCAGATGTAAGCAGCACTTCTTTGCCTGCATCTCCTGTTGTGCTTACCGTGCCTGGCGCTGCGCCGCTTGGCGTGTATGCAGCTACAGTTACAGTAACGAATACCGGAACAGGTTGCAGCAGCACAAATAATGTAAGTGTATTAGTATCAACAGGCTCAACCCCTGCTGCAATATCTGGTGCAAACTCATTTTGCCCGAGCAGCAGTATGACGCTCAGCGATGCAACTGCAGGCGGCCTTTGGTCAACGAACAGTTCGCTTATGGCAACTATCGGAACATCCGGATCACCGGTTACTTTGACTTCCGGCGTTTCTTCAGGCACTGTTATAGTAACCTATACTACAGGTTGTGGCTCGCCAGGATTTGTAACTAAGACAGTTACGGTTAATACATTTGCTTCCTGCATGACGCCATGTGCTGTTGCCGGAACCTGTACGAATGATCGTATAACGAATGTCACCTTCGCAGGGATAAACAATACCACGGCATGTGCGAATGGAACGATTTATACATCGCCTTCTGCATCTGTGACGCAAGGTTCAGGTTATACATTGAGTATGGCCACTACCCATGCAGGTGTTTTAGCAACTTCATACATGTCTGCCTGGATAGATTTTAATCATAATGGTACTTACGATGCATCTGAATACCTGGCAGTCGGTACTGGGTTGGCGATCGGGTCAACAAATACAACTGTATCTAATACTTTCAACATACCTTCTGACGCAGTGTCGGGAATGACCAGCATGAGGGTTAGGATAACAAGAGGTACTAATCCTGGAGCGTCTGGCGCATGTACTGCGGTTACTAATGGAGAGTATGAAGAATACTATGTAAATATTTCATGTAATACGCCTGCTATAACGGGTACACAATATGCATGCTATGATGGCGGCACTACTTTGTATGCTCATACAACATCAGGTGGCGTTTGGACCAGTTCAAATACGAATGTAGCAACCGTTAACTCAGGTGGCTCTGTCACTGGCTTGGCTACTGGTACGTCGACTATCTCTTATCTTATTACCGCCCAGGGTTGTGCTGTAGGCAGGGATGTAAATATCTTATCAGCGCCATTACCAATTTCAGGTTTGAATGCGGTATGTGTAGGTTCTGTTATTACCCTGAGCGATATACTTCCTGGCGGCTTCTGGGACGATGGTGGCAGCACTGCCGGCACCGTTGATTTCTCAGGTAATGTTACCGGAGTTTCAGCAGGAACAACAATAATCACTTATTCAGCTTGCTCAGCATCGGTTACTAAATCGGTTTCTGTTAATGCCTCACCGGTTATTTCTGGCGCAGCCAATCTGTGTACTACCGGCCTCACGACAGTTACTCTTGCAGGTGCGCCTACAGGCGGTACCTGGACTAGCTCAAATACTGGTGTTGCAACTGTTAACTCGGGTGGCCTGGTTACAGCAGTCAGCGGCGGTACCGCTACTATTACTTATACAGGTACCAACACTTGTAAAGCGACGGTAAGTGAAACAATAGGAAATGCGGTCCCTTCACTTGGAACATCTGTGTCCCCGTCCTCTATATGTTCGGGAGGAACTTCCACGCTCACAGTGACTGCAAACAATGTGCCGGGCTATTTTGAAGCTGCTGCGACCTTCGGGACCGTAGCCTTTACCCCTTCAGGTACTTTCAACGGTTCATCAACGCCGGCTGG
>CANJQU010000068.1 GCA_947476485.1 Chitinophagaceae bacterium
TCTGAATGTTGTTATTTAGGAATTCAATTATTGCCTCTTCTGGTGTTGCAATTGGCGAATGTGCAATAATTGCCTTAACGTAATTACCTTCAACCCTAATTGAAGGTTCTCTAAGTCTCCAATCCTTCATTTTTTGGAATGCGGTATTCAAACCCTCTCCCATATCTTTATTTGGGGGATTTTTGTACCGGTTCAATGTTCTTACAATCTTCGTGTTTCTTGAATATCTTGATTCAAGAATATTGGCTTCGGTAACATAACCTGGCAATTTACCGGGGCTAATTATTTCAATTCTGTTATTGAAAATAAGTATGTGAACATCATCGGAAATCGAGTAATCTCTGTGAATGACTGCGTTTACAAGAATTTCCCAAATCGTTTCTTGCGGGTATCTAACAGTCTCCAATCCTTTTGGCGTCCATATTTTAACGCTCGACATTAACTCAGTTACAGCATCTGCCGCCTTGTGAATCTGCTCATATAAACTGCCTTCAATTGTTGTTTGTTCTTTTAGATGTTCTCTCTCAGGTACCTTTTCATTTGTGTCATACCTTGTTATTTTTATTCCGCATTTCCTTGGGAGTATAGCAACTGGATTATCATTAAACAACAGTAGGCCGCAAATTTTGGGCTCATAAGTGGATCGATCAACAAGATTTTGATTCACCGTAAAGTCAATTGTGTCTGACTTTGGAGAGTAATCATTTAAAAATCTTTTTATTTCAAAAGATTCGAAAATATCCTCGGCTCTAGCGTCTCTTAATATGAGGTCTTCATAGGATGTTTCGCCTTTGGCAAAAGAAAGCTCTTGTATCTTTTGCAGATCTTTAATTGGTGTAGACATTGCGGAAACTCTCACATAAACACTATTGTCCGCTGTTTGATGTACTTTCTCGCTCTTTTCAACTGTTATTTGTAACGCATAGGTTTGCTCAACGGGATTATATAAAAAAGTTGCGGTATACGGAATTGACGGTTTTATCTCCATAATATTTTGAAAGACCTTATTAAATTCTTCTTTCGTAGTTTCACCATCCCATCTTTTATTGGGATCTAGCTCCGCCTTATCATCTTTTATTCCAACAATAAAATCACCTCCATCTGCATTCGCAAAGGCAGTTGCTATTTTCTGAATCTTTTTCCCCTCAATTTCTTTAGCTTTTCTATCATAGAAATGACTTTCTTGTCTTTTAGAAAGATTGAGGATTTCTTCAAGCGTTAGTATTTTTTCTTTCATATAATAAGTGGTTTTTAGCGATTTCTAGTTCTTCACGATGTTCGCCTAGTCGCATCTGGAAGTAGGTTATAGACACATTTCAGATAGTCTTCAACGAGCTAAAGCTAAATAATTTCTACAGATATTTTCAAGTCATTCCTAGTTAACCGCCCAAAATGCTATTTCGCTAAATGCTGACGTCAACCAGCCATGGTTCGGCGGGCTTACCAAGAACATCAGTCACACATCGAAAAGGCCAATAATCCACACCTGTTCAAAAAAAATCGCAGTATATAAGCCACTATGAATTATTTTGCAGACAATAATTTTTTTTGAGTGGGGCTATTAACGGATGAACAGAATGAATTTGCCGGTACGGGCGCGGTGATGATCAACCAAATGTATGAAAGCTGGTTCCTGGACTATGCCAGCTATGTAATACTGGAGCGTGCTGTACCTGCCATGGAAGACGGGCTGAAGCCTGTGCAGCGGCGTATACTGCATGCCATGAAGGAAATGGATGATGGCCGATTTAACAAGGTGGCCAACATCATAGGGCAGAGTATGCAGTATCACCCGCATGGCGATGCATCGATAGGCGATGCGATAGTGGGCCTGGGGCAGAAAGACCTGCTTATTGAGACACAGGGTAACTGGGGCGATGCCCGCACGGGAGACAGTGCGGCGGCGCCGAGGTATATAGAGGCGCGGTTGTCGAAATTTGCGCTGGAGGTGGCTTTCAATGCCAAAACTACGGAGTGGCAGCTAAGCTATGACGGTCGCAAGAATGAGCCGGTGACGCTGCCGATGAAGTTCCCGCTGCTGCTGGCACAGGGTACGGAGGGTATAGCGGTGGGGCTGAGCACCAAGATATTACCACATAACTTTTGCGAGATCATTGAATGCGCCATCAAGCATCTGAAGGGGCGGAAATTTGAATTGTATCCCGATTTCCTGACGGGGGGGATGATTGATGTTAGCAACTACAACGATGGTGCACGTGGCGGAAAGGTGCGCGTAAGGGCGCGTATAGAAGAGTCGGATAAGAAGACGCTGCTGATAAAGGATGTGCCGTATGGCATCACTACATCGCAACTGACCGACAGCATACTAAAGGCCAATGAGAGCGGCAAAATAAAAATAAAGAGCGTAACAGATAATACGGCCAAGGATGTGGAGCTGGCCATTCAACTGGCTCCCGGTGTATCTACCAATCAAACCATAGATGCGCTGTATGCGTTCACGGATTGTGAGATTTCGATATCGCCGAATGCCTGCATCATTATGGGTGATAAACCCCATTTTGTGGGTGCGAGTGATATGCTGCGGCACTCGGCGGAGTATACCAAGAAACTGCTGCTGCGCGAGCTGGAGATAAAGCTGGGCGAGCTGGACGAGGACTGGCACTACTCATCGCTGGAGAAGATCTTCATTGAGAAGCGCATATACCGCGATATAGAAGAACAGACGACCTGGGAAGGGGTATTGAAGGCTATAGACGATGGACTGAAGCCTTATAAGAAGAGGTTCCGCCGTGAGATAACGCAGGATGATATTATAAGGCTGACGGAGATACGCATCAAGCGCATATCGAAGTATGACACTTTTAAGGCAGACGAGCATATAAAGGGTGTGGAGGCTGATATAGCCGAGGTGAAAAACCATATCGCTAATCTGAACGACTATGCGATAAAGTATTATGAGAACCTGCTGAAAAAATATGGCAAAGGCAGGGAGCGCAAGACGGAGATACGTCCGTTTGAGAATATAAATGCCAATGTAGCGGCCATAGCCAATACCAAGCTGTATGTGAACTATAAAGAAGGGTTCATAGGCACTGGGCTAAAGAAAGATGAGTTTGCATTTGACTGCTCAGATATAGATAACATCATTGTTTTCCGGAAGGATGGTAAGATGCAGGTGACGAAGGTCTCCGACAAGACCTTTGTCGGTAAGGACATTACCCACCTGGCGGTCTTCCAGAAGAGCGACGAGCGCACCACGTACAATATGATGTACATGGACGGCAAAACAGGTATCACCTATGCCAAGCGATTTAACGTAACCGGTGTGACCCGCGATAAGGAATATGACCTGACGAAGGGGAATACCGGGAGTAAGGTGCAGTACTTTACCGTTAATCCGAACGGAGAAGCGGAGGTGGTGACGATAAACCTACACCCAACGAGCAAGGCGCGCACCAAGGTGTTCGACTATTCATTTGCCGACCTGGAGATAAAGAGCAGGGGAGCGCAAGGCAACCAGGTGACGAAGTACCCGGTGAAGGGTGTGAAGCTGAAGGAGAAGGGACGTTCTACATTGTCGGCACCGCAGATATGGTATGATGACAGTGTGGGCAGGCTTAACAAGGACAGTCATGGGATGTTGCTGGGCAGATTTGACGAGGCAGACCGCATCATAGCGTTTTATAAAGACGGTACCTACGAGATAACAGCATGTGATGTAAGTAACCGCTACGATGCGGATAATGTAGTGCTGATAGAGAAGTTCCACTCGGAGAAGGTGATAACAGCGGTGTACTTTGATGCAAAGAGTAAGCAGTTCAATGTGAAGCGGTTTATAGTTGAAAGCCAGACACTGAAAAGCAGGTACCTGTTTATTAAAGACGGTCCGGGCAACCACCTGGAACTGGTGACGACCCGGCAGGAACCGGTGGTGATACTGCGGAGGGGGAAGAAGAAGACCGACTGGCAGGAAGAAACTGTGGCGCTGCATGAAACGGTGGATATTACGGGTTGGAAAACGGTGGGTAGCTTCCTGTCGGCAGATGATCTGAAGGAAATATCGCTGGTGTCTGATGCTGTGGATGAGCATGGGGAGCCAGAGGCGCCGACGCTGTTTTAGTGTTTGTTTAACCGCTAAGCCGCGGAGATGAAAAGGTTGGTATCCCGAGTAGTGTTTGAGACCGCCAGCCTTAGGTGTCCTGTTAGTTTGTTTTGTTCCGCGGAACGATTTTTTATAAAAATTATTACCTTCACAAAGTAATATGCAGTAAGTATATAGATTAGATGAAAAAGATAGAATTAGAAATCGTTGCTTTATCACATAGTATTACTCAAACACATTCATACGCTGTGGTACTGGGTGAAGTGAATGGCCTGCGCCGTTTACCAATTGTGATAGGTGGTTTTGAAGCCCAGGCAATAGCCGTAGCGCTGGAGCGGATGCAGCCCAGCCGTCCGCTCACTCACGATCTGTTCGCCAATTTCATGACCACTTTTGGCATAGAGCTGACCGAGGTGGTCATATACAAGCTGGAGGAGGGCATATTTTTTGCGAAGCTCATGTGCCGCCACGACGATGAAACTGTGGAAATCGACTCCCGCACATCCGACGCACTAGCGATGGCTGTGCGCGCTAACTGTAAAATGTATACTTACGAGAACATCCTGGAAGCGGCCGGCCTGTATCTTGACCAGCCAGAAGGAACCGCAGAGGCTCCTGCAGACAACAAATCGGCACAGATACCGGTGAGCAATAAAGGTGCGCAGGACGCGGAGATGAAGGGGATGAACCTGGATGAGCTGAATAATCTGCTGCAGACTGTGCTGGACCAAGAAGACTATGTGCGCGCCATTCACATCAGGGACGAGATCAACAGCCGGAAAAAGGCGTAATAAAGAGACTGAAAAGCGAAGAATGACCTCTCGTCATCCCTCTCCGATGGAGCGGGTGAAGTAGCGTGATTTGTGTGAAGGTACCTGATAATCACCCCCTTATTTATTTAGTTAGCCCCAAAGGTCAGCAAAATGACCGTAATATGATAATATTTACTTTATAGTTTGTTGTAGCTACATCTGTTTTCTTTAACTTTACGTTGATCGCACTTTTACCTTATTTTAACAAAACGAATTGATGAAGAAATTACTCCTCCTCCTTTGGGGAAGTATGTTGTTGCATACCGCTCTATCTGCACAACATATCCGCAAGTGCGGCATGCAGCGTAAGCATGAAGCAATGATCGCTAAAAACCCGGATTATGCGAGGTTTCTTGCAAACCAAAAGGCGTCGTTGCAGGCAGCGGGGGATTATTACAAGCAATACAAATTACATGCGACGACAGAAAGATCGACGGCATTATCGGCGGTGCCTGTTATTTTTCACATCATCGTTGATTCGGCGCAATTCTATAACATGGGGGGCGCATCGGGCATCATCAGACGATGTGACTCGCAGATCGCTGTGCTGAATGCAGATTTTAATAAGCAGAATGCAGACTCGGCCTTGATCCCATCGGGCTGGAAACCGCTCTATGGGAATGTCGGTATCCATTTTGGCCTTGCGCACAGAGACCCGAGCGGCAACTGCTCACCCGGTTATGAGGTGAGGATACTACCGGGTACCTCGCTTACAACAGTAGGATATGACATAGACAGCCAGCCAACACCGGCTGAAAAAATGGCAGCTACCGGTCTTGCTGCGTGGGATGTGGACAAGTATTACAACGTGTGGTGCATCAATTTCACCGGTGCCTCAAATGGCCTGCTTGGCATTACCACGACTAAAAGCGATGTGGTTGCGGGCTGGTCAAATTCGTGGGAGATGGGAGTTGATATTCTCTATAATACGCTGGGCTCAACCGGTTTTACAGGGTCGGCACCGGGTACCGGTGGATGGGAGGCTCCATTCAACCTTGGCAGAACACTTACACATGAGACCGGCCATTTTTTCGAGATATGGCATACTTGGGGAGATGATGACGGCTTATGCCCATGGAACAGCGGCGGAGCCGATGACGGACTGAATGATACTCCGCCAGAGTCGGACGCACAGTATGGAGCGCCAGTGTACACCCTGAGCGGGGGTACGCTAAATGATGGCTGCAAAATGAATGGTTCAACCAATACACAGCCGGTGGGCATTGCCTGCCTGAGCTATATGGACTATACCGATGATAATGCTATGCAGCTTTTTACACCAGACCAGGCTAATGTGATGGCTTCTATGGTGCTTGTGCCGGTTGGCGGGTCAGGAACGACTGCGGGAGAGGGCACAATAGGCGAACACTACAACCTTACACAGAATCCCGGCTTGCTGGTCGTTTGCACCCCTTCAGGGGTTGAAGCTTCGCCAACTGAAACCAGGAGTGGCCTGAGGATATTTCCAAATCCTACGAGCGGAGTGATAAATGTTGCGGTCAATTCGCAGGCGGAGAAACTTATCGATATAGTTGTTTTGGATCTACTGGGGCGGCAGGTGACAGTGGCAAAAGGAGAAAGTAAGGATCAATATTCGCTGGACCTAGGCGGGATGAGCAAGGGCATTTACATAGTTAAGTGCAACTTCGCATCCGGAAGTATTACGCGTAAAATTTTGTTACAATAAAATCAATACCGATATTTAGAAGCAAGTATTTCTGATCTATTCACTTATATAAATTTTAAAACCGGAGCTTAATGAAAAAGATTTTTACAATGATCGGCGCGGGTGTATTGCTGCACACAACGGTGTTTGCGCAACAACCTGAGCGGTGCGGCATGAAGGCCTGGCACGACAAAATGATCGCCCAGGACCCATCATGGGCTGAAAAATTCCAGGCACAGAAGGAAGCGTTGCAGGCGGATGCCGAATCATATCTGCTGTATAAGGCACAAGCGGGTACTGAGCGTACTACAGTCACATCAGCGATACCTGTGATCTTTCATATCATCGTTGATTCTGCGCAGTTCAATAATTTAGGTGGTACTTCCGGTATCATCAAGCGTTGCGATTCACAGATAGCTGTGCTTAACCGTGATTTCAACAAACAAAATTCGGATTCCAGCCTGATACCTGCCAGCTGGAAATCATTGTATGGGAATTCGGGTATCTCGTTTGGATTGGCGAGAAAGGACCCCAGCGGGAACTGTTCGCCCGGCTATGAGATAAGGATCATTGCAGGCAGCACGCTTACCGATGCCGGTTATGACGTGATCAATGAGACGACACCTAAGGAGAAGCTGGCAAGCACGGGCCTTGCATCCTGGGACCACACCAAGTATTTTAACGTATGGTGCATCAACTTTACCGGCGCTGCGGCAAGCCTGCTAGGCATCACGGTTCCTCCCGCGGGTGGCCCCAGCAGCCAACATGGAGTTTGCATACTCTATAACAGCCTTGGCAAAACGACCTCAGGCGCCGGCTCTTTTCCAAGTCCATATAATAAGGGCCGTACCCTGACGCATGAAGTAGGTCACTTTTTTGAGATATGGCATCCATGGGGCGATGATGGCGGCAGGTGTCCCACATGGTCTTCTACAGCATCCGGCTGTTCTTCAGGGACAGGTTCGGATGACGGAATATCCGATACTCCGCCTGAGTCTGATGCAGTGTATGGGTCACCAACGTATACTATTTCGGGCGGAACTATCCATGACTGCTGTGAATTTCATGGTACTACTGAGACGCAGCCGATCGGCGTAGCATGTCTTAGCTACATGGATTATACAGATGATGGGGCTATGCATATGTTTACCACACTGCAGGCGGCAGCAATGGCCTCGAAAGTATTGGTGTCTGGCGGCGAGAGCTATAGCCTGACGCAAAACCCAAGCTTGCTTGTGCCCTGCACGACCACAGGTGTTGAACCTTCGGTTACTGAGCTGAAAAGCAGCCTGAGCGTTTATCCTAACCCAACCACAGGTGAGATCAATATCTCCGTTAACTCACAGGAAGAAATACTGGATAATATAGTAGTTGTTAACCTGGTGGGCCAGCAAGTAGCATTGGTTCAGGGCCAGAATAAAGATTATTATTCTATAGACCTATCAGGATTGAGTAAGGGTATTTACTTCGTAAAATGTAACTTTGCATCCGGAAGTGTTACCCGGAAAATATTGTTACAATGATAGTGAAGCCACTGAATCTTGCAGAAGTATTAAAACAATCGAATTTAGATAGTCGCCTGCTTACCATAGCAGATAAGGTACAAAACGGAGAACGCCTTTCGGAAGAGGAGGGCGTTCTTCTTTTTGATAAAGGTGAACTGGGCTTTGTGGGGGCGCTTGCCAACTACGTAGCCGATAAACTGCACCAGGGCAAGGTGTACTTTAACCGTAATTTTCACATTGAGCCAACGAATGTTTGCGTGTTTACCTGCAACTTCTGTTCGTATTCACGCCAGTACAAGCATCGGGATGATGGCTGGGAACTGAGCATGGAGCAAATGATGGATATGGTGCGCAAGTATGACGGGCAACCTGTTACAGAAGTGCATATTGTAGGTGGTGTACACCCCAAGATGAACCTTGAGTTTTTCTGTGAGCTGCTGCGCAAGATACGGGCGCACCGGCCGGATCTGCACATAAAGGGGTTCACAGCGGTGGAGCTTGACTATATGATACGCAAAGCCAAGCTGAGTATTGAGGATGGGCTGAAGAAGATGAAGGATGCGGGATTGCAGTCGATACCCGGTGGTGGTGCGGAGATATTCCATCCTGATGTGCGCAGTGTGATATGTGCGGACAAAGTAGATGGTGATGGCTGGCTAAAGATACATGAGACCGTGCATAACCTGGGCATGCACTCTAATGCTACTATGCTTTACGGGCATATTGAGAAATACGAACATCGCATAGATCACATGAGCCGCCTGAGACAGCTGCAGGATAAGACAGGTGGTTTCAATTGCTTTATACCGCTTAAGTTCCGTAACGGGGATAATGATATGTCGCACATAGCAGAGTCGACGATAGTTGAAGATCTGAGGCTGTATTCGATCGCGCGTATTTTCATGGACAACTTCCGGAACCTGAAAGCCTACTGGCCGATGCTGGGCCGGCAGACTGCGCAGCTTACTCTGTCTTTTGGCGTGAACGATCTTGACGGAACAATAGATGATACAACAAAGATATACTCAATGGCTGGAGCCGAGGAGCAGAGACCATCGCTCACTACAGAGGAACTTTGTGATATGATACATGCGGTGGGCCGTATACCTGTGGAGCGGGATACGCTGTATAATGAGCTGAAGGTGTATGATGAGGCGGTGTGTTGATAAGTGATAGTTTGGTAAGTTCGTCCAGTGTTTATGTGAGCTATTGGAGAAAGTAATTATGCTCGGTCTGCTACAATAATTGTTGGTTGAAATATGATCTTTGAGATCACTGAATTGGAGATAAGACAGCCTTCTTCAGACTTCTTGAGCACCTTCATTGCTTTGTCGTGGTCTTCTTCCCGCAAGATAGTAAGTGTCGGCATTAGCGTCACCTCGCTCATTACGTAGCGGTTGTTGACCTTTTCAAGTTTTCCCAGCGCTTTGGAAGTGAATTTTTTAAAGGAAAGTTTTGAATTATCTGCGATTGCGAGGAAGGTGGTCATCAGGCAGCTATTTATGGCTGCGGTAAACAGGTGTTCGGGCGACCAGAGATTTTCGACGCCACCCGGAAATGGCGGAGGCGTGGCAACCTGCAGATCTTCAAAAAGCTCGGACGAATAGAGCTCGCCGACGCGATCCTTTACCCAATCTATGCTTACTTCGTAACTATGTTCCGTATTCATCTTTCGTTGTTTTTAAAATGAGATCATTTTGCGCGGGTCCTGGCATTGTTGTGGCCGAACAGCCAATAGAAGGGACAGTAGCCGGTATAAGTGGTGACCAGCAACGTGACTGCAATGATCATCAGTATCATCCCGATACCTGGATTGATAAGGCTGAAGGCGTTCAATAAAATTATTGCCACGCCTATTAAAAAACGTATTGTCCTGTCTAAATTCGTCATGTTGATCCTCATAGTTTCGCTTTTGTAAAGCAAATGTCCGTTAACGGATAACCGGAAATGGTGATGGACATCAATAAGGTTTATGACTTTGGTCAGGAAATGGTGCATTTCAAATTTTTGCTCTAAATTCCACAATCAACCCCCATTGGGGTTGGCACTTTTTTCGGTCATTTTACCACCGGTTCTACCGGTGGCTATTCACACTGAAGCCTGTAGGGCTTCTTTTTACGAGGAGATAACAATCAATTGTATTCGAATATTTGAAGTGCACCCTCAGGAAATGATGAGGATTTTGTACGATTTATCCTGCTTTCTTTTATCGCTCAAATTTTCATTTATATCTTTAGCCCATGAACAGAAAAGAACTGGTAGACATTATTTTTAAGAAGAGATCGGTGCTGTGTGTGGGGCTGGATACGGATCTTACTAAAATACCCAAGCACCTGCTGCAGGAGGAAGACCCCGCATTTGCGTTTAATAAAGCGATCATTGATGCTACGAAAGACCAGGCAGTGGCCTATAAAATAAATACGGCGTTTTACGAAGCGCAGGGTGTGAAAGGATGGGTGAGTATGGAGAAGACGCTGAACTATATACCTAAGGGTATTTTTACCATCGCCGATGCAAAACGCGGCGATATCGGCAATACATCGGAACAATATGCACGCACGTTCTTTCAGACATATCCCTATGACAGCGTGACTGTGGCTCCGTATATGGGCGCGGACAGTGTGAAACCATTTCTCCAGTTTGAGGGCAAGTGGTCAATTGTGCTCGGACTCACTTCGAACGCCGGCAGCGCAGACTTTCAGCTACAGCAGTGTGGTGATGAACTGCTTTATCAAAAGGTGCTGAAGACTGTGGCCTCGTGGGGTACACCGGATAATATAATGTTTGTGATAGGCGCTACAAGAAAAGAGCAGCTACAGGAAGTACGCGCCTTGCTGCCGGAGCATTTCTTCCTAGTGCCGGGTGTGGGGGCGCAGGGTGGGGATGTGGATACGGTTTGCAAGAATGCTTTTAATAAGGACGCTGGAGTATTGATCAATGTTTCGAGAGGGATCATATTTGCGGATAGCAGCACTGCGTTTGCGGAGCGGGCGAATGAGGAGGCGTCAAAGTACCAGAAGGAGATGAGTGTGTTTTTTTAGATCGAACCACGGAGGTGCTATGACTAGGTTTTTGATCTCTATAAGGTCATTCGGGTGTCAATTTTTGAGAGTATCAGGTTTTAACACTTTAGAATAGGATGGTTGCGAAAATTGCGGAAGAAGGAAGGGGGAGCGGAGAAAGGGTCATATTGATCGATGCGTTGCGGGGCTTTGCGCTATACGGCATTATTTTATGCCATTATAACCATTGGGATTGTGCCTATATCGAATCTATATCGCACAAAGATTACGGCCTGATCTCAAGAATAACGGAACACCTGAACATATACTTTATCAACTATAAATTTTACATACTTTTTTCCTTCATTTTCGGTTATAGTTTTTATTTGCAGTCGGTAAGTTTTAAGAAGTACAATAAGGATATCGACCTGCTGTTTATTCGAAGGGCATTCTTTTTATTCCTTATAGGGGCGCTGCATTTTTTATTTTGGTATAGTGATATATTGTTTGTTTATGGAATACTCATGTTGCCGCTCATCTATTTAAGGCGATTGAGCAATAAATATTTACTGATACTGGGTTTATTACTGACGTTGGATGTTCCTACGATGCTTCTTAATATTTATCATTGGTACCATACTGTTGTATCACATACCCAGGTGAGTGCGGTTGCTGGGAATTCAAAGATGGAGCAACTTTATATGGTGGTTACCGGCGGGAATATTATGGACAATATCCGCTTTAATATTTCCTTTATTCATACCCGGATCCAATTTGAGGAGTGGGATGGGAGTTTTTTTATGATCCTTGGATTTTTTGTGTTTGGAATGCTAGCTGCCCGAACAGGCATCTTGCTTAAGATCAATGCGCTAAAAGGAAAGCTTAAGTATATAATCGTTGTTAATATTCTTGTATTAATTCTATTGCAACTTTTGACACAACACATTGACGTTCCTGCAAACGAAAATAACCTGAAAATTAAGTTACTTGGCTTCATTTTAGTTTTCTTTCAAAGCATAATATCGGTGGCTACCAGCATATCATTTGTGGCGATGTTATTTAATCACAGGCTTACATTGAAGCTGACCGGATACCTTGCAGTAACCGGAAAAATGGCATTAACCAACTACTTGTTTCAAACTGTTGCCGGGCTGTTTTTGTTCTTTCATTTTGGTCTTGGGCTTTATAATGTTACTACCCCAGGCCAAAACTTCTTTCTTGCAACCGGAGTTTTTATTTTACAGATGATCTTCTCTCATGTGTGGTTCCGGTATTTCAAATACGGGCTGGTTGAATGGCTGTTACGGGCGGGTACGTTTTGGGAGTTTGCAGATCTGCGTAGAAAGCCGACCGATCTTTGAGTGCGACAAAATGTTATTCTGGGATGCTGCTTAAAATTTAGCTAGTTTTATGTCCCTGTTTTACTATCGGTGATTTTTTTGCATTTTTATGTCAAATAGGAAACTGGTTCGCAATCATGCCAAAATTCTCTCTATCGAAATTAAATAATAAGCACTTCCTGGCATTAGCGAGCAACGGACTGATCGCTGTTATGGCATTTGTGCAAATGGGATTCATCTATCGAAAGATGGAGATGGACGAGGTGGGTACCTGGTTTTTCTTCCTAAGCATAATTGGTATAGCAGAATCTATCAGAAGCGGATTTTTGAGCACTGCAACCATAAAATTTTATGCCGGTACGGAGCCTGAAAGAGCCAAGGCGGTTTTAGGGTCGGTTTGGTATCTGGCATTGGCTATAACCGGAGCGATGGTAGTAGCGGATCTCGGTTTTCTTGCTTGCCTGAAATTTGTTCATGACAAGGAACTCGCGCTTTCTGCCAAATGGTTTGGAATCACATTTGCCAGTTCCCTGCCCTATACTCTGATCTTTTGGATATTAATGGCTGACGAACGTTATGACAAGATACTGTGGCTGAGATTCGTAAACAATGGATCTATGCTTGTGGCGGTGATAGCTTGTGTGATGCTTGACAAGATGACCCTTGAGGCGCTGTTGTGGATCAATTTCCTCTCGAATGTGCTCACGAGCCTTGCAGGTATTGTTTTTGGATTTGCCCGGTTACAGACAATAACCCACAGAACCCGTGAGTGTATCCTTGAGTTATTTCATTTTGGCAAGTTTAGTTTGGGTACAACCTTCATATCCAATCTACTAGGCAATGTTGACGTCTTTGTGCTCAAGTTCATGCTGGGACCGGCGGCAGTAGCTATATACAACATTCCCATAAAGTTCATGCAACTGGTGGAGATACCATTGCGAAGTTTTGTTGGAACCGGTATGTCGGGCATGTCTATAGCTTACAATAACAATAACCCAGGCCGGGTAAAGCAAATACTAACAAAGTACTCAGGGATGATGGCCATTGCATTTATCCCGATGGCGGTGGTTACTTTTTTAGTTGCAGATCAGGCTATTTATATTATTGGCGGAGCGAAGTATGCAGGCACAGAAGCAGCCAACCTTTTCAGGATATTTATGTTGTTCTGCGTGCTGTCGCCGATAGACAGGTTCAATGGCGCAACACTTGATGTTATTCATAAACCCAATGTCAACTTCTACAAAGTGATATTGATGCTGGTAGTGAATGTTTCTGCAGATTTTTTGGGCATAACCCTGTTCAAAAACATGTATGGCATAGCCCTGGGCTCGAGCGTAACGCTTCTGGCTGGTATGATCTTCGGCTATTTTATGCTACGCAAATATGTCAGCTACACCATTGGGGACATTTTTATTACGGGTTATACCGAAATGAAAATGTTTATCAGCAAGTGGATATCTGTTATCAAACGATAGTGCCGTGAATACCGGACGTAATCAATAACTGTTCAGCGCACCGATCACTTCCATGATTTCATCTTCCGTATGACAGAACGAGCATGGCACGCTTAGCGTTGTGTTGTGAATTTCGTCGGCGATAGGAAATTCCTTGCCATCGTACAGATCCTTTAGCGCCTTTTGCCGATGAGGAGGTACCGGGTAGTGGATCACTGTGCCGATGCCCTTATTTAGCAGGTATTGCTGCAGATCGTCGCGTTGTTTATGACGGATATTGTAGATGTGGAACACATCTGCATAGTCATTATCGCAGACGGGTAAAATATATTCGGAAGACAAGTGGTCCTGATACAAGCGGGCTAACTTGTTGCGGTGGGCGTTCATCCGGTTGAGGTGGGGTAATTTAACACTCAGGAATGCGGCCTGCATCTCATCAAGGCGGTTATTGTATCCTACAATGTCATTATAATATTTGCGACTTGAGCCATAATTACGCAATTGCAGCAAAGTATCTTTATAACCGTCATCGTTACACAGCACGGCGCCACCATCGCCCAGCGCTCCCAGGTTTTTTGTTGGGTAAAAACTGAAAGCCCCGAATTCCCCGAAAGTACCGGCGAGCTTATTTCTGTATTTAGCGCCATGAGCCTGTGCACAATCTTCGATAAGATAAAGATCATGTTTTTGTTTGATGGCCATGATCGGGTCCATGTCGCACATCTTGCCGTAGAGATGAACAACGATCATTGCCTTGGTATGTGGCGTGATCGCCCCTGCTATTTTAGCCGGGTCGATGTTGTAAGTATGTATATCCGGCTCTACCAATACGGGTACCAGACCGCATGCGACCACCGCAAGGACAGTGGCAATGTATGTGTTTGACGGTACGATCACTTCGCTGCCGGGTGGCAGATCGAGCGCTCTCAACGCAAGGATTATTGCATCAAGTCCATTGGAGACACCAACGCAATATTTTGCAGTATGGTAGGTCGCAAACTCCTGTTCAAACAGCTCCAGCTGAGGTCCGAGGATGTAATGGCCTTTTTGAATTACGGCGTTAAAGCGAGCTTTGAATTCGTCTTCAAAAGATTCGTTTAAACGTTTGAGGTTTTCGTATGGTATCACGGTATTATTTCGGGTTCTTCGTGAATATAATCAGAGTGGTCGTAATGGGTTGAGGCTACGCCCATTAATATAGCATCAGGACTGAATCCTTTCATGAGGTGCCAGTCGTATGGCTCTATGATCACACACTTACCGGGCGTATCGAGAAAAAATTCTTCCCGTTTTTTCCCATTGTTGATCTCAACGGTAAAACTCCCCTTTACGCAAAACACCGCTTCAACGGATATAAGATGCAAATGCCCTCCGCGGTTAGCGTCATCGGCAATGTCATTAATGTAGTACAGTCGTTTGATCTCAAAAGGAATTTCTTTGTCGATCGGCGTTAAGCGTCCGCGCTCATCGCTAAATGTTTTTAAGTTGATCAGGTAGGCCATTAGTAAGAAGTTTAGTTTACACTGTTTGCTTTGTCTAATAAATTCAGGATGTTCTCATCGATATTAATGTCAAATTTTCGTCCGAAAATGCAATCTGTTGCCATTATCCTATCAAAATCTGCCGCGACAAAAATATTTGGGCGGTCAGCTCCAGGTTCCGGCCAGTTAATATAACGATAGTGGTTATTTACGACATTGGCGCTAAAAGGCGAATTCATAATGATAGTCTGAAAAATGAATTCGTCGCTGCCCCATGTGAGCTTCAAAAATTTACCCAGCTTTGGGTTTGAATCTAAAAATCTTGTGACATACATCGCGCAGTCCTGGCTAAGTGTCCAGAAAGTTTCCTGACCATATAATTTCATATCCAAGGGGAACTTTCTCTTAGGCGTAATTGAATTCACGATCTGCTCCGCTTTGTGCCTGCCCGTGAAACTAAAATCTGTAAAATGATAACGGTCAACTCTTGACTGCGCCTCAGTCCAATCCAGTTCAAAATCCCGGAATAGCATGAATTCTTTTCCGACATTTTGCTTCAGGAAATCCGATATGTAAGCCGCAGGTTTAAGCGGGTAATCCTGACCACTTATCAGGTTGATAAAATCATATTTTTTGCCGGTTGCATCTATGTACCTCAGGCCATTCAATATAGCTTCGACCAAGGTGTAGCCGGCCCATTTGATATCAACCCGATCATCGACGAAGAACACGTTTGGCATATCCATTATTTCGCGGTGGGTCTCTATGTCTACTTTTTTATCGAGGTGCACATAAAAATCAAACTCGCCATTATTAAGACTGTGGATAAGTCTTTGAGTTTGCCTCGGTGAGGTATAGGTCATTATTAATACCGCGTACTTCATTTTTAATGTTTTCGGTTTTCAGGTTTTCGAAAGCAATAAATTCAGAGAAAGATCCGGCTTTGTACCGATTTTTTCATTAGTTCTCAGGCTGATCTACTATCTAAGTAATCAAAAATAGCAGAATCAACTGTATAGTCAAACTTACGCGCGAATAATTTTCCGGAAGATAAAAGCGTTTCACCGTCTTCAATTTTGAACACTTTGGGGCGGAAACCAGGGTCTAATTCAATATATCGCAAATTGTCATTCACAACTGTACCTGATAAGTGCGAATTACAAAGTATTGTTTGGAAAAATACTTCGTCCACACACCACGTCATTCTGAAAAAACGATCTGCCGCGCGGTTGGTTTTAATAAATTTAATTGCATATGCGGCCGCCGCCGGCGTAATGGTCAACCACTGAGAGCGCCCGTAAGCAACCATATTGTCGGGTAATTTTTTGTTGGGCAATATCTTACTGATGACCCGCGATAAATGATAACGTCCCGGGAAGCCATAGCTGCCAAAGTCATAGTTATTTATTCTTACCTGGCCATGTACCCAGTCATCAAAGATCTTATCATACCACATGAATGTTTTATCTGCGTTGGCAAATAAAAATTCGTGAATTTTTGCGGTACTCTTCAGTGGGTAGTCGCTTCCGCTGAGTAAATTAATGTGGCTGTATGTGATGCCGGTTGCCAGTATCTCTTTGAATGCAATTAACGTAGAGTCAATAGAGCTGTACTCTGCCCATTTTACTTTTATCCTGTTTTTAATAAAGAAAGTGTTGGGAAGATTCTGCACCTGCTTAAACTGTGTGATATCGCTTTTTGCATCTAAATAAATATAGACATCCGCATCTGGATGACTGAGGCGCTTCACGAGGCGCTCCAATTGCAATGGGTGATTATGAGCAAGTATGAGGTGGGCTAATTTCATTTTATCGCTTGGGTATAATATCACAAATATAAGTGCTGATGTCGTGGTTGATAAATAAATTTCCAGACACCAGAGTTCGCTGTTGATCCGTTAAAATGAAACTTTTTACCTAGCCTTAGTAGGAAAAATCACAAATCATAGACAAATCAGCTTAATGATATTATCTTGCTTTCATGTTGTAAACTACGATCAATATTAAATCATGAACGAAGCCTTATTTCAATTCATATGGCAATACAGCCTTTACCAGCCCAGTGGTTTGCAGACAGTAAATGGTGAACAATTGACGGTAGTTTATTGTGGTAAGCTGAACAGGGATGCCGGGCCTGACTTCCTGGAGGGGAAGGTGAAGATAGGGAATACAACACTGGTGGGTAATATAGAGCTGCACATAAAAAGCAGCGACTGGCTGCGGCACGGACATCAAAATGACGCGGCGTACCAAAACCTGATACTGCATGTGGTGCTGGAGAATGATGTGGAAGATGTGGCGAAGAATACACCGGTAGTAGAATTAAAGAACCATATTCCGGGGCATGTTATTTCTCATTATGCTGGCTTGATGCAGGCTACCCAAAAGCTACCATGCGCTGGTCAGCACCAGCAGGTAAAATCGATCACCAAAGAGGGCTGGATGAGCAGGCTGCTTGCTGAGCGGTGGGAACAGAAGCTCGCAGACTGGAATGTGTTGCTCGAAAACTCCGCTGAGGACTGGCGCAACCTGCTCTACTGGCGTATGGCAGCCAATTTCGGATTTAAGACTAATGCTACACCCTTCCTGATGCTGGCACAGTCACTGCCGCTGAACATTCCTACACGTCACAAGGATAACCTGTTGCAACTGGAGGCTTTATTCTTCGGGCAGGCAGGGATGCTGGAGGATGATTTTAAGGATGATTATCCAAGGGAGTTGCAACGGGAGTATGATTATTTAAAGAAAAAATATAAGCTAAAGCCTATTGCTACACATCTTTGGAAATTTTTGCGGATGCGGCCGGCTAATTTTCCTACAGTACGCATAGCACAGTTTGCAGCACTGGTGCATAAATCCATTCATCTGTTTTCGCAGATCATAGAGACACATTCTGTAAAGGAAATAGAGCCATTGCTTGATGTTACGGCCAGCAGTTATTGGGATACCCATTTTCAGTTTGATGCAGCACAGAAACAGGTATCCAAGAAGTCGTTAGGTAAGTCTTCGGTAGAGAATATCATTATCAATACAATAGCGCCTATACAATTTCTGTATGCAGCGCGACAGGATACGCATAAGCTGCAGGAGCGCGCGCTGCAATTGCTTGAAGCTGTGCCTGCTGAGAAGAATAATATAACCCGGCTATGGGAAGATAATGGCTGGCAGGCTGAGAATGCGGCGCAGTCGCAGTCACTGCTGCAGCTATATAATAACTACTGCTCTTCGAAACGGTGCCTGGAGTGTACGGTGGGGTTGAATGTTATTAAGTCGGTGGGTTAGTTTTTTGTAAAGTAGCAAACCTCGCAATCCAGTCATTTTGTTTTTAAGACCACAAACGAAATCTAATCTGGCCAAATAAATGTTATCGTCCGTTTACAATTTGGGTGCAGGCTTTGGTGAACAGGGCAGTTTATTGCAATATCGTAGAGTCGTTTTTTCTCTTCTTCTGTGTAAGGACCGCTTTTCGGGAAGTCAATGGTGATAACTATTTCTCCAATCTTACGGGGATTCGAGGTCATTATCTTTTCAATATTACATATGGCGCCAACAATATTGATTGAGGGGGCAGCTATACCAATTGTCGTTACAATACAAGAAGCGAGCGCGGTTGCTACAAGATCGGTAGGGGAGAAGCGCTCGCCCTTGCCTTGATTGTCTACCGGGGCATCGGTTTCTATGGCGTTTCCTGAACGAAGATGGGTAGCAATGGTGCGGAGATCGCCGATATACTCTACTCTGGATGTCATGGCAATATTTTTGTTAAATTTACAAAGTAAATCTCAACGATTTCAAGAAGCGATGGCGTATATTAAATATTATTCGTAATTTACGTTAGTATATAACTATGAACACGGCTGGCAAAACGGGAATATTGGTAATTCTGTGCTGTATTACAGTATGTAAATCGTATGCCCAGTCGTCACTCAGATCTGCAGATACCACAAAGCGCAATGCGCTACAGATACACCAGACACCAGCTAACAAAGGCCCCAAGGCAATAAAACGCGAGGTAAGTGTTGGAATAAGATTAAATACAGACGGCTGGAGTATCTTTTCTGACATCGGTAAGGTCAAAGCCCTGGATGGCAAACGCAAGGACATGTTTTATAAGGTGCGTGTATTGCAAGTGGAACTATCTGAAAAAAAAGATCCACGTGAACAAAAAATAACTGCGTTAATAGCAGGTAAGGCAAGCGGATCGCCGAAGTATGTTTATGCCAAAGTTAATAACTTTTATGGACTGAAACTTGGAGTCGGTTTCATGAAACTGATAGCCGGGAAGCCTGATCCGGGAGCTGTTTCGATGCACTGGCTGAACGTGATCGGCGGATCACTAGGCATGCTGAAGCCTTACTATATAAATACGTTGAGCAATGCTGAGGCAATAAAATATTCTCCGGAAACGGGATCGAGTTTTTTGAACCAGCGTGGTATTGAAGGTAGTGCTGGTTTCAGTAAGGGACTTAGCGAAATGCAGTTCATCCCCGGAGGCCACTTTAAGACAGCGCTGCATTTTGATTTTTCGGCAAACCGGAAGAATGTTATTGGTGCTGAAGCGGGCGTAAATGTTGAATATTACTCACAAGCCATAGCTTTGATGGCCAACCAACCCGGGAAGCCGTATTTTGTGGATATGTTTGTTTCGTTCCAGTTTGGGAGAAGGTGGTAAGACTTCACTAAGATTTTTTGGATGAAATGATAGTAAGATGTGCGAGTGCGCGCAAATCAATAAATTATTGTAATCCCGCCATTGTGCAAATTCTGTTCAATTCTGAAAAAACTGGTTTAATTTTGTTGCTTATGCAGGAGTTACCGGTTATTAGTTCTGTAGACATAAATCAGGAGACAAGGGTAAAGAAGCCAAGCTGGTTGCGGGTGAAGTTGCCCATGGGTGAAAACTACCGCCATGTGCGCGGGCTGGTGGATACGCACAAGCTGCATACTATATGCGAGAGCGGCAACTGCCCGAATATGGGTGAGTGCTGGGGTGAAGGGACGGCGACGTTTATGATCCTTGGTAATATTTGCACGCGTTCATGCGGTTTTTGTGCTGTAGCAACAGGGAGACCTGAACCAGTGGATTGGGATGAACCGCAGCGCGTAGCTGAAGCCATCTACCTGATGAAAGTGAAGCACGCGGTGATAACGAGTGTGGACCGTGATGAAATTAAGGACGGCGGCTCTATTATCTGGGCAAATACCATAAAAGCAGTTCGGGCACTAAATCCGGAGACAACGCTTGAAACACTTATACCAGATTTTAAGGGGGACTGGGATAATCTGCAGCGGATAATTGATGTTGCCCCTGAAGTCGTTTCACATAACCTGGAGACTGTGGAAAGGCTGACCAAGAAGGTGAGAATACAGGCCAAGTATCACCGTAGTCTGGAAGTGATACGCAGACTCAAGGATGGTGGTATGCGTACCAAGAGCGGTATCATGCTGGGCTTGGGCGAGGAAAAGGAAGAAGTATTGCAGTCCTTGCAAGACCTGGCAGACAATGGCTGTGACGTGGTGACCATGGGCCAGTATCTGCAGCCATCGCAGAAACACCTTCCAGTGGTGCGTTTTGTGCATCCGGATGAGTTTGCATTCTACCGCGAGGAAGGTTATAAAATGGGCCTTGATTACGTGGAAAGCGGTCCGCTTGTTCGCTCATCTTACCATAGCGAACGCCATGTGTTTGCCGGTGAGGGCAGAAGGAAGTGGGAGGAGGCGAAAGGGTAGTTTTTTGTTCATCAAAGGTTTGCTGGTGTAAAGGGCGTACCATCATTCTTTCCTATTGTTTTTATCTATACAGTCAGTTTGATAGCCGAGAGCAGTTATTGCAAATACGGATAGTAATTAATTAACATATTAATTGATTTGCTAAGCATTTCAAAATACGAAATACAGCACAATATAGAGTTGAATATTGTATATGTATAAAATAATTAAAAGTAGAAAAAAGGAATGAAGCAAAAAGCATATTATTTTGCGTTCTAAAGGATATTAGAACGTTATGCATAAAGGACTGTTATTGGCATTAGTTGCCTTTATTTGCCCGCCAAAACTCAGATCGCAGATTTTTCCAAAAGAAGGTTCAAGTCTAAACTACAGGATAATAGGTTTTTCGTTTCCCACCGAGGGGAAAAAAGGGGCATATTACCGTATTGAAATTGCCAAGGGCGATTTTAATACAGTGGATGGCTTCAAGAAAAACATCATTAAGTCAATTAAAACGAGCCAAGAGCAGATAATTGTCGAGGTGCCGAGTTGGGGAACCAGCTATACCTGGCGTGTTGTAACTTCAAAGAATAGTAAAATGCCAGAGTTGCATCACTTTACTACCGGCAGTGTACCGGTTGTTGATACAAGCCTCACCCGCTTCAGAATGCTTAAGAAGGCCAAAAACATAGCTGATGCTTATGTTTTTTTGGATGGTACAAGGGCGTTGTACGACCTGGAAGGTAATCCGGTTTGGTATCTGCCACGCCCGGAAAGCAATTGCCTGGACCTTAAAGTATCGCCGCAGGGAACAATTACAATGTTGCTAAACCTCCGGCCGCTCGAGGTGAACTATAATGGAGATACTATGTGGACACTCCCGGTTGTACACAATGGGAAATCTGATTCCACACATGATCTATTCCATCATTGCTTTACACGGTTGTCAAATGGGAACTACATGGCCATGGGTGGCGACGCATCGCCCGCAAATGATACACCCGGTAACGAAAAAAGTAAAATCAAATTTGGTACGATTTTAGAATTTGACCAGAGGGGTAAAGTGGTTTGGGAGTGGAGTTCTGGTTCATATTACAAGCATACAGCACTTTACAAGAACGCAACACGGGAATTTGATGTGCATGAAAATTCATTTTATTTTGATGAGCAGTCAAGTGCAATTTATGTGAGCTATAAACTAACCAATACAATACTGAAAGTGAAGTATCCTGAAGGACATGTGCTGGGCGTGTATGGCGCTAATGATAGCCAGAGTGTACAGGAAGCGGGAGAAAACCTGTTTTGCGGGCAACATAGTTGCAGAAGCGCTACGCCCGGTTATTTTTATCTGTTTAACAATAATTCATGCAACCCAGGGGCTCTTCCGCATGTAGTACTGATGAAGGAGTTGCCTGGGAGAAATGCAGTAAATAAAATTTGGGATTATGAGTGTACGGTAGATGAAGCATATGTGTCAAATACCGTGCGTGGGTTCGCTAAGGGAGGCAATGTTATTCAGTTGCCTGATTCTTCGATGTTCGTGTCTATGTGCAGTCCATATAGCAAAGTATTTATTGTAGGGCCTGATAAAGAAATATTATGGAGCGCTATACCCGAACAAAGGCAGCGTGTGGACTCAAAATGGGAGAAAATCGGCTTATACAGGGCCAGTATAATTAGCAGGAAGGAACTGGAACAATTGGTATTGACAGGAGCTAAAAGGGAGCTTATGAAAGCAACGAAAATGTAGTGTGGCAAATTCTATTTCCGCGGCAGCCAATTGACCTTCGCCCGCGTAGCCTTGTCCAGGTGTAGGTCAACGACAAGAGTTATCCTGCATTTTAGGGTGTCGGTTATTGGTTTGCGTAACTTACCTTTTATTCCATAGCAGAATGTTTTTACGTTTGCCAGATCATTCCTGAAATATTGTTTCAGATCGTCTCCGGGGATGGTGGTAAATACAAGTTCGGAGTTATACAGATCCGGTATGCCTGATTCTGAAACGATTTGTGGAATTGGGTTTACGTCTGTATATACCTCTGCACTACAGGAAGAGAGGTTGGCGAAACTGCTGGAAGGGGTGGCATTGGCAATGGTGATAAAACAGGAGGTGACGGAGGCTTTTGTCAATTGTTTTAGCTCGTAGGAATTGCCCAGGTACATCTGATCATTTTTAAGAAAAGAATCCACATCGTAGTTAATGCAACCTGAGCCCAGGGTAAGCAGGCCGGATGTATCTGATACCGGAGGTATTAACATGTCTATGTTTACCGTTCTTACTACATCTATGTGGTTATAGATATTCTGATAACAGGAGCCAAGCAGCACTCCCGAAATAGAGCAAAGCAGAATTTTTAAAAAAATTGTGGTCTTTTTCATTAAGGTAGTTTCAGGGGTTAGTGTGATGTTTTGCCGACTAACAGATTAGCAGGGAAATGGATAATACAATGCATGGAATCGGTAAGTGGGCGGCGCAGCTTTGCACGTATGCTGTAATTGAATACGATGGGCGATGTATATGGTTTTTGGGTATTTCTCAGGTAAAGCTCCAGAGAATTGTTGATTCCATAATTCGTGAGGCTACTGGCGAAGCTGTCCGGAACAGACGGCCATGCTGTGAATGTCCGTTGCGTATCAACATTGGTGTAAAGGTATACGCGGCAGTTCTCAAAATTAGCGAAGTTATTTGCGGTGTTGGCGTTGACCATGGATAGATCAAGAGCCGCAACTCTTGCGATGGTGAGATTTCTCAGGCCATAAGCATTATTAGAACTGGCAAGCAGGAAAGAGTCTACATTGTAGCTGCAGGTGCCGGTTGCTATAGTAAGCGTACCTGTGTCTGCGAGCGGGGGGATAGTGATCTTTACTTTTACATCGCTTTCGATTGCGTAGGTGTTGTTTACCGTTTTGCACGATTGCAGAGACAATGAGAGTATACACAAAAAGAAACTGAA
>CANJQU010000069.1 GCA_947476485.1 Chitinophagaceae bacterium
AAATAAACAGCAGGGGGAATATTATCTTTCGCATGGTGTTCTTTTAAGGAGTTAAAAATGTACTTTGATGTGCCTGTAAAACTATATCCGGTAAATGCAGCAACTAATACAGCATCTGCTGTATTTTTCAGTCGCACACTTTTTACTGATATTGCATCCGCGTTCCAGCTAAGCCATCTGTGAGTGGAGTGGGATATTCTTGATCTTTAAATTGCCAGACTATACTTCTTAAATCATTAAAAATGAAGAATATACTTTTCCTAGCGTTGATCGGAGTAAGCACTGCTGCATGGGCACAGAAAAGCGCATTGCGGGATGCACGGGATTTCCTGTCTGAGAATAATTACAAAAGGGCAGTTCCGCTGACAAATGAGGCAATAAAAAATGCCGAAACAAAAAACGATGCCGAGGCCTGGTTTTTGCGGGGTATGGCCTACCTGCAATGGGCTGTAGATGCCTCAGAGCACAATTCAGAAGCACCGCAATTGGCTTACGCATCTTTGACTCAGGCACTGGTGTTGAAGCAGGACTATGCAGCGGAGATAAACACCCCATTGTATGCCGTTGCAACCCTTAAGTTCAACAATGCAGTAGGGTTTTACCAGGCGAAGTCTTTCGAACAGGCCTACAATGATTTTATGGCAGTGTATGCGATCTATAAGACCGGCAATGGCAAGAGGTTCTCGGAAAACAGTGAATTCAGAACGCTGGCCGCCAGTGCGCGTATAAACGGCGCGTATGCAGCCATGAATGCAGGGAATAGAAATGCAGCTATAGTCCTGCTGGAAGAACTGGTAAAGAACGAAGCGCGCGACGATTCCAACGCGTACCAGGCACTGATCGAAATGTACATTGCTACGAAGGAGGACACTAAACAAATAGCTACGATAAAGGCGGCAAGATCCCAATTTCCCAACAGTACGTTGTTCCGGAACCTTGAGCTGAACTATTACATAACTACAGGTAAAGGAGACGAGCTGCTGCCAAAGCTCGAAGCTGCGGTTGAAAAGGACCCGGGCAATCCCGAACTGCTTTTCAACCTGGGCAATGCCTATACTAAAGTGGCATTCCCCCCGGGTGAAGCGAAGTCGCTTACCAAACGAGATAACTTTCCCGAGGTTTTTGCAAAAGCTGAAAAAACTTATCGCAAAGCAGTGGAGCTGGTACCCGACAATGCGGATTATAACTATAATATGGGTATCCTGTACTATAACTACGCTTCATGGTATAACGTTCAGATGGCTGCAAAGGACAAAAATCGTCCGGATGATAAACAATATGAGCAGTTGAAAGCAAAGCGGAACGAACAGTTTGCAAAAGCGCTGCCTTTCTTTGAAAAGAGCTATTCCGTCCTTGATAAAAAGGGTGGGCTGAACGCCACCGAAAAAGACACACACCACAGCTCAATGATAGCCTTGAAGGAAATTTACACCCGCACCGGGAATAGTGGGCAGAAGGCTATGATTGAAAAAAGACTAGAGGGCTCGAAATAATTTCAAAAATCGTTGCTGGACAATACCGGTGCGAACGTGTAATCGTTGTAGAACTTGTCATTGAAACGATGATATGTTTTTTGAGCCGCGGACTTATTTTAAATATCAATATGCACCCATGCTAAAATACGATGTATAAGTCTTTTCAAAAGCGTATAAACAGAAGAAATTAAAAGAGATAAATCATGCTATTCGAATAAACGGGCCATTGCTGGTTTTATTATACCTACCTTACACCCGTTTAACAGACTACAATAGATATGGACACGGAATATTTTAAGGCACAACTAAGACAGGTAAAATTCAAGGACCCTGCAAGCAATGAATTTTTGTTTGTACGCCAGACCCTCCACTGGATTGCGATAAAGGGTCCATTTGACGTATATTTTACCCTTGGCTACGATTTTTATCCCAAGGTGAAAGTGATGCTTACGCTAGAGGACAATGTGATTCCCAAGCGTGGAGAAGTAATAAAGAACTGTATACCCACAAATGATATACAGGTAGAGAAAAACTCAAAAAGGAATAAAGACATATTCACAAAGGATTATGACTGGGTAGACAAGCGGACACTGGAACTGGCTGTAAATGCTGATTTTATGGGCCTGCTAAGGTCTGTGAGGAATGAACTGGACGGAAAGAGAGAAGCGGTAGCCGTTATGTAATATTCAGAGCATGCAATTCAAAGGGGGTCTCAATTAATTGGGATCCTTTTTTTTGAACAGGCGATCCGCTCAAGCACTCAACCCCGGGGAATTACAATAAGTAACCAGGAAAAGGAGCCGCAAACAAATGGAGGGCACTGAAAAAGTCCATTAGATGAAAAAGAGGCCGAATCATAGCGTGTGATCAGCCTCTTTTCGTTTTTGTACTCGTACCGGGACGGAGAACGTTTTCGTATAGCCGATTCTCAGAGCCTTTATTTTATTTATTGTGCAACCTCCATAAACCTTCCGAATTAAAGAGGTACTTTTTCAGTGCCCTCAAACAAATGTGGCTCCTTTCTATTTGTGCCCACGGCACAATGTTTTATACTGCTAAGTAAAACGGGTTTACAAGATCATGATTGCATAAGCTACTTATTCCCCATGTGGTGCAAGAATTTGTGAACGATCGACTAAATATATACTATGCTAAAGAAAATACTTTCCGTATCGCTGGTTGTTGTTGCACTTGCGACAAGTTGCAAAAATCGGACAGCTACAAATACCAAAGAGAAGATCGAAGCCAGGAAGCACGAAATCAATAAAAACAATGCATACAACGACATCTTTTTAGACAGCCAGAAAATAGAAAAATTCATCGCGGAAGAAAAACTGAATGATACGCTGGCAGCAGCTATGCGTGACTTCTATAACGAACGGAATTTTGAGTATAACTGGTTTGCAAGCACCGGCCTGATCGAGCAATCTTTCAGTTTTCATAGCCTGTACTGCACAGAATACGACTGTGACCGGTTTAACAGATCCCTTGAAAAGCGCCTCGATAAATTAAGAGTTGAGGGGGACACCACGGTTGATGCAAACGACTCATCGACCATAAAGACAGAACTTCAGATCACTCAACGGTTCATACAATATGCCAATGAAAATTATAAAACCATCGGTGCAAGCCCGGCGGAACTCGGAAGGTATATACCGGCAAAAAAAATGCCCATAACTGCGCTTGCTGACTCATTGCTGGCAGACAATGCGGAAAATCGAAACTATGCATCCATCAATGAATCTTACCGGTTGCTCAGAGACCAGTTAAGAAAGTATAATGCGATTGCAAGGAAAGGTGGTTGGCCAGCAATAGCAGCGGATGAAAAGAAATATAAGAAAGGAATGAATAGCCTTGTGGTAGCTCAAATAAAAAGAAGGCTGCAAATTACCGGGGAGCTGGCGGGAGCGGATACAACTTCGATTTTTAACGAAGAACTCGAAAACGCAGTTAAAGCCTACCAAGTGAACCACGGATACAGGTCTACCGGAGAAATAACAACTGCATTGATAAAAGATCTGAATATCCCGGCCATGGCACGGGTTCAAATGCTGCTGATCAATATGCAGCGTATGCGGTGGATGCCTATCCGCCCCGATGGGAAACTGATCGTGGTAAACATACCGGAGTTTGAACTGTACGTAGATAGTGGCAATACCACACTCTTCCAGATGAATGTTGTGGTAGGTGCGGAGGGACATAACACCACTATATTCTCCGGGAACCTGAACCAGATCGTATTCAGCCCATACTGGAATATACCACCAAGCATCGTTAAAAAAGAGGTGTTGCCGGGTATGAAGAAGGACAAAAAATACCTGGAAAAAAGAGACATGGAGATAACAGGAAATGAAGGCGGCCTGCCTGTGATACGCCAGTTGCCGGGCGAGAAGAATGCATTGGGTAAGGTGAAGTTCCTGTTCCCCAACAGCTTTGACATCTACCTTCACGACACGCCGCAGAAAGATCTTTTCAAGAAAAGTGTCCGTGACCTGAGCCATGGCTGCATTCGTCTGAGTGATCCAAAAAAGCTTGCTAATTATCTATTGCTGAATTCAAAAACATGGACCCCGGAAAGAATAGACAGCGCAATGAATTGTGGCAAGGAGATATTTGTTCAGCTAAAAAAGCCTGTCCCTGTTATTATTACATACTACACTTCGTGGGTGGACAAGGGGGTGTTGCATTTCGCCGAAGACATCTATGAGCATGATATAGAGATGGCGCGTAAAATGTTTACCAACCCGTTATGAACCGAATATGTGCCGCTGCCTATAGGCTTTTAAATTCCGGTTAGTGTCCTTGTACTGATAACGGTGTATAAAGCAATCAACACCTCGCATACAGACTAATACCACTAACTTTACAAAACAATTACTGTTATTATGTCTTCGGCTTTGCTGATAAAAAATATGGTATGCCACCGGTGTGTGCTCAGTGTTGAGGGCATTCTGAAAGAAGAATCAATTCCATACAGAAGCATAGGTATCGGCGAAGTGCATTTAATGAACGATCTGTCACCTGCACAAAAAAGCCGCCTTGTAACTAAACTGGAAAAAGTAGGCTTTGAGCTGATAGATGACCGCGTTACGGCACTTGTTGAAAAAATAAAGCAACTGGTTATTAAGAAAGCCCGCAAACAACTCGCCGATAAGGAAAACGAACTCAATCTATCAAGTTTTCTTTGTGCGCACCTGCACCATGAATACACCTACCTGAGTAGCCTTTTCTCATCTATAGAAGGGCGCACGATAGAGAATTACTATATTGAACAACGGATCGAGAATGTAAAAGAATTACTCATCTATGGCGAGATGACACTTTCTGAAATAGCGTTTCAGCTCGACTACAGCAGCACGGCACATCTTTCGTCGCAGTTCAAAAAAATTACCGGTCTTACACCTTCCTATTTTAAACAGATAGGTGCTGACAAGCGAAAGTCGCTTGATAAAATATGATCGCTTAAACCAGCATTCCCAAAATTCTGTAAAACATAACCAAAGTAATGTAACACACGTGGAGCGCACCGGGCGTACCTTTGTATTATAATTTAAAACACAAATTTTATGACAACTCAATCAGAATTGATCGCCCAGGTTGCAGGTAAATGCAACAATCCAAATTGCACATGCGAAGATTGCACTTGTGAAAATTGTACTTGCGGCACATCGAAGTCGTAACCCGGCACCAGATGAAATGAAGGAGCGTGCCTTTGCGCACGCTCCTTTTTTGCGTCCCGGAATAGGTGTACTGTATATTTAATGAAACCCCTGAAGCCACTTCGCTTATGGAATATCCGCTCCTGGATGAAACCGCGGGATTTTTGTAATTTGCTGAGAAATAAATGCCAATGGATAATGTGCTCATCAGGCCGGCGACAATAACAGATTTCGATGTTATATTCGATTTCGTTTGCGGTCTTGAAAACGAGCAGTTTGACAGGAGCAGGATGCGGCAATGTTATGTGACGAACCTATACGCTCCGCACCACCACTACCTGCTTGCGACTGTTGACGGCGATGCGGTGGGCTACATAACCTGTCATGGCCAGATACTGATGCATCATTGCGGGCTTGTTTATGAAATACAGGAAATGTATGTAGTGCCGGAATACCGGAGCAAGGGAGTTGGAAAGCTCCTTTTAGCTGCGTTGCATGAGCGGCTAAGCAGGGAAAATTATGTGTTGCTTGAAGTTGCGTCCAGCTTTAAACGTGCAGATGCGCACCGTTTTTACGAAGCGAATGGTTTTGTAAAGGCAACGTATAAGTTTAAGCGGGAGCCATAATGCTGCGGCATCAAAATTCACCCTGATCCTTCATCAGGATAATGAAATTCGAATATCTTTCAACGATGTGCTCGTCTACTGCCGAAGTGGGGAGCAGGGTGTATTTGCAGTTGCCGTTGTAAAACTTAGTGTAGATCTCATCCATTACTTTTTTGTCGAGGTAGTAGGTATAGGGTGCACGGTTAACTGCCTGGCGGTATTGCGGCTTTAGCTGCCAGTCGTAACAGTTGCGGCACGTCATGGCGATGTTTACAAACCGGTCGTGAAAAGCACTGTTCTTTTTTATCATGCCGCTTAGGGTCCTTTTGTGGGCCATATTGCCGTATTGCAGGCCGGCGAATGTGATGAACTTTTTGATGCTGTCGCGCTCAATTTGCTTTTCCATGTTGCGGTACATAGTCTTGTTGCGCTTTCCATAGTTATTATAGGTGTCTTCGTTGAACATGATCTCTTCGACGGTCTTAAAATTGACGCCGTAGTATTGCTCGTAAGATTCCCTGTTTTCCTCAATTTCATTGCGAATGTCTTCATAGAGACTGTTATAAGCTTTTTGCTCTTCGCTGTTGATGAGGCCAATTTTGTCTATAACAACTGTATCTATGTAAGCCAGCGTGGTATAGAGGTCAAGTGGTTTCTCCTTGCCCTGCGGCATGAGTATCTTCAATACTTTCAGGAATTCGGCCCGCTCGAAATCCATGGGTCTGATGATCACCTTGTGCGCTGCGGTCCTGTTATAACTGTAAAGCTCTTTCCAGAAATCTACATTCGGCTTTTTCTGTGCGTAAATAAGCACAGGAGCTGTGAACAGAGTAGTATCGCCTGTGGCAAGATATTCATTGTAGAGGTATGCAGCCGAGTAGCCGATCTCCATGAACACATCAGCGACACCATAATTTTTGTTCAGGTATTTTATCAAAGCGAGCTTAACTTCTGATGTGCCATAGACACCATGAAATTCTCCGAAAAAGAATGCATCGTACTTGCTAAGATCAACGTTGGTATCAACAGAGAGCTCTAAGGTTTGATCAGCGGTAGTTTTAAAGCAGCCGAAGTCCTGCGCGGAGCTGCGGGACGCGATAAATAAAAGAATGACTAAAAGATATGGTCTCATGTTTTGAAAGCGTGGCTCAATGTATGGAAAGTACAAAAATACCTAATAGCTTTCTAAATAGTGCAGATCATGAAAATCTCCAATCCGGCAAAGTCATTGAGCGAGTGTATCAACCTCAGCGACAAATGCAGTATTCCAATCCATGCTGCCTTGTGCCAAGGCAGCATGAAAGTACTTAGCATACCCCGTACCCGGCAGAGCGAAGCGACCTTATCTGTTTCGGTAACCTACTGTGAATAGGCGAAAACAAAGCAGCACGCAAGTAAAAAGGACTATTTTCACAATGATAGTACTACTGAAACACCTTTACCGATATGCCGGGGAATATCTGCTTGAAGTTGTCGGTGAAGATCACCTCAGGTACCACGGAAATCCCTCTTACGAGCATAATATCGGTGAACACACGAAATGTGTTCTTTTTAAAATAGTCTCCCTTCCGGGACACCAGGTACCCAATGCCAAAGGTGCTCTGTTTACCATACCATCCCGGATCATTGTGCTGAGATATATTGCCTACCGTAGCGCTGATGAACCAGTTATCATTTACCACAAAGCTGCCTTTGCTGTCTTTGTCAAAGAAGTAATACCCGGTTCCGGATAACCTAAACATGTTGCGTTCTTTAAAGTTGTTCCAATACCTGTTGTATTGAAAGGCGATATCTGCCGTTGGTGTAAGTGTATTTCTTACAATTCCCACGCCAAACTGGGGATTGAAACTGATCTTTGATTTGTTGTAGTCACTGCTCAGCGCAAATTCGTTGCTCATCAAATAATTGCGACGGGTAAATGCGCCTTTTCCGCTATAATAGGGATTGTATACAACTGTTAGCGGTTTGTAGTCGTACCTGTGTTTCCTCTTTACGTGTGAACCTTTTTCAAGTGTATCTATAATACCCGCAAGTACATGGTCTGCAATAACCTTGTCTATGTCGGCATAATTGCCGAGGATGAATGTAGCTTGTACGGCATAAGAAACACTGCATGGCCCATTCTTCCCATTACCAATACCTGGTTTCGTCTTGTGTATAATAATTCGGATCGTGTCCTGCTCAAACTTGAGTTTAGATATCTCACCGTCCCTGTTGAGAAAGCTACTGCCATGCGCTTCGTGGATCATAAAGCGTATCTTTTTGAAGGCGTAGTCAGCATTCAGTACATAATCTATCCGCACATTGCTGGTGGGGTTCGCGCTGAGCGAGTCTTTGTAAAATGCAATGTCTTTGCGAAAGACGGTCAAAACAGAGTCCAGGTTATGAAAGCTTTCGTAGTCTACTTCATCGCCGAGGTCAAGTATCAGCCTGCCTTCTTTAAGCACAACAAATGCCCTGGTCTGTATAAGCCCCTGCCAAAGCTCGAAAGTGGATTCTGTTTTGCTCCTGCTCATTAATTTTGTATAAGATGAGGTATTATCTTCATCCGATTGTGCATAGAGTTTTGGCGCCAGGCTTATCAGAATAAGCGCTGCAGTTAAGATCAGTCTTTTCATGTGTTTAATTTTGTGTGTTGAAGAGGTTTTTTAAGAGGTTGCGTCCAGGGGGGGCGTCAGAGGTTTCGACAGCAGTATTGTCGTAGCCAAGTACACGCCGGGAAAACAGGTTACGGCCAAAAGACATACGGTTCTCTTTTAGCAGTGATTTGATCTCGTATTCATTTTTTATGACGTCATCAATGTATAATACCGGCATTTTCTTAAAATCAATTGTCTCGTTTTCTATTGAGACGATCTGATGAGTAGCTTGCGGGCTGCTGCTCTCCAGTTCATTAATGTGCACGACACGCATGGGGGGCGGGGCGGCTGGTGGCGGAGGTGTCTGCACTACAAATCTAGTTGCAACAACGGGCTCAGGCGCGTGCTCATAGATGTCTGTTGCCGGAATGCTTTTGGTCTGTGTGTGTTCCAAAGTGCTTTTTTTAGTTGATGCTGTGCTGCTTTTCGCAGACGTGTACAGTGGCATAGTTTCCGGCTGTGCTACCAGTTGCTGATGCGCTGGCTGATCAGTTAATAGGATAGGTCTAGGGGCTGGTATTTTCGCGGCAGTTTTGTTTTCTAAATGCGTGTTACCGGAGAAGTAGATAACCAGGGAAGGGACTGTCAGCAGCAATACTGCGGCTGCAGCAAGTCCATATTTAAGTACTATCCTTCGTGCTGGTTTGCGTTCCATGCGCTGCTGCAACTTATCCCACGCTTCCTCCTTGCCGTAGACGAAGCCACCGGAGAGGGTGTCCAGTGAGCTGAGCTTATCTCTTAGCTGTGTATCGTTTTTGTTGTTGCTCATAGTAACATCATTTGTTTCATTGCCTGCTGTAATAGTCCGCGTGCTTTATTCAGTTGTGACTTCGAAGTGCCTTCGGTAATGTTCATCATAGCAGCGATCTCTTTATGGCTGTATCCCTCCACTGCAAACAAATTGAAAACGGTGCGATAGCCTACCGGCAGGGTGGTTATCAGCTTAAAAAGATCTCTGGCATTCATCCGCGCCATTTGTCCGTCATCTATGTTCACTTCGGCGGCATACTCCTGGTCAACTATCTTTAAACTATTGTTTTTCCGAAGGAACATCAGGCATTCATTCACCATTATTTTTTTGAGCCATCCGCCCACGCTGCTTTCATGACTGTAAATAAAACGATCGATGGTTCTATAAAAGTTGTAAAAGCCATTGAGCATTATTTCTTCCGCGTCCGGAAGGTGTTTTACATAGCGCATGCACACCATGAGCATACCATCGGAGTAAGTATCAAAAAGATACTTCTGCGAAATGCGGTCTTGTTTTTTACATCCTTCTATGGCCTTTTGGTCGGTCACTTAATAAGTTAAAGGTTAAAAGTTAAAGCTCAAAAGCGGTCGGACCGTTTGCTGCTTCAAAAAGTCAAAAGCTAAAGTAATGTCTGTTTACAACTTAATATATGCATGTTTGAAGGCTGAGGTTGCCTAGCTATTGAAAATCTTTTTTTTAGTAACTTTGATTAAAACGGATTTATGACTGCATCGGCTATTAGAAAGCGACTACATAGTTACCTTGATGTCGCTGATAACAAAAAGATAAAGGCAATTTATGCGCTTGTGGAGGAAGATATTGCCGATAAAGCTGAAAGCCCTAGTCATTGGGATGATCCTGAATTCGTAGATGAAATGAACAGGCGTGCTTCAGAAATGGAGTCGGGTAAGGTTAAGGGCAGTAGCTGGGAAGAAGTCCATACTCGCGCAAGGCAAAAAGCCAACGAAAAATGAAATATTCAATCTCTGTTCACCCCAAAGCTGAAGCGGAATACCACAATGCCTATAGTTGGTATAAGCGTGAAAAGGCTGGGCTGGAGGAGCAATTTTTCGATGCGATCAATAAAAAATTGCAACAAATTTTCGTTGGACCAGAGTTGTACTCCGTTAAGAATAGTTCTTGTCGGGAGGCTGTCGTTAACGGTTTTCCTTATGTTATTGTGTACCGGTTCAGTAAGCGAACTGGTTTGATCAATGTTATTGCGATCCATCATACAAGCCGCAAGCCTAAAAAGAGATATATGCGTTAACATAGCGGATGAACGTTAGTATGGAAGATATAGGCATACCACTTAAGAGTGAATGGACAGAAAAAGATTTTGAAGAGATGGGGTGGCATGATAACAAAATTCATGCAATTTCATTTAACGATGAATCTAGTGAACTTTCTTTTGATATAGATCATATCGGTAAATGGGTTATAAAAAAGAAGGCTTATCAGTTTTGGCTAGTACCAGCAACACTGGTTTTTAGAAATGTATATGACATTAATATTGCTACCGACAGTTTAAATTTAGTAATACTATAGATAGGAATATTTCTGGACGACCTAATAATTCTGAGTTCATTGAAGAGCAGATCGAATATGAATGGGTCATCGAAACTACAGTTGCGGAAATAGTTTTTAAGTCCGTTGGATATAGGCAATATCTGCGGGGTGTTCCAAGTCTAAGTAACAAACAAGAATTTAGCTTACAAGAAAGAGGCGGAGTATCGTTTGCTCTTAGATGATTTCTTTCTCAATCCCGTTCTTAAAACATACTTTCCATAACATTATGATAGTGCGGATAAATCTTTACTTTTGCCCCGCTAATATAAAGCGATGAGTAATGATCTGAAACGCCCGGTGCGTGTGTTGGTAGCTAAGGTGGGTCTTGACGGGCACGACCGCGGAGCCAAAGTGGTGGCTACTTCCCTGCGCGATGCGGGTATGGAGGTGATATATACCGGCCTGCGACAAACGCCCGAGATGGTAGTAAACACTGCGCTGCAGGAGGATGTGGATGCGATAGGCATCAGCATACTGAGCGGTGCGCATATGACGGTATTTCCCAAAGTAATGCAGTTAATGAAGGAAAAAGGTCTGGCTGATGTATTACTTACGGGCGGCGGCATCATACCAGATGCTGATATGAAAGAATTGCAGGAAATGGGCGTTGGCAGGCTTTTCCCGCCGAGCGCTCCTACCGCCGAGATAGCGAATTATATTACCGGCTGGGTAACTGAGCACCGCAGCTTTGAATAAGAAATTTAAACCGATATAGCATATTTATCGATTGGGGGAGGGGGTAACTATACTAACGATAACAAACAACAATCAAAAAAAATGTACAGCACACTACTTACCGAATTAGCAAATGGCACTTTAGTAATTACTATTAACCGCCCGGACAAAATGAATGCGCTCAATAAGGACGTGATCGCAGACCTGGACAAGGCGCTTGACGAAGTATACAACAATGCAGAAATAAAAACGGCGATCATAACCGGCGCCGGTGAGAAAGCGTTTGTAGCGGGCGCAGATATCAGCGAGTTTTTGTCGCTGGATGAGAAAGGTGGTTCTACGCTGGCCAAGGCCGGCCAGGATATGGTGTTCAATAAAATAGAAAATTGTCCTAAGCCGGTGATCGCTGCCGTAAATGGTTTTGCATTGGGTGGTGGTTGTGAGCTGGCAATGTCTTGTCACTTCCGCATAGCATCGGCAAATGCCAAGTTTGGGCAGCCTGAGGTGAACCTGGGCCTGATACCTGGTTATGGCGGTACACAACGCCTGACACAATTGGTGGGTAAGGGCAAGGCTATGGAACTGATGATGACTGCAGATATGATAGGTGCAGATGAAGCAAAAACATTGGGCCTTGTGAACCACATTGTGGCACTGGAAGAGCTAATAGGCAAAGCAAAAGAAATATTACAAAAAATACATACAAAGGCACCAGTTGCAGTGGCTAAAGTTATTGCCTGTGTAAATGATGCCGCAAAATGTGTTCCTGCCGGTTTCGACAATGAAATAGCGCGTTTCGGGGAGTGTTTTACTACGGAAGATATGAAAGAGGGTACCTCAGCGTTCCTTGAAAAAAGAAAACCTGTGTTTAAAGGAAAATAATTTATATCTTCATCCTCAAAATTTTAAATACATGCAGGCCAGGTTTATGCGCAACTTATTGGTTTTTTGTATAAGTATTTTATTTGCTGCCAAAGCAAATGGACAGGATGCTTACCGGGTATATGTGGAGCCAGATGGCTGGTCGATAGGCACTAACATAGGTGTTACCGACTTGTGGGGCAACGTGGGTACACAATCCATAATTGACCATTATACCAACAGCCATTATACAGACAAGATGTGCTTTATGGGCGGCCTTTTCGGGCGTTATACGATACACCCTGCACTTGGAATAAGACTGATGGCAAACTACGGTGTGCTGTATGCAACAGATAAATGGAATGAAGATAAGGCAATAGTACTGGGTCAACTGGAAGGCAGCGACCCGGTGCAGCGCTACCTGCGGTCGCAGACAGCCAAAGACCAGATATTTGAAGGGAGTTTTCTTTTAGAAGTGACGCCAATGCGCATTAATCCTGAAAGCAAATCGGCACATAGGAGAGGGCAGGTATTTTTGGGTGCAGGCGTGGGCGTGTTTCATTTTACGCCATATAGTACAGTAGGCGATGGCACCACATTTATCAAGACTTATGATTTGCACCTGGAAGGGCAGGGCTGGGGCGGAAGTTACCCCAAGCAATACTCGCTCTGGCAGCCTGCGATACCGCTTGTAATAGGTTATCGTTGGGATATTGGCCAGCACCTGAACCTGGGTATTGAGTATATGTACCGTTATACTTTCTGCAAATATCTTGATGGTGTAAGCGGCAAGTATGTAGACCCTAAGGCGTTCTATACGCATATGTCTCCGGAGCAGGCGGCAATTGCTGAAGCGGTTGCTGATAAAGAGCCGTATTTCAATAAGCAATCACCTAATCCCGCTGGCAACCTGAGGGGAAATGGCGGGAATGAGTCATATTCCACAGTCACCCTTACTTTCTACTACAAGGTGCTTACACGGAACCGTTTGTGGTGGCGCCCGTAATAATGTGCAAGTTTGAAAATTTGTAAATGCGGAAATTCGGGTTGTGCAGGTATTTACCTTGTCCTGCCATTCTTTTTTCTCATTTCGCGCGCCTGTTCAGGCTGAGGTTTCCATACGTTCAAATTTATCAGATCCTTGCTCTCCATTCTATTTCGGGAGCATTGTTGATATGGCTGATATAGCGCGCAAGCACGAAAAGATAATCAGACAGGCGATTGAGATACTGGATCACCAACGGGCTGATCGTTTCGTTATTTTCCTGCATGTCTACACAAATGCGCTCTGCCCTACGGCACACACACCTGGCTACGTGACAAGTAGATGAAGCCAGGTTGCCGCCCGGAAGGATGAATGCCCGCATCTCTGGGAGGACTTCGTTCATCTCGTCAATACGCTGCTCCAGCCAGGTGACGTCGGCATCGTGGAGGTCGGGCAATTTCATTTTTACTTCTTTGTCGGGATTGGTGGCCAATATAGAGCCGATGGTGAACAGCCGGTCCTGTATTTCCTGCAGCATGACGCTTATGTCGTTATTATTGGCAGCATCTCTTACCATTCCAATGAATGAATTCAATTCATCTACTGTGCCATAGCTTTCTATGCGTATGTTATTCTTAGGTACGCGGACTCCGCCTATGAGGCTGGTGCCGCCTTTATCGCCTGTTTTTGTGTATATCTTGAACATAAATAGTAGTGAATGAACCGCCCAAAAATGCTATTAGCCAATCAACTAATTCAGCATGTCATGGTTCGACGGGGCTCACCATGACAACCTTTCAATTTTTCTTTTTTTAAAGGCATTGGTCTATAATGGACCGATGGATGGGTCAAATTTAGAAAGAATATCCGAAGAAAAATTTTGAGAAAACAGGATGAGCATTAATGCTCGTTTTTCGCGTTCGGTGCATACCAATAAAAATTACATCGACCGTTTCCACGCAGTTGTGCCGCCGGAAAGATTGATAAGGTTATGGAAGTCTAAAGTTTCGAGGCGCTGAATGGCTAGTACGCTGCGTATGCCTTTTTCGCAATAAAGTACTACATCCTTATCCTTGGGTATGCGGTTCAGGCTGGCTAATAATGCTCCCATAGGAATGTGTGTACCGCCTATATTGAATGCCTCGCGTTCCCATGTTTCACGTATATCAATAAGGAGGAAATCTTTTCCTTGTACTATCCAATGCTTCAGCTCAGAGGGCGTGACCTGGTTCATGTACAGCGATGAATTATGATACTGGAGCCGTTAACGCTTTCCAGAGCATATCCTTGAGCTCTACGAGCCCCTGGTTAGCATAGGAAGCAATAAATACATGCGGGATATCCTGGGGCAGTGTTTCAGCGATAGCCTGTTTCAGCTCATCGTCGAGCATATCGCTTTTGCTGATGGCGATGATGAATTTTTTGTGTAGCAGTTCCGGGTTGTATTGTTCCAGCTCATTTACCAGTATCTCAAATTCATGAGCGTGGTCGGCACTATCGGCAGGGATTACAAATAGTAATACAGAATTTCGCTCGATGTGCCTGAGGAAGCGGTGACCAAGGCCCTTTCCTTCGGCTGCGCCTTCAATGATCCCCGGCAGATCGGCCATGCAGAAAGAAAGGTTGTCCCTGTAAGAAACGATACCGAGCTGTGGCGTAAGTGTTGTGAATGCGTAATCAGCGATCTTTGGTTTGGCGGCACTCACAACAGATAGTAATGTTGATTTGCCGGCATTCGGGAAGCCCACGAGGCCCACATCGGCCAGTATCTTCAGTTCCAGTACTTTCCAGCCCTCACGGCCCATTTCGCCGGGTTGTGCGTGATCGGGAGCCTGGTTGGTAGGCGTGGCAAAGTTTGCATTACCCAGGCCGCCACGACCACCTTTTACCCATATAGCCTGCTGGCCATCTTCGAGTATCTCTACTTCTGTTTCACCTGTTTCTTCGTCGCGGGCTACAGTGCCAAGAGGCACTTCGAGTATGATGTCTGCACCATCGTGACCACTGGAATTGTTTTTCATTCCGTTCTGGCCATCCTTTGCAAGTACATTCTTATAATAACGCATGTGCAGCAATGTCCATAACTGGGCGTTACCACGAAGTATAATATGTCCTCCACGTCCACCGTTGCCACCATCTGGGCCCGCCATCGAATCAAACTTGTTGCGCTCGAAATGCGAGGCTCCCGCTCCACCTTTGCCTGACCGGCAAAATATACGGATGTGATCTACAAAATTTCCTTTCTCCACTATGTTACGGGTAGTAAATACTTATTTATGTGCTTTGTGAGCGTCTTAAATGTATCTGGTATTGAATGATCTCCGACTATATTTTCCAGCTTGCCATGCTCGTTGTAGTAGTCTGCAACGGGTTGAGTTTTGGAATGGTACTCCTTTATACGTTTGGCAATGATCTCTTCATTATCATCGCTGCGGCCCGACGTGGCGCCACGGCCAAGGAGGCGCTTCACCAGCTCGGGTTCAGGCACATCAAGTGCAAGCACCAGGTGTATCTGGGTTTGTTTGAATTCGAGCAGCTTGTCAAGCGCTTCGGCCTGCGGACGAGTGCGCGGAAAACCGTCGAAAACAAAGCCACGTGCATCAGGGGTGTCGTCTATCTTTCCGCTGATCATGCCTATCACCACTTCATCGGGTACCAGCAAGCCCTGATCCATGTATTTTTTTGCTTCGGTGCCAAGCGGTGTGTGCCTGCTTACTTCATCACGCAACAAGTCGCCGGTAGAAATGTGCTGTAGATTGTAGGTGTTGACTATATTCTCAGACTGTGTGCCTTTGCCACTTCCGGGAGGGCCGAATAACACTAAATTGAACATGAACTCATTAATTGGTTGATGCGCAAAAATAACCATACTTGCGGAATAGCAAGCATTTATTTAGTGAAGTGGTTGCTAAGCGCCCATTAAAGCGCCCTATTGTTGTTAATCCTTTCCTAATGAATGGCATTTATTTGCCGAGCAGCAATGATTTCACACGCTCATCAGCTTCAATGTGATCACCGGGTGCGATACCATCCAATGTTACCTTGCCGATAGCATACCTGATAAGCCGCAATGTAGGGTAGCCGGTAAAAGCAGTCATTTTACGCACCTGCCTGTTTTTACCTTCTTTGAGTGTAAGTGATATCCACGAGGTAGGAATATTTTTACGGAAGCGAACAGGAGGATTGCGATCTGCAACAAAAGGAGGAGGTGTTAATATTTTTGCGACTGCTTTTTTTGTATCATACTTTTTACCATCGACACTTATAGTTACACCATCGCATAATTGTTTGATGGCTTCATCTGTTATCTCACCTTCAACCTGCACCCAATAAGTGCGTGGGTGTGCGAAAGATGGATCGAGTAGTTGGTGTGTGAGCGCTTTATCATCGGTGAGTAACAAGAGTCCTTCACTATCATAATCAAGACGACCAACAGGATAAATATTTTTAGCGATGCGCGGAAAAAAATGAGCGAGCGTTTTCTTTTCACCTGCAACAGAAAATTGCGAGAGCACTTCATAAGGCTTGTGAAAAAAATAATAGTGCGGCATAGAAAAAAATACTGTGGCTTGAAACACGCGCCAGCAAAGGCTTTCAGTAGGTACAAAAAAAAGTCCGGCAAGGTTGTGGGCTGCCGGACTCTATAAAGGATGGGTTAGTAAGCACAATCCTTACACAATATTAAAAAGAAATTCGGCTACTAAAAAAAATATTTGCAATTTTTTTTAGAATGTTGAAAAGATGTTAGCAACTATCGCAGTCGTAAGTCATAAGTCGTGAGTCGTAAGTCTGCGAATAGCGTGTGAAATGTTGAAGACCGCTATAGTCGTAAGTCATAAGTCTGAGAGTTGTGCATGTAGAATGTTGCAGAGGTGTGGTGGTCAAAGAGTCATAAGTATACAAGGTTGCAAGTGCAATGTTGAAAGAAGTGGAACGCTGAGCATGGAAAGTAATAAGCTGTGAGCACCCGCCTGGCGCACGGTTGAAGACCTTTAGCACTTCGAGATTTGTAAGTCGTGAGTGGACGAACGTTACAACTGCAATGTTGAAGACATGAAAAACTCTGCTAGTCGCAAGTGATAAGCCTATGAATGATACAAGCAGCATGTTGCAAGAGGTAGCAAGATATTAGTCGGGATTCGTTACACTGCGAGTTTGGGTGCGTAGAAAGTAAGCGTGAAAAAATTTGAGACTGTGTTCATCAGTGAGTGAATTCCATGAGTGCTTACGACACACGACTTATGACTTACGACTGAACTACCAGTCCTTCTGCATCTTCACTACGTTGCCTTTTTCGTTCTTCTGTTTATCATGCAGCTTTTTTTCTTCCTGCTGCAATGCATCAAGAAGCTGATCTGCTTGTTGCTTGGAAAGCTTGCTGGGTTGACTTTCAGGCTTTTGAGGTTTCTGATCTTTGCCCTGGTCGTCCTTCTGATCCTGATCTTTTTTATCGTCCTTCTTGTCTTTGTCCTTTTTGTCGTCGTCCTTTTTGTCCTGATCTTTCTTATCCTGGTCTTTCTTGTCCTGATCTTTTTTATCCTGCTTCTTATCCTTATCCTGCTGTTGTTGTTTTTTCAGCATTTGCGAGGCATAAGACAAGTTATATTTTGCATCTACGTCCTGTGGGTTGTTCCGGAGTGTTTGCTTGTAAGAATTGACTGCGTCTTCCCACTTCTTCTGAGACATGTATGTGTTGCCAATGTTGTAGTTGGCTGCGGCAACCCCATTCTTATCCTTCGATTTTTTGGCGGTCTCCGTCATCACTTTCCTGGAGTCGTCGAATTTTTGTTGCTGATATAGCGAGTTACCAAGGTTGAATAGACCAGAAGTATTGTTAGGGTCTTTAGCTACCGCCTTAGCATAATCTTCGGCTGCTTCTTTGTACTTCTGCTGCTCGTATAGCTTATTGCCTTGCAGTATATATTTGTTTGTTTGTGCCTGTGCAATATTTGCAAGGAGGATGAACAACACAACCATTGCGGCGGTGCCCTGTGCTACTTTGGCAGGTGCCTTTGTTACCTGGATCATTCCTACGGGAACCTGGGGCGCGGCTTTTTTAGCCTTCCTGCGGCCGGGCAACAGCCACTCAATGACCAGCGCTATAAAGCCGGCAAGCAAAAAATACTGGAAGTAGCTGGTGAAGTCGGTATACACTACCGAGCCGAGACTTTTCTGTTCCATACCTTCAAGAGAACTGATCAGCTTGTCGGTTACTTCATCTGTGTTCTGCAACAGGTTGTAGGTACCACGGCCTGCGCTGGCAATAGACCTAAGCTCTTCCTCATTGAGCTTACTGATAACAGGATTGCCATTTTCATCCAGCTTCACAGATTTTGTATCGTTATCATAAAGGGTAGTACCCTGTGGCGATCCGATACCAACTGTATGTACTATTACGCCCGCATCAGCCGCCTCATGTGTTTTGTCAATTGCCTTTTCATCATGGTCCTCACCATCGGTGATAACGATAAGCGATTTGTATTTCTTTTCGTTTTGGGTAAAAGTCTTCATGGCCATATCAACGGCATCTGCTATTACTGTGCCTTGTGACGGCACCATATCAGGGGATACATTTTGCAGCAGCATTTTCACTGCCGTGTAGTCAACGGTAAGCGGAACCTGTAGATATGACTTGCCGGCAAAAACAATAAGCGCAATGCGGTCGTTGTGCATCTTGTCGGTCATGCGCATGATGAGCTGCTTGGCGCGCGTGAGCCTGTCGGGCATAATATCTTTTGCCAGCATACTCTTGCTTACATCCAGCGCCACGATCACATCAACACCCTTACGTTCTGCCTTTTCGCTTTTATCTCCCATGCGCAGATTAGCCCAGCCAATAATAATTGCGGACAAAGCGATAGTCATGAGCAGGAACCGGAACGTATTGCGGCCAGGTATGTAGCCAAGTACCTGGCTGGTTACCAGTTTTTCATCGCCGAGTTTCTGCAGTTTTCTTTTTCTCCAGTAGAGTACCCCTATAAATAATAATACAAGCAGGGGTATTACCGCAAGGGCATACAAATAACTTATGTGCTGAAATTGGATCATACTGTTGTAATCACAAATTTAAACGGATAGTCCGTTAATAATGCAGTGGCAAGATATGATTTTAATTTTCTTTAACATGGTTGGCCCCCTTGAATTAGATGATTGATGGATTTTAATGATGCGTTCAGATTAGCAGTGTAACGGCGCTAATTGTCTATGATTTTCACCTTCGTTAGCCTTGTTTTTTTCTCCACATCCTCTACCCCAATAAGCAGCGCCCATGCTTCCAGACCTGGCACGCGCTCGCAGACCAGTTTGGCAATGCCAACAAGGGGGATGAACAGGAACATGCCCGGAACGCCCCATACAAACTGGCCGATGATCACGGCTATGATGGTAATGAACGGGTTCATTTTTACACGGCCTCCAATGATGCGAGGGAATAAAATATTTGAATCGAGCATGTGCACAACAAACAAGCCTATGCCTGCTTCAAGTGCCATATTGCCTGAACTGTTGGCAAACGTGACGAGCATACAGATAACCATAGCTGTATAGATACCGAGATACGGAATGATATTAAGCACTGCGGCCATCACTCCAAGCAGCAATGCGTAGGGTACGCCCATAATAAGGAACATGGCGCTATTCACAATACTAAGCAGCGCCATTTCAATGACCAGTCCCAGGACGTATGAATTGATCATGCTTTTTGTTTCCATGATCACTTCGTTCACCTTTGGCCGATGACGGGCGGCAAACAAATACAGTACGAACTTCATCAGCAATTTGCGATGATAGAGCATAAAGAAAGTGAAGATGAGTATGAAAACTGTGAGCAGTAAAAAGCCGGTCAGGGAAACAAATACATTGCTTATTGAATGACCGATAGAACCCATTGCGCCGCTGATCGAATTATCGATATAGTCCGTTTGCTGACGGTTGTTAATGTGTAGTTTATAGGAGAGCCATTGCTGCACATTGGCATGCATTACTTCGAATCTTTTTCGTAGTTGTGGAAAGTCGCTGGAGAAGCGAATGATCTGAAGCGCGAGAAAGTAAACAAAACTCACTAAAGCTGTTATAAACAATATTACGGACAGCAGGGCTGAGCCTGCCCTGCCCAGGTGTAGCTTGTTCTCAAAAAACCGGTTAACGGGAAATAATAATATTGAGATGAGCAATCCGAAAACAAGTGGTATAAATATGTTGCTTGCGGCGCTTAGTATAAGGAATACCAGAGCCACTGCCAGCAGCGTAAGCGCCAAACGCGCATAAAAAGGAAGTTTTACAGTGTCGTTCATTAGCGCTTAAAGTATCGTCAGAAGTATAAAGTTCGTGAATCACTATGTTCATACAGTTCTTAAGTATGGGGTTTGTTATCAAACTTAATAGAATTATGCCATAAAAGACAACAAGTGGATATTTTATGTCCTTGATGTGGCCGGATTTGCATTATTTTGCCGGATATAAAAACAGAAGCTGAAACGTTTTTTTCAAAAAGGGCTTGTAGAGGCTGGCTGTGATGAAGCCGGAAGGGGGTGCCTGTCGGGCCCTGTTTTTGCTGCGTCTGTGATATTGCCTCCGGGCTTTCGACATAACCTGCTGAATGACAGCAAGCAGGTGACGGAGGGGGACCGCAACACCCTGCGGCCAATAATAGAGCGTAAAGCGATAGCCTGGGCCGTGGCTATGGTAGATCACGAAGAGATCGACCGCATCAACATTCTCAAAGCTTCTTTTAAAGCAATGCACCTGGCCATAGACCAGCTAGCCACCCGGCCCGACCTGCTGCTCATAGACGGGCATATTTTTTCTCCCTACTTCGGCATCGTGCATCAGTGTGTAATACAGGGCGACGCTATTTATGCATCAATAGCTGCGGCAAGTATACTTGCAAAAACCCACCGCGATGAATATATGCTGCGGCTGCATGAAGAATATCCACACTACGGATGGAATGAGAATAAGGGATATGGTACGGCGCATCACCGAGCACAAATCACAGAGAAAGGGATTTCTCCGTATCACAGAAAGACGTTTGGGATATGCAAGCCTGTCCCAGCCGTTGTATAGCGTGGTCTTAATTTTTTATAACCCTCGAATTATACCATTTCAATAGTGTTTTGCGAAGCGCATCGGGGTTTATGGGCTTTAGTATAAACTCCTTTGCGCCCAGTTCAACAAATTCGGCTTGAATCTCGGCATCGACGGCGGCAGTAAGCGGGAATATGCTGATATCCGGGTTAAACTTCCTGATCTCCTTGGTGGCTGTTATTCCGTCCATTATGGGCATCTGCACATCCATCAGTATTATGTCGAACTCTTCAGTCTTTGCTTTTTCAACTGCTTTGAGGCCGTTGTCAGCGATCGTGACCTGGGCGTTCCAGTTTGTAAGCATTTTCCTGGCCAGTATAGCATTGTAGGTAATGTCTTCAACCAGTAATATTCTGACACCATCGAGCAGCAGTGTTTCGGAGCCCATGTCTATTTCTGCGTCTTCCTGCAGGGTGCTCTTTGGCAGCGTGAGGGTGAAATAGAAAGTTGAGCCTTCACCGATCTTGCTTTTCACGTTTATTTCACTACCCATAAGCTTGAGCAGCTTCTGAATAATGGCGAGTCCAAGGCCGGTACCGCCGTATTCGCGCGTGATGTATTTATGGGCTTGTGTAAACCGGTGAAAGATATGTTTCTGGCTTTCCTCGTTGATGCCGATACCGGTATCAGAGATCGAGAAATCAATAACAGAATTGTTTCCGTCCTGTGCCTTCAGCTGCAACTCCACAGTTATGCGGCCATTTGTAGTAAACTTAATGGCATTGGAGACAAGGTTGTTGAATACCTGCGCCAGCCTGGTAGTATCGCCAACCAGGTATTTGGGTATATCTTCATCTACCATTATTTTGATGGTATTGCCGCGCTCATCTGCCATTATCTTATTGGCCATTTTGATCTCATTGAGCAGTTTGCGGATCTCAATGTCGCTGCTGGCAAACACAATTTTGTTTTCTTCAATTTTGTTGAAGTCAAGGATATCATTGACGAGTGAAAGCAGGTTTTTGGAAGAGATCTGCAATATATCAAGATATTCCACCTGGGAAGGCATGGGATTCTCCTGCTTCAGCAGGTGAATGTAACCAATGATCGCATTGAGGGGAGTCCTGATCTCGTGGCTCATTGTAGACAGGAAGTCGCTCTTTGCCCTGGCGGTTTTTTCGGCAATATTCTTAGCTTCTGTAAGATGTTTTTCCAGTTCCTTTGTTTTCCGGATCTGCTCCTTAAGGAAGGTGATTATATTAAGTATGTCGTGATCGGAATCTGTAATACCATCGAGTGCGCTGGCGTCAATGGCGGAAATGGCATCCTTGAGCTCAGATATCGACTTCAGCCTTAGTTCATTCTGGCTCTTCAAGTTTTCAACTACATCGTTGAACTCCTTTTCACTTACAACAAAGGCATTTTCAATAATTTTCTTATCCCTGTCGAAAGAGTCGTAGTTATCGCTAACCGACTCCAGGAACTGAGTAAGGTCCTTTGCATCCTGGTACTCTTTAGGCAAGTAACGTGCTATTTGCTTCTTTAGTATTTTATTGTACGACATTTGTATCGTGATTTTATAATTCTTTAAAAGCAGTAATAGTCATTGTTTGATTGTGCAATTCGCAACGGGTGTCTGATCTGAGCGGGGTAATTTCACCGTATGAATAAAAACCGGCGATGTTAACTGCGGGACCAAAAATCTCCGCGGTTGCTTCTACTTCTTCGTCAATTCTTTTTTGCAAAATTATCTTCCTTCCGACACAACTTATCAGGATCACGAGATCAGGTTCAACATCGTTGAATTTTGCGATCGAAGTTTCGGAAGCATCGGCCGCAGCCTGTATCAGCTTGCCGAAATTTCCCTTCATAAGTTTCACTTTGCTGCCCTCCGGCATGTTGCCTGCAAATGTCATGCTATCCTCTTCTTCATTTACAGCAAGTATGGTCCTTACCAGAGACATGTCGTTTCCGGGATCTTTGATAGACAGGGGGAAAAGCAGTGCCGAGCCGGGTAGCTCTTTCACATAATCTCCCAGGTATTCCTTATAAAGGCTGAGTGCACTCTTTCCGTCGATCTGGTAGAGCACATTTTTGTGCGATCTGGTTATTGTCCGCTCATAGCCGAATTCGTCCCAGCCGCCCAGGGAACCATGCCCGATCAAAAGGTCTTTGCCGTAGAAGCCTACAGCTACAACGTTTCCTTCGCCGGGAATGCAGTTGAGCCCGGTTACAGTTGACTTAAACTTGTCTTCATCGCCGGCAAGACCGCCGGTAACAGGAATACTCTTATAATTCGCACTATTAAGACCAGACACCAGTTCACTGCCATTTATGTTGATGCCGTCGCTTACTACGAACATATAGCACAGATCATCGCTTTGCAATTGTTCAAAAAGTCTTTGCCCTGCTTCATAACTGTTGCAATCGCTGCCAAGTGCCAGCGATAATGCCTTGGTACGTGTTTTGTTAAAGGCGATTGCCGTTGCAATAATACTATTGTCAAGTACCTGTCCCTGGGATATCTCACCTGCAGTAGATGCAAAAACCAGGTCTGCCGCAGGATATTGATTTCTAAGAAAATCGAAATTTGCCTGTTGGGTCAGCAGAGCAGCGTTGCCAAATACAAGTACGAGGTTAGCTTTGGCTTTATTCTTTATCCCTGGCGAAGCTATATCGTTCCAGGAGCCATTGATACAGGCATGTTGTTGT
>CANJQU010000070.1 GCA_947476485.1 Chitinophagaceae bacterium
ACCAGAGTGGCTTTGCGACAGGGCGGCAAATGAAAATAGGAACAGGCTTGCGGCCAACAGGCCAATGCTTTTAAGCATACAGAAAATATTTTTACTAATAAGGAACACCGGGCTGTTTGCCCGGTTTTTTAATCCGGGCAAAGATAGGAAGAACGATACTGCCTACAAACGCAATAATTGAGAGAATATTATTTATTTAAACTGAATATTTCAAAATCGGAGATTTCAGATTATTTTGCACTGATTTATGAAGCGTCTGTTTTCTGTTATTCTTTGCGTCTTTTGCGTTGATGTTTCCTTTGCGCAGAAGGATATGAACGTGCTGTTTGTGGGTAACAGCCTTACCTATTGCGATGCACGCGACAATTCGGAATTTCCGTATTATAACAATATGACGGATATGCTTCAGAAAATGATCGATGAGAAAAAACTGAAGATTCATGTCGCCAAGGTCACTCATGCACATACCACGCTAACGGCTCACGCCACCTTTGTGGGCACCGATCACGAAGTTTCTGACGAACCGTTCAGGCGCGCAGGACAAGGTGTAGTGCCTTCTACAGTGAAGCGGATCCAAAGCAAGCAATGGGATGTAGTGGCATTGCAGGAGCGTGCTGATGTGAGTGTGCTCATCGCCGCGCAGCGGGCTTATTCCATCGAACCTTCTCTTAAATACCTGGATGGCGAGGTGAAAAAGGCGCATGGCAAGGTCGTCCTTTACCAGGGCTACGCAGAGCAGCATCCGGTGGATACAGAGCTGTCGCTTACAGGGCAGCATCCTGCCGGCACAAATTGCGTTGTGCTCGATGCCTTTAGCTTCGGCATGAAGCCAATAGATTTTTTTAACCCTGCCGATGAGGCCGTATTCTCCGGAAAAGACACTACAATTTGTGCAGACCCGCTCCCGGCAGGTGTAACAGAGCTCCAGGCAATAAGCCAGGAATTCAATAAGCTGGCCGCTGGTGTTGGTGGCGATTTTGTTGAGATCGGTGCCGCGTTCGAAAAATGCCGGAAAGACTATCCTGCCATAAAGCTCTATTTTGATGAAAGCGCTGACCATCCTTCCAAACAGGGGGCATACCTTATTGCCTGCATGTTCTTTAGGTACCTCAGCGGCCAGCCGGTAAGCTCCATAAAGTATCGGGCCGACATCAGTGAAGCCGAAGCAGCCAATCTTCGCAAGGTTGCCGACGCGATGCGTTCAACTTCATACTCAAAGACCGGCAAGACCACGGCTAAGTAAGTACCGGCCTGAGCAGACGTGATTTTACAGTTCCGGATATTTCATGTAATTTGAATTATAATGAAATATATTAGCTTATTGGTGTGCTTTATCCTCTGGTTCCATTTTTCATTTGCACAGGAAAAAATGGATGTATTGTTTGTAGGTAATAGCCTTACTTATTACCACGACATGCCCCGGACAGTGCAAAGAATGATCGATGAACAGCACTTGCAAATAAAAATTGATCAGAGCACATTTCCCGGTGTAAGTCTTTCTACTCATTTAATGAGAATAAATGAAGGCACCTCCTGGAGAAGAACTCACGACAATGAACTGTCACCCACAGTAAAAAAGATATTATGCGGGCATTGGGATTTAATTATACTGCAGGAGAGTCCGGTAACCGTGTTGATACCTCGATCGGGAAAATATAATTTTGAACCCGCCTTGAGTAAATTAGACAGCATAATAAAACTAAAAAAAAGCAGGACGGCGTTATATCAGCCCTACGCACTTGATGAATATCCCAAACACTACTGTTATCCCGATGCCGCTATCAGAATGAATATGCCCGATCCTGGTTGTCAGGTAGGTGAGAAAAGCCGGTGTTGTTCCGATACATTCCACAATACCACAGAAGAATTTGAGTATATGGCTAAGGCATTTGACACAGCGTCAAAAAGTATTAATGCGGATGTGGTCCGGATAGGTTTAGCTTTTGAACAATGCCGGACAAAATATCCTCATATACCGCTTTATGAAAGCAAAGGTGATGAGCATCCGTCAAAAGAAGGTTCATATTTAATTGCCTGTATGTTTTACAAATACATAACCGGGCAAAGCCTGGGAAAAATAAAATACTCAGCTCAACTAAATGAGGGTGATGCAAAAAATCTCCGTGCAGTAGCCGATGGCATACACCCTGTTACTTACCCAAAGAACTTGAAGACTACAGGTAAGTGATGGAAGCCCTGAAGGGGCGCAATCTATCAGCCCGGGGTGTAGCCCCGGGATACACGATAGCGCAACACCAAGCCCTGAAGGGGCGCAATATATCAGGCGGTGGTGTAGCTCCGGGAAAATGCCATCAGATCAATCACAGTTCAGAAAGCAAATTTGTGGGAATCTTTTCGTGGCATTTATACCTTCCCGGCATATTTCTTGCGGCCCAATAATGTCCACTCAAGGCTTGGGTGGAGCAAAAAATGGGTTCATTCGCACTTATGAATAACAACCATAAATATTTAACAAACACACGAAAAATACACCAGAAACGGTGTGATAATAATGTGATATTCTTGTGATATTTTTTGCTCGTAGATCATTGATAATCAATAAAAATCTGTGCAAACTTTTTTTTTCTGAAAAACTGTGATATTCGGATGTCGAACAAAAAATAAAATGTATAGTAGCTGGTCGTGTAGAAACAGCACTACAACCTTGCAGCCGGCCAACTGAAAACTGCCGACTAAACTGTAAAACTGAAACATGGGGTATAATGGGAAATCTGGCAAAACGTAATATCAGCCACAGCTAAGGGTTTCATTAACCACCCATGCCCCATTTACCCATTGCTTTTTTCTAAGAAAATGGGACATCCGCATTTTCAAGCATATAAAACGAAGGAAAAATCGAAAAGAACGAGTAATTTGTTGTTCCTAAAATAAAGTGTGCAAACCTATTCCGTTATGAATAACCAGGACGCTATTAAAATATTTGAAGATAAGAAAGTAAGGACCGTTTGGGATGAGGAGCAAGAGAAATGGTTTTTCTCTGTTATTGATGTGATAGAAGTATTGACCAACAACAGTCGGGCAAGAAAATACTGGAGCGATCTGAAAATTAAACTCAAAAAGGAAGGAAGTGAGTTGTCCGAAAAAATCGGACAACTGAAAATCACATCCACGGACGGAAAAAGCTATAAAACGGATGTAGCTGATACCGAACAGCTATTTCGCCTCATACAGGCTATACCTTCCCCCAAAGCAGAGCCATTTAAAGTATGGTTGGCAAAGGTGGAAGGAATGCAATTTGCAACACTTACAGATATAATCACCCAGGCGTGGGCTGATAAAACCACGAAGGAGTATAAAACCCTCAAAGGTCTGAAAAAGGAAAACCTTAGAGATAATATGACTAACACTGAATTGATTTTGAACATGCTTGCCGAGGCGTCAACTAAAGATATATCGCAGGCAGTAAACCCGGCTTCTTTCGAAGAAAGTAAAAAAGTGGCAAAACAAGGAGGCAATGTAGCTAAAGTTGCGATGAAGGAACTGGAAGCAAAAACCGGGAAGAAAGTTGTGACCGCGTTAAATGCCAAAAGTTTTCTGCAACTAAAAAAAGGTAAGGATGATTGACGCTCCGCTCATCCCAAAATCCTTCTATCCTGAAAATCTTAGTCCCTTTTCTGTACTTTTAAACCTAAACTAAGCGCAAGCATGAAGATATTTACCGCAGCACAGATCCGCGCTTGTGATGCCTACACCATCCAGGCTTCCGCCATTCGCTCGTCAGAGCTTATGGAGCGGGCTGCCGTAAAGTGTGTCACCTGGATAAAAGATAACTTTCCAAAGGACACCCTGTTCGTGGTGTTGTGCGGCACCGGCAACAATGGCGGCGATGGCCTCGCCATCACGCGCCTGCTTCACCAGCGCGGCTTCGGGGTTAAAGCTTTCCTGCTGCGCATCAGCAAAGACAGCTCTCCCGATTGCCAGGCCAACCTCCAGCGGCTGCAGGCTATAGACAAAGATCTTGCTGGCATAGTAGAGCCGGATACGTTTATTACAGACATACCTGCTCACATTGTGATCATCGATGCCATACTGGGCACAGGGCTCAGCCGCCCGGTAGAAGGGTGGGTAGCGGCCTTCATCAACCAGGTAAACCATCTTCACAACCGGAAAATAGCTATAGACATACCCAGCGGCCTTCCCGCCGACGTTATCCCCGATCCCGAAGCCGTGGTGCTGAGGGCTCAGCATACACTTAGCTTCCAGTTTTATAAGCGCACCTTCTTACATCCAGAGTCAGGGGTGTTTGCAGGTGAGGTGCATATACTGGACATTGGCCTTGACAGAACGTTTATCAACGCAACACACACACAGTTCAAAACAATAGATGCAGACGATGTAGCTGCTATATATCGTCCCCGCTCACCGTTTTCACACAAGGGCACACACGGCAGCGCTTTGCTCGTGGGTGGCAGTTATGGCAAAATGGGAGCGGTAACTCTCGGTGCAAAGGCCGCATTGCGCGCCGGTGCTGGGCTCGTTACTGCTTTGATCCCGGGCTACGGCTACCATATATTGCAGACTGCCTTACCCGAAGCCATGTGTGCCACCAGTGGAGACAAGGTCATAGAAAAGATAGAAGGTTGGGAGAAAATGAAGGCCATAGGCGTAGGACCTGGCCTGGGCACAGATGCTAAAAGCGCACACGCCCTGGCCGCATTGATAGATACGTGTAAAAAACCGGTTGTAGTAGACGCCGATGCGCTCAATATCATCGCCAGCCAGCAGGAGCTGCTGGGCAAGTTGCCAAAAGGGTCTATACTTACGCCGCACCCAAAGGAATTTGCGCGTCTCTTTGGAGAGAACACCAACAGCATGATACAGGTGGACCACGCCCGCATACAGGCCATGCGCTACAATATTAATATTGTACTAAAAGGCCACCATACCGCCGTGATCACCACCGAAGGGGATTGCTGGTATAACATGACTGGGAATGCAGGCATGGCCACTGGCGGCGCCGGCGATGTACTCACAGGCATCATTACTGGCCTGCTCGCGCAGGGTTACGAACCGCACCATGCTGCCATGTTGGGTGTCTACCTCCATGGTCTCGCCGGTGATCTGGCCGCAAAAGACCACTCACAGGATGCGCTCATTGCCAGCGATATAATTGATTACTTAGGCAAAGCATTCCTTGCACTGAATGGGAGATAATATCCTGCTTCTGAATTTCATGAGGGTCTGTCTGATGATCCTGAAAGGATCAAATGTCTATAGTAACTGAGAACAAAACGCACGCGATGCCTTAGGCATCGAATGTTCTGCAGCTAAATAGGAGATATCAGTCGCAGACGCTTATTTATTAGCCGCTTCCATCTTAGTGACCCATTGTTTCAGCGTGCTGCAGCCCTGGTATTCGGGCGCTATTTTCAGGTAGAACGTAGGGAGTTTGGATGTTACCCAGCTCTGCATCCTGAGTTCCTTCTTTTGCCTTAGAGCCACCTCCTGTATCTTGCCATAGTCGTCTTTCAGGTTGGCTTTGTGCGGCGATGTGCGGGTCTTGAGGTATACGATGCGGCAAGACCTTTCACGCTGGTCAGTGATGAATACATGCGGTGCTGAGTAATCGCCTTGCTTCAGGCTGTCCAGCATCAGCACCATGCCTGCGTCCAGTTTGGTCATGTCCAGTTCGGTGTTGCCGGTGTTTGGGTCGGCTATCATTCCGCCGGTGCGCTTTGCCGCCTCGTCCGTAGAGAATTTCCCAACGGCCTCAGGAAATGGCATCTTGCCATCTACCAGCAGCTTGTGAATGCTGTCCAGTTTTGCAAGCGCTATTTTGAAATCTCCGGAGAGCACTTCAGGCTTCACCAGGATGTGGCGTATGTCTGCCTCATCGCCCTTTCGGTTGATCATTTGAATGATGTGATATCCGAATTTTGTTTTCACCACGGGCGATATCTCTCCATTCTGCAGCCTGAATGCAGCAGCAACAAACTCAGCCGCCCAGGGGCCGGTACGGGTCACGCCGTCATACCTGCCGCCATTGTCGCGGCTTCCGGGGTCTTCGCTATAGAAGCCCGCTGCCAGCTCGAAGGTTTTCTTGCCTTCTACGATCTCCTGGCGGATGCCTTCCAGTTTTTGCTTGGCATAGTCATTCATCTCATGGCTTACCGGCGGGTCAAAAACTACCTGGCCCACCTCTACTGTCGCAGGAAAGAACGGAAGACTGTCAACTGGTATCTTCTTAAAGAAAGCATCAACTTCGGCAGGTGTTATCTTTACTGGTTCAAGAATGGTTTGCTGCACTTTTTCAGCCAGCATCTGCTCCCTGATCATGTCGCGGTACTCTTCCTTAAGCTGGTATATTGTTTTGCCGGACACCTCTTCCAGCTTTTCTTTTGAGCCATACAGCTGTGTAAAGTAACGAAGGCGGTTATCAAGCTGCCCTTCCACATCTTCATCGGTGATTCTCACACTGTCACGCTCAGCCTGTTCCATCAGTATTTTCTGAAGGATCATTTGCTGGAGGATCAGGCACTTTGAGGAGTCGTTGAATTTCGGGTCTTGTTGCCTCATTTGGGCAACCTGCACCTCCAGGTCAGACTGCAGGATGATGCGGTTGCGACCTACAATAGCAATGATCTTGTCTGCGCTTTCCTGTGCAACTGCGGAGAAACCAACGCATAAGAATGCTACTAAAAGGCCGGCTTTTGCCAACCGTGAATTTATAACGAAACTACCCAAACCCATGAGATATAGTAAAATGTAAAAATGTGAAGTGACAAAAATAGTTTATTTGCCCTCGTTATACGAATGGTATGTAGATTTTAACTTTTTAGTTAAGTGCGCCTTCAACCCTGAATTTTCAGATACGGCCTCATTTTGCCAGTTATACGCTTGCCCATCCGGATAAACGGTAGTTCTACGGTATAATGCATAATCGTCGCTAAGATAATGGTACTGGTGATGTACGTAGCAAAAACTACTATAGCTGCTTGTGTTTCATTCTGAAAATAATTCATCAATGCATCCCTGTGAATAAATGCTTGACCCACAAGCATCCAATGCACGAGATAGGTGCTATATGATATTTTTCCCATAAATAATAAAGGATTGATACTAAGTATTTTTTTCGCATTACTGCTGTTTAGCAACATTATTATAAATACAAATGCTCCTATCGCCGAAGTATAGTAGAAATTAAATAGTAAGTAAAGTATTAAATATATTAGATCAGGTCCTAAGGGAGATATTTTGTTAATAGGGTCAACCGAATATAATACAATAGCAACCACAAGAATTAGGTGTCGGTATTTAAAGCATTTGGTTTTCCTGAACTCACTATTACTTATCCGGGTGAAATAACTGCTAATGAAAACGCCTAATATGAAAAAAACGAGGAACCAGAATGTCAGAAGGTAAAAAACAAACGCCAACCAAAAAAGGTAACGAATATCTTTTTTTGCCAATAGTATTATAAATGGAAGAAATAGCGACCCTTTTAGTTCAAGAACCAGCGTCCATCCGGGGCCATAAAGGTTCGTCCGGCTCCATATTAATATTGCCTCCTCCCAAAAGGAACTCTTATCAAAAACAAATGTGTCGGCAAGTTTTTGCCAGGTAATATCAAACCTTGTAAGGTCAAAAACATGGCACAGTACAACGGTTACAAAAAAGGCAGGCCAGAGTCGGAATAACCGGTTAACATAAAAACTGCCCAAATCAAGCGCTTTATTAAGCACGATATATTTGTAGGATAAGACGAAGCCACTTAAGACAAAAAAGAAAGATACGGCACCGACACCATTAAAAAGGATGTCTAATACTTTCGCTGTCATATTCTGTCCAAACACCCATGGAATAAAGTGGCCACCTGCAACCAATAGCGCAGCTATTCCTCTTGCAGAGTCCAGGTAATTCAAATGACTTGGGGGTTTTAGGATAGGTGCGTCGGTCATTAAACAATTGTAATATGGTCAAAAATATAAAAATGCCCGTTAATCACTGTTTTTTCTTTGTTTTAACCTGCTGTAATAGAAATCGGTTGACGTTGGGTGTAACGGATGTTCCTTTTGCTTTTCAAGAAAGAGGTTCGTTTCTACAGGATGAAATTGGTTCCATGCATTGTATTCGGTTATGCTTTCCGCTTTTCCGAATAGCCATTCATTATACATATCAAAGAGCCCGTTTCTTAAAAGGTAGTCCTGGTAAGTGAATAATGAGAAAGGGTATACGCCTGCATACTTCGCATGCCAGTCCATCAGGAAGCGGGTGCGCACCATGGTGAGGTTCTCGGTGGTAATACCATCACTGATAACAGGTGTAAGCGAGCGGTAAATTTCCTCAACAGCTTCCTCAAAAGAAATGCCGGGCTTACCCCCAGTGTAGGTTGTGGCTTTAATTGCTTTTTGGACAATGTTGTCAAACATGGTCTTGTATCCCGTGAACAGCATTTTCTTCACCTCTTGTTCTTTCGTTGTATCCGGGGCAATGTTAAGGAATATCTCTGCAAGCAGCAGGCCACGCATCACATTTCTGGTGGTCAGGCATGCAAGGGCGGCATCATAGTAGTTCGTTGAGTAGTTGGGGTCAACCGAGATGCCATGCATCCATTCATCAAGTGCTGCCCTGTGCTTGCGGTCAAGTGCGTATAGGCTCCCCGACTCATGGTATAGGCTCCCCGACGAGCTAAATCGTTGAAGCCCTTTCCGCAATGTCGTTCGTGCAGCCTTTGTATCCCCGATCGCGATCTCGCTTTTGGCAAGCAACAGGAAACATTGCTCCTCGGCCTCTTTCAGGTCAATTAATGGGATTAAGGTTTTTATCGTGTTGCCGAAATCTCCAGTCAAATAAAGTGCGGTGCCGAGCCCCTTTTGCAACGCGAATTTGCCTGGCGCCAGCAGGATCGCCTGCCTGTAAGTTGTAATGGCATCTTTGTAATTCCCAATGTTCACATAGTCCTGCGCATGATGGTACATCTGTTCCAGCTCAGGCGATGGCCAGTCATTTTGAGCATATATAGCTCCATTGAAGAGCAACAAGCAGGGAAGCAGTATTTTCAATACAGGGGGCATAATTATTGTTCCGGAATATGAAGTAGTAAAACTACAAAACATTAAAGCTGTTTCCGTAACTTGTAACCAACTATGAGCACAATAAAAAACATTGGCGTACTCACGTCCGGCGGCGACAGTCCCGGTATGAATGCAGCTATACGCGCTGTAGTGCGCACGGGAGTATATCACGGACTTGATATTTTTGGCATTCGCAGGGGCTACCAGGGCATGATAGAGGGTGACATCTTCAAAATGCAGACAACGGATGTATCCAACATTATACAGCGCGGTGGCACCATCCTGAAAACGGCACGCAGCAAGGAGTTTATGACCGATGCCGGGTTGAAAAAGGGATATGACCAATTGAAAAAACACAATATTGACGGACTGATACTGATAGGTGGCGATGGTACATTCAGAGGGGCGGCCCATTTTTTTGAAAAATATACTATTCCGGCAGTCGGGATTCCAGGTACTATTGATAAGGATCTTGTAGGTACAGACTTTACCATAGGGTTTGATACCGCAGTAAATACTGCTGTTGAAGCAATAGATAAGATACGTGACACAGCAGAAGCGCATGACCGCCTCTTTGTGGTAGAGGTAATGGGCAGGGATGCTGGTTATATTGCGCTGTACAGCGGTATAGCCTGCGGGGCCGAAGATATATTGATACCGGAGCAGCACACCAATATAAATGATGTGCTGGACAGGATCGATCACGATGAGCGCCGCAGGAAAACAGTGCATATCGTAGTGGTTTCAGAACATGATGATGCAGGAGGTGCAAAGGAAATAAAGGATAGCATCACAGCCCGTTTTCCGTTGCTGGATGTGCGTGCCTGTGTGCTCGGACATATTCAGCGGGGTGGAGCGCCCAGCCAGGCGGACAGAGTGCTTGCAAGCAGACTGGGGTATGCCGCGGTGAATGCGCTGATCGCGGGTAATACGCAGGTGATGGCCGGGGTAATAAATGACAAGCTGGTCTTCACGCCTTTCAGTGAGATCGTAAAAGAACATAACCGTGTCAATAGCGATATGCTGGAAATGATAAGGGTGCTGTCGATCTAAATCATAAGTGGTAAGTCTAAGTACGAACTCACCGGATTATCAGTTTCCTTGTGGTTTCGCCACTATACGTGAGATACTGTATAAAATACACTCCCGCCGGATAGCCGGTAAGGTCAATGTCAACTGACCTGCCCACGAGTGACGTATGTTGGATACTTTGTCCTATTGTATTGAAAACCGTGATATTCCCGGAGCCTTGCAGTCCCGCCACAATAGTGAATTTGCCGGTCGATGGGTTTGGGTAAATATCAAATGCAGGTTTGTCAATGTTTTTCACGCCAACATTCAACTGAATGATCGGGCTCACTTTCCATACAACAGAGTTCATGCCGTCTGCCACATAAATATATCCCGAATCATCAGTGCATACCGATGTTGGGCCGCGGAACGAAGCGCCGAGCGGTGGGCCATTGTCTCCGCTGAAACCATAAGAGCCGCTGCCCGCTATGGTATAAATTAGCCCTTCCGGCGTTATAGTTCTGATGATGTCATTGCCGTAATCGGAAATATATAAATATCCATACCTGTCCGCAAATACAGCATTTGGAGCACTCAGAAAGGCGTCCTGTGCCAGCGTACCGTTCACGCTGTATCCCGGTGTTCCTTTCCCTGCTATTGTGCTGATGATTCCTGTTGCCGCGTCTATCTTCCGTACGGTGTTGTTGCCGGTCTCCGTAAAGTAAACGTTGCCAGGCGTGTCGGTGCAAACGTTATTAGGGTAAGACAAAGAAGCGCTTGTTGCAGGCCCCATATCGCCCGCATATCCATTTGCGCCAGTACCGGCTATCGTGCTGATCTCACCTGTTGCTGCGTCTACTTTTCTTATCCTTTGGTTGTCATAATCAGCGATATAAAGATTGCCGGGGATATCAGTGCAGATACCATGAGGGTGGTTAAGCAATGCAAGTGTGGCGGGGAAGCCGTCGCCTCCATATCCGCCGCCGGAAATGCCGCAAATGGTTGTAATGATGCCCGTATGTACGTTTACTTTACGGATAAGATCATTATACCATTCGGCGATGTATAAGTTACCCGCTGTATCAAGGCAAAGGCCATCCGGATTTCTCAGGAATGCTGAATCTGCCCGGTGGCCATCTCCCGCATCGCTTGATCCTGATGTGTCGCCGACAATTGTTGTAAGTGTATCATGGTAAACCGTCATGATCAGGTTGTCGGCATAATTGGCCACATATATCATTCCTTTTTTGTCTGCACATATTGCCACAGGGCGCGCCAGCGAGTAGCTTGTGGCAGGGCTCCCTTCGCCTATGTATTGGGTGACCCCGTTTCCGGCGATAAGCCTGATGATACCTTGTGCGCGGGCGCCATGGCCGCCACAAAGGCAGGATAGCAGGCAGGTGAATATGAGTAGCGGTTTCAAGAGAAAGGCTTTATACCAAAAATACGAAATGCCCCATTACGGAGCATTTCGCAAAATGGCGGAAAGAAAATTATTTTACAATAGTTACTTTTTTTGTTGTACTGCCATCATCTGTCTTAACAACAATGCTATAAGTACCTGCTGGCTGGTTCAGCGTTATGTTCGTTTGTTGTTGGTCGATAGTTGTTGCGAATACTTTCTCGCCCACCACATTATAAACAGTTACTGACCCATTTTCCGGAACAGTGTTTGTGCGGATAGTGAATGTACCCGCAGAAGGATTTGGGAAGATTGATATGTTATTGCCTGCCACAGTATTAGTGCCTGTTGGTTTATAACCAGAACCGGTAACTTTGCGAATTGCGCCGTTGCCCTGGTCTGCTATAAAGATCACACCTGCTGCGTCCTGCCATACACCCATTGGCTGATTCAGATGAGCTGAAATAGCCAGGCCTCCGTCGCCGGTATAGCCCATTGCACCTGTGCCGGCTAACGTGTTCATGATGCCGGTATTTACATTCAGTACACGAATGTTATTATTTGCTGCATCACAGATGAAAAGATCACCTGCCGCATTGATGAACAGGCATCCGGGATTGCTGATCTGTGCATTTACACCTGGTCCGCCATCGCCTGAGTTACCTGCGACACCAGTACCAGCAATGGTCCTGATCATACCTGCATGATCTATTTTGCGGATGCAATGATTGCCCGCATCTGAGATGTAAACGTTGCCATAATTATCCACACAAACACCGTTTATCTGGCCAAAAGCGGCTGTGGCAGCAGGTACACCGCTAACCGCTGCTCCATATACGCCGCCACAAAGAGTATTTACTATACCCGTAGGAGCATCTATTTTTCTTATCCGGTTACTCCCGTAGTCTACAATATATACATTATTTGAGTTATCCACCCAGATGCCGCCGGGTATTTGCAGTGTAGCAAGGCGCGCATCTCCACCATCTCCCGTGCATCCCTGGTCTTCATGACCACAGATATTCGTGATGTGGCTGGTAGCTGCGTCAATCAGTATGGCTGCGTCATTATACCAGTCGGTAAAAAAGATATTTCCCGCAGGGTCCACGAAAATTGCATCCGGTTCTATAAGCACACCATCGATCGCAAGGCCACCCATGGAAGGCATGAAGCCAGCCGGATCGAAAGCGGTACCGCCCGATATAAGCGATATAGCTCCTGTCGCCACAGATATTTTACGTATACTGTTATCGCCCCTGTTTGCCGTGAAGATATTTCCTGCAGCATCTGTCGCTACGCCATAAGGTTGGGAGAAACCGGTAGCCACAGTGGATATGAGGCCCTGTGCATGCGCACCCGTAACGCCCATTGCAAGCAAAACGGTTGCAGAAAGTGATTTAAATAGTTTCGTGTGTTTCATAAAAAATAGATTTTAGTATAATAAATGTAAGTATATCTTTTCACACTTTTTTATTTTTCTTAACATTTTTTTTTGCAGGTTTTAAGGCAACCGTGCTATGGGTTATAACAATATTTTGGCAGTTATACATCATTCAAAGTCTTCTTTATTACAAAATATCATATTAAATTGCGCAAAATCCCAAGGAATATGAAGTTAATAAGTTATTCATTGCGCCACATGCTGTCTGGCATGGCGCTTGTAGCTGTGGCCTCTGTAGCATCTTTTGCACAAGACCTTAAAGCAAAACTTCCGGTAGATCCGGAAGTTGTCACCGGCAAACTGGACAACGGCCTGACCTATTATATAAGGCCAAACCATAAGCCAGAAAAGAAGGTTGAGCTGCGCCTCGCAGTAAAAGCAGGCTCTATACTTGAGAATGATGACCAACGTGGATTGGCGCATTTTATGGAGCATATGAACTTTAACGGCACCAAGAATTTCCAGAAAAATGAGCTCGTCAGCTATCTTCAATCTATAGGTGTGCAGTTCGGTGCGGATTTGAATGCCTATACAGCATTTGACCAGACCGTATATATCCTCCCTATTCCTCTGGACAAGCCGGACAACCTGGAGAAAGGTTTCCAGATCATTGAGGACTGGGCGCACAACGCATTGCTGACCGATAAAGATATTGACGAAGAGCGTGGTGTGGTGCTTGAAGAAAGCCGCCTGGGCAAAGGCGCGGATGACCGCATGCTGAAAAAATATTTCCCTAAGCTGGCCGAAGGGTCATTGTATGCTGACCGCCTCCCGATAGGCACTGATGATGTGATCAAAAATTCTACTTATGATAAGACAAGGAGTTTTTATCACGACTGGTACCGTCCTGATCTGCAGGCAGTGATCATTGTAGGTGATATTGATGTTGCCACTGCAAAGAAAATGCTGAACAAGCATTTTGCGGGGCTCAAAAATCCTGCGAATGAAAAAGTGCGTAAGTATGTGGATATAAAGCCACGTAAAGCGCCGGAAGCAATGGTGGTAACCGACAAGGAAGCTACTAATTCCGTAATGATACTCACGTTCCCTTACACAAAGAAGCAAGAGTCAACCACTATGGGGGAATATCGTGGTGACCTCGTGAAAAACATTGCGCAATCTATTATTAATCATCGTCTTAACGACCTGGCTCAGGGCAGCAATCCTCCGTTCCCATATGCAGGTGTCGGCTTAGATGGCCTGGTTCATGGTTATGAGGCTTTTCAGTGCTATGCGCTGATCAGCAGCAACGGTACGGAAAAAGCAATAAACACAGTAACCGGGGAGATAGTGAAAGCCCGTAAGTTTGGCGTTACCGCAAGTGAGCTGGAACTTGGGAAAAAAGAAATGATGTCTAATATTGAGAGATCATACAATGAGCGCAAAACAACGGACAGCAAGCAGTATGTTGAAGAATATATCCGTGCATTCCTCGACAAAGAGCCGATCCCGGGAATTGCCAATGAGTTTAGTTATTACAAATCCATGTTACCCGGTATAACCGTGGCAGACGTGAATGCCGTAATAAAGCAATGGACTTCGAGCACAAACACATTTACACTGATCACCGCGCCGGAGAACAGTGATGTGAAGTTGCCCGGCGATAAGGAATTGCTGGCCATGACTGAAAAGGGTTTTAAGCAGGATATTGCAAAAACAGAAGAAAAAGCAGTAGCTACAGACCTGATGCCAACTAAGCCAACACCGGGTAAAGTGGTGTCTCAGGTAAAGGAAGAAGGTTTTGATGCTACGACGTATACGCTGAGCAATGGCATCAAGGTTACAATCAGGCCAACCACTTACAAGAGCGATGAAATATTGATGAATGGTGTTAAGAAAGGAGGCTCAAATGCCTACAAGGTAGCCGATAAGAGCAACGCCCATTTTGCTACAGACCTGATAGAGGCTATGGGTATAGGCGCTTTCTCTCCAACCGATCTTGAAAAGGTACTTGCCGGAAAAAATATTTCTGTGAACGCAGCTATCAGCGATATCAGCGATGAAATAAAGGCGACAAGCACTGTAAAGGACCTCGAAAGCATGTTGCAGGTAGTACACCTGTATATCACTCAGCCACGCAAAGACGAAGGACTGTTTAATGCCTATAAAGAGAAGCAGATCAGCATGACGCAGTTTATTATGTCTAATCCGCAGGCTGGTTTTGCAGATACCGTTACCAAAGTGATGTATGACAATAACCCGCTTGCAAAGATCAGGATCCCGAAGAAATCGGATTATGATGCGATCAATCTGGACCGTTCGCTGGAAATATATAAAAATGAGATCGGCACAGCTGATGGATACCACTTCTTCCTGGTTGGCAATGTTGACCCTGCAACTGCAGTACCACTTATCGAAACATACCTTGGCAGCCTGCCAAAGAGCAACACTACTCCTGCTATTTCTGATAATGGTGTACGGCCGATAAAAGGCGTGCACAATGTAATCGTGAAGAAGGGCAAGGAAAAGAAGAGCCTGATACTCGCGATGTATACCGGCGAAACCAGGTATTCAGAAGATATGGCGCTGAAAACACAGGCGCTGGCTGAGGTGCTGAACATAAGAGTGATAGAAGTGCTGCGCGAGAAGATGGGCGCTATATATGGCGGTGGATTTAACGGCAACCTGTCTAAAGAGCCTTATGAGCGCTACAGCATTCAGCTCGCATTGCCTTGCGGCCCGGAAAACGTAGATAAGCTGATCGCCGCTGCAAATGAGGAGATCAAGAACCTTAAAGAGAAAGGCCCTGATGCTAAAGACATAGACAAAGTGAAAAGCCAGTGGCATGAAAAACATGTTACCGACCTGAAGGAAAATAAATACTGGGCAGATAAAATGCAGGGAGTTATCTTCTGGGGTAAAGACAAGGACCGCGTGTTGCAATACGACAGCTACATTCAGAAGCTCACGCCTGCTGATATACAGGCAACAGCAAAACTACTTTTTGACGGCAAGAACGAATGTACATTTGTACTTAATCCGGAGTCGTAGAAGACTAGTTGACCGGCAGTAATATTGTTGAAATGAAGTTCGTAGAGACGCAATGCATTGCGTCTCTACTTATTTACATATCCCGCCCCCTGTTCTGTTATTTGGTGCCTTTATTTGCTAAATCCCAATATTTTCAGATCGCTAACTGTCAACTGCTGCTCACTTCCTGCATTCCAAAAACTAACCTGGACGGAGTCGTAATGTTTGTGTGGTAGTTTCATGTCTAAGGAAACCTCTTTTGTGCCACCATCATCAAGCAAACGATATACGCGGATCATATTTTCTTTTACGATTCCTTTGCCCGGTTTACTCCTGTCCACAAGTCGCACGATGAATTGTGTCATTTTCCACACATCCCATTCTTTATGTTCGCAGTGAAAGGTTGCCTGCACCCTCAGCCATGTCGATCTATCACCGGAATATGCGAAATGATACACCGGACTTTCCTGCACTTCTTTATTAAGTGTCAGGTATTTTGTTGCACCCACAGCGGTATCGACAATCAAATTGTTCTGGTAGATAAGGTGGGTATCCGTTGGCTGAGCTTCATACAGGTCTGTATTATCGCGTAATACTATTGTATTGTCAGGTACGCTCCAGCGGCCCACTACCCGCCAGAAATAATGGTTGGTCATACAGTCGCTGTCATATAGCCCACCCTTGTGATAATGCCATGTGAGCCAGACATTAAAGTATATGAACACAACGGCTATCGGCGCCAGTACCCAAAGCAGCGCCTTCCGGTCAAGCGCGGCGCTTATCAGGGCCGCGAATGGGAACATCAGCGCGGGGTAACTTTGCACCATGGCCCTGCCGCCGTACCACCATATATCCCATGCAGAAACTATGTAATAGTTGATGAGGCAGAACACAATGATCGCAACCCTGTTTTTGCCATTCTTCAGAAACGGCAGGAACCCTATGAGTGCCAGCATCAGCATCGGAGCATAGGTGAGCCAACCGCACCGGTAATTGAGGCTGTAAAGCAGCCAATGGGGGTGCTTCCATGAAAAGCTCTGGTCTCCGTAACTATACACCAGCCAATGCCCGGAAACATGTTTCCAATAGATAAGCTGTACTGAAATAACAACAACGGCGCAAATGCTTGCCAGCAATAAGCTTTTGAAGTTTTTAACGATCAGGTTAAAGCGGTCTTTTATAGCCGCAACTGAGATGCTTTCCATACCCCATAAAAGCGGGATAAGGCATGAAATAATATCTGTAGGACGGGTAAGGGTAGCAAGGCCAACTAGCAGGCCTATTCTTATTGCAAACTTTGTTTTGAAGGTCTGGTAGAAATAGTGCGTATTCAGCATCAGGAACACATAGATCGTGAACAGCCAGCAGTGCGACATTCCGCAGTCAATTGACGAATAGTTAAGGTAATTACTGCCCAGGACAAGTAAAATGAGTGTAATGGCAACAGCTTTGTCGCCGTAGAAATTGAGCAAGAGCTTTCTCAGATACCACAACCCGATGATGGACATCAGGAAGCCACCGAGTTGTATCGCTAATTGGTACGGAGCCGAGAACCCGTCGGCCGGATACCCGAGCGGCCCAGCGAGCACATTGGCAACAGTGAAAAAGGGCAGAAACATAACCGCCATGCCGGATGAGTACTTCATCACATAGTTGCCGTTATCCAGTTGCATGCCCTGCTGAAAGTCACTGCCTGTGGGCGCATATTTTTTCAGGATACTGTCCTTGAAGCCCTGGTGTTCGAGGTCATGATAAATGAACATAGAAGGCAGGTACCAGTAATAGCCCGATACATCCCATGCGATAGCAGCCTCTGTATTATGCTGCTTCCATCTTGGGTAAAAGAAAAATGATGTATAGCACATCAGCAGCAGGCAAACGATATAAGCAGTCCGTGAAAACATCAGCGATCAAAATCTAAAAGTAAACATTCTTCATTACTAAGCGCCCTATCTAAGTGAGTACAGGGTGTAACCATCTGCTATCCTTACACTGTCTGCCGGGTGCTGCACCTGCTTTAAATAGTCCCTGTAGTATCCGTCGTCAAGACCCGCCACAACCAGCATATATTTAACCTGCATGCTATCGAATATCCTGCGGTTTTGCTCAGCCGGTATTTGCCACGCAGTGTTGATGCTCTTTTTATTTGTAAATAACGTAAGCAGCCGCGGTTTGGTAAACACTATAATGTCATTATCATTCACATGCTCAGAAATATACCGGAATGCAATATGCTCCCTTGCCTGCGGTATGCAGCCTGGCGGTATCTCTGTAGCTGCTTTATGCAGGTAGGCATTGCCCATGCATAGATACAAAAGTGTGGCTGTTACGCCGGCTGCCATTCCACTGATTTTTGTAATGGCGGGGAGCACTGCCTTGAAAGTAACAAAGCAATAAAAGAATAGTAGCGGTATAGCAGGCAAAAAGTAACGTGTGTCGTGGACGGGCAGAAATATGACCAACAGGCACATAAGCACAAAGAACAGGTCGTCCACCGCCAGCCGTCTCCGTATACAGATTAGGAACCCGATAATACAGAACACCAGAGCCATATGCTGCATCAGTGTTACACCGGTCCTGAAAAGACCAACCCGGGTTTCGAAGTAAAAAAATGCAGAAAGATTAGCCAGCATAAGTCCCAGGTTAGCCTCCGCAATTTGTTTAAGGTCGCCGTGGATCGTTTGCTGGATGAAATGGTCATAAAATGAGGCGGTGCTTACCGGGGCGTTGAATACGAACCTGTTGAGGATAAAATTGATGACCAGGCTACCGGTAACGACGTAAAGCGAAGGAGAGGTGAAAAAAACGCTTATTTGTAATCGCTTCTTTTGTGTGAGCGCCATAATAAAGGAAAAGAACAGGTACATGATCTCCGCTGCTACCAATAAAACAGCTTGTGAGCGCATTAGCACAGCCCCCGCCAGTAAAAAAACTAAAAGAGATATGCGCCACCATGGAAAGGACTTCGCATTTCGCGTGGTGAGATAAAGGGTCACGAACAGCAGGCAGGACGTATCAGAAAGAATGTTCCCTTTCAGGTCTATCATTACTCCACTATAAGTTATCGCTACAGCCAGGCAAACAGCGGTTACCACGCTTGCCTGCTTCCTGAAAAAAGCGAAAAGGGCAAACAGAAGGCCCACTGCGATCACGGTGTTCAAATACAGCATCGGCCGTATAGCGATGCCCCACATCTTCACTACCGGTGCCAATAATAGTGGGTAGCCGGGCGGATATTGTGCGGGCGCATATTCGGTATTGTATGCATTGTATATATATCCTGACTGGTAGAAGGGCTTTCCCTGACTTATGTTCAGCGCTTCCTTTATGTATTGCGCAAAATCATCCCCCCAGGAGTGTACGTCATAGATATTCAGGAAGAATAACGGAATGGAAAGCACTAACAACAGCAGGTAGGGGAAGTATTTGCTTTTCTGGAATGGCATGCTGTTATATAGCTTAAGGATAAAGGGTATTAACCAATACAGGCATCATATTAGTGCATCGGTATTAATTATTGAATCTGCATACCCGCATTTTCAAATTGGCAAATGTTCAAATTACTCTAATACTCCTTCCTTTATTTCTGTCCACAATGCACGGTAGCAGATGTTGGCATAGCTCGACGGAGCAAAAGCTTCGAGCGGAGCATGACGGACGCCCATCTTTTCTACGTCAGAGAGATTAGGTATGTAGTGTTCAAAAAAGCGTTTGTCCTTGTATAGTTGCTGCATGGTTTCGTTATGCATATTCTTGCGGGTATCAGCCATTGTGAAAAAGCACATGAGCTTACCCAGGTCAATATCCTTATCTTCAAAATGCGCTTTTACCTGCTCATAGGTGCGCATAGACAGGGTGGTGGGTATAACCGGCATCAGCACCGCATCGGAAGCGAAAAATATGTTATCAGCCACGTTAGAAAACCCCGGCGGACAGTCTATGAATACAAAATCGTAGTCTCCTGCTACTTCTTTGAGCATGTTCTTAAAGGTCTTCTTTGTTCCTTGCTGTGCGTCAAGCAGAATGTCCAGTTTACGCGCAGAATTATCGGCAGGTATTATGTTTAGCTTATCGTATGGCGTTGGCAGGATGGCTTCATGTATTGACAACTCATGCTCTATTATTTTCTTTACGCTGCTTTTAATTGCCGCGTGTGCATGATAGTAATAGCCGGCAGCGCCCTGCGGGTCAAGATCCCAGAGTAACGTACGATAGCCATCTTTGGCCGCCATATACGCGAAGTTGACAGAAGAGGCTGTCTTTCCAACCCCGCCCTTGAGATTATAGAGAGATGCGATGAACATAGGTCAAATTCGAAAAATTCAATTCCAAATTACAAATTCCAAATTACAAATTCCTATTTTTGATGCCCTCAAACAGATTTCTTATGCTGCAGCCAAATACTATTACATTTCTCGAAAAACTCGCGAAGAACAACAACAAGCCATGGTTCGATAAACACCGGGATGATTACATGGCCGCTAAGGAGGATTATGAAACCTTTGTAGCAGAAGTGTTGGAAGGTCTCGCGGACATTGACCCGTTGTTCAAAGAACAGAAGGCTAAGGATTGCGTGTTCCGCATATTCAGGGATGTTCGCTTCTCTAAGGATAAAACGCCCTATAAGGCGCATTTCGGGGCGTTCTTTAGTAAGGGAGGCCGTAAGTATCCGGGTGCCGGATATTATTTTCACCTGGAGCCTGGTGGCAAAAGTTTCGCCGGCGGCGGGCTATGGGTGCCTGAAGCGCCGGTATTGAAAGCGGTAAGACAGGAGATCGATTATAATTTTGGGGACTTCAGCAAAATAGTTGAGGATAAAAAGTTCAAAAAGCTGTTTGGGAAAATAGAAGGGGAGCAGCTAAAGACCAATCCACAGGGCTATGCCGATGATAACGTAGCGATCGACTACCTGAAAATGAAAAGTTTCACGGTGTCTTGCAATCTGCCTGATGCGGATGTAACCGGCAAAGGTGTAGTGAAAAAAGCAATGGACGTATTTACAACGATGCGGCCGTTCATAGATTTTTTGAACAGATCGGTAGCGTGATTAGTTTCGAAATACAAGAAACTCAAATGGTTTGTCGCAGCAGTCCTGCTGCTTTTTCTTTCGGGCTTTAGCAGGGGTCTGCTTTGTTTTGTGATAAACGTCCATAAGTTCACCTGCGCCCATCACCTGCTTGTCGGTGTCTACTTTGTTCACCAGCACCATCAGTTCTTCAATGCGCTCATCAAAACTGTCTGACCAATGCTGGGCTACTTTTGCAGTAACTAATAATTCCCGTACAGTTTGCTTCATAAGACGAATTTTGAGGTTACTCCATGTAAGTTAAAGAATTTTTTCGCTTCGGGGAATAGCAAAAAAGAATATGTAGCTACTTTTCAGGGAAATAGCTACATATTTAATTGTTTGATAAAAAATATTTCGCGAACGATCGCAGACAACTTTGCTAGTAAAATTTGGTAAGATATGGGTACCGTTCTTCGTAAAGTTGTTTCACTTTACTGAGTATTGTAGCCCTTAAAATGTCCATGTTGCGGCGTTCAGTGGCAGATACAAATATTGCAGAGTTGTTGGTAAGGTGCTGCCAGCGGCCTTCCAGCTGTGCTATCAGGTCTTTCTTCACTTCTTCATCCAGCCACGGATCAAAAACTTCTTTTTCATAGAGGTCCATCTTGTTGAAGATGGTGAGCATCGGTTTGTCAAAGGCGCCTATTTCCTGCAGCGTTTTATTTACCACTCCCATCTGGTCCTCATACCCATGATGAGATATGTCTACCACGTGCAGCAGGCAGTCCGCCTCGCGCACTTCATCCAGTGTGCTTTTAAAGCTCTCTACAAGATGGTGCGGCAGCTTCCTGATGAAACCTACCGTATCACTGAGCAGAAAAGGAGAGTGTTCAAAAACAACTTTGCGTGTGGTGGTATCCAGCGTGGCGAAAAGCTTGTTCTCTGCAAATACTTCCGCCTTGCTAAGTGCATTCATCAATGTGCTCTTGCCTACGTTGGTATATCCTACAAGCGCTACCCTTATATATTCCCCGCGTTCCTTGCGCTGGGTCATTGCCTGCTTGTCTATTTCTGCCAGGCGCTTTCTGAGCAACGCTATTTTGTCCTTTACTATACGTCGGTCGGTTTCTATTTCCGTTTCGCCCGGCCCTCTGCTGCCTATGCCGCCGCCCTGGCGCTCCAGGTGCTTCCACATACCCTTCAGGCGGGGAAGTATGTATTGGTATTGTGCCAGTTCCACCTGCACCTTTGCTTGTGCCGTCTTTGCACGGCTTGCGAATATATCCAGTATCAGGTCGCTGCGGTCTATCACCTTCACACCCACTTCGTCTGTTATATTACCTATCTGTGAGCCGGTAAGTTCATCATCAAATATTACGAGCGTTACGCCCTTAGCTTTCACATACTCCTTTATTTCCTCCAGCTTGCCCTTGCCCACAAATGTTTTGCTATCTGGCTTTGGCAGTTTTTGTACATAGGTTTTAACAGTGACAGCGCCGGCGGTTTCTGCAAGAAATTCAAGCTCTGCCAGGTATTCCTTCACGTGTATCTCGGTCTGCTCCTTGTATATGAGCCCCACGAGCACGGCCTTCTCCCGGTCCTGTATCTTATTCTGTTTATCTAGCACTTTATTAAGTCAAAAGTTAAAAGTAAAAATCTAAAGGTCGTGCATAATAGTATACGCACAATTTTTTGAGCAATTGAACCGACGTAGGTAAAAGTGGGTAGTGTATTTTTTGATCTTCACTTTTCACCTTTGCCCTGTTACAACAACCGCTCCTGCTCCCTTAGCCACCGTTCAGGTATCTCATCGTTACTGGCTACAAGGTAGTCATTGTAGGAGCAGGGTACGAAAGAGTGGTCGGGCAGTTTCATCCACCACCTGTTAGTGCGCTTGCTTTTCAGGAATACTGTATCATTATCAGTAAAGGCAACGTTAAAGGTCACAAACTCTTCGCGGTCAGTTAGCTTCGCCTCTGTCTTCCGTACCAGGTACCCATCCACAAAGTACCACAGCATCTGCGAGATAAGCCTTGCCGTCATGTTGTGGCTGTCGTTATGGTGGTTGTAGCCATATATACCAAAGGAGGTAAGCGCCTCGCTCATACCTGCGTAACGGGTAAGCAGGCAGGTATCCTCACCTGTAAGCCCGTTCGGGGAACCGTTAATATTTGCGGGTGAATCGGAATACCGGACGGTAGACATATCGAAGCTGAACAAATTGCTTTTGCGCAGCACTGGCTCCATATCTTCAATATGCTCGCGCACTTTCCCCAGCCTGAAAAAATCAAAGCGCAGCTTGTCCAGCGTTTCCAGCATCTGCGGGTGCGCATAATAGCTCTGGAATGCGATGTGGTTATAATGAGACATGAAGTTTGGGGTGCCGGTAAGCATATCCATCAGGTAGCTGCGGTCAGTTACCGACTCGGTTTCATCCAGGTCTATGAGCATATCGGCCACAGACGCCACCGCCATTTGTTCGGCTTTTTTAAACACTTCATACTGCTGCAACGTGAGGTCATGGCTGCCGCCAAGCACCACTGCTATCTTGCCGGCATCATGTATTTCGCGCAGCACTACAAGCAGGGCAGCGCGTGTATCCCCGAGCGTAGCCCCCTGTCGTATGTTGCCGGCATCGGCTATATTGATGCCTTTATGCCAATAGTACATTTTGTAAAGTTCCTCCCTTATTGCATCCGGCCCGTTGTTATATTCTGCATTGGCGTCGGCTCCCCGCCATTCGCCACAGCCCACTATAATGATGTCGGCATCATCCCAGTCAAATGACTTTTGCGTTGCGCACTTGATATTTGCGCCCCATTGCTGCAACTGGTAGGTGCCGGGCTGTTGGGTTTCTATAAAATGCTCCTGTTCAAAAAAAGGTCGTAGATCCTGCATAGTTGTTAGTAAAAGTGCGGTTAAAAGTACGCAAATGTTAATTCAAAAAGCCAGCCGGTTTGCCGGCTGGTGTGCGGGTATGCAATGCGCCGATTTTATACAACAACCCGGCCCGAGGCAATCACATTATTGTTAAAAATAGTTAACCACAGTATTATTATATCCTTAAAT
>CANJQU010000071.1 GCA_947476485.1 Chitinophagaceae bacterium
AATAAAATTGCTCTTGCCGGTCTGCAGTACAGGCGTAGTGAGATAAGCAGTGTCTATATAAATATCCTGGGGCTCATCGCTTTGTATGGGAACACCATAAAACGTGATGTTCTTCATTAGATCTTTATCCGGCTGGGCGGGAATGGCGCTCTGCTGGAAATCGGAGTAATAGTAAAGGTCCGCGCCGCCCTTGCCTTCATTTTCCAGGATACTTTGCGCATTGGCAAGCACCTGGTTCACAGTTTTAGATGAAGCGGAGAACTCGGTTGCGTTTATTTCTGCAAATACCTTGTCGGCGGGTTGCGCACGGTAGCTGGCTGGCTTATCGTTGGTGAGCAACGCAAACCGGGTACCGGGAACGGCATGTCGTAATTGCTTCCGGGCGGCATCCTTCGCTATATCCAGCATGCTCTGCGCACCTTTTTTTACAGACATGCTGTAAGAATTGTCGATGTAAATGACCTGGAACTTGTGGTCGCCGGCCGGTTTATTGTCATTATTAAAGAATGGCTGCGCGAATGCCAGGATGAGGACAGCTAAAAACAAAAGGCGGGCAGCAAGCAGTGCCTTATAACGCACCTGGCTTTGCTTGCGGCTATTGAGCTGTATGTTCTTCAGAAAGCGTGTATGAGGAAAAAGGACCGTCTTATACTTGCGCAGGTTGAACAGGTGTATAAGCACCGGTATAGCCAGGGAGAGACCAGCAACAAGAAAAAGGGGGTATAAAAAACTCACCTGACAAATATAGGGTAATGTGGGGAATGGGCTGAGTAGGACTCATATTTTAACTCATTGCTTATTTCTCAGGGGACTGTCACCGATACCGATGATATTATTTTAAATAGTATTTTCATATATTTGCCCAGCTAAGGACTTGGCGAATAAAATCACACCTCAAATTATTTGTCCACTTCAAATATATCCTTTACCTTTGCACTCCAATTAAAAAATAAGTGTAGGTATATACACTTTTTAGTTTTGACTTTTTAATTCTAGTTTATATGAAACGTACGTATCAACCGCACCGCCGCAGCCGCAAAACAGTTCATGGTTTTCGTAAACGCATGGAGTCTGCTAATGGCCGTAAAGTATTGGCTTCACGCCGCGCCAAAGGCCGTCATAAGCTGACTGTATCAGACGAGCGCCGCCTGAAATAATTGTTTTCTCTAAAAATGATCTGCCATTCGTAATACTTTCAAAGTATATGAGCGGCTCAAGCGAGAGCAGCATATTCATACGCTTTTCCTCACCGGGAAAGCGTTTTCTGTTTTTCCAATAAGGCTCATTTATACTATTTTACCGCGCACCGATGCCAATGCGTCGCCTGTTCAGGCGGGGTTCTCTGTGCCCAAAAAGAAGTTCCGCAGCTCTGTGCATCGACACCGCATACGCCGGTTGATGGTGGAGGCGTGGCGGCTAAACAAGCACAGACTGTACGAAGCAATACCTGCCGATAAGCAAATGCACCTGTTTTTTATCTTTACTGACGTCAAAATGCCGGAATACGAGCTGGTTAAAGACGCTGTAATAAAAGGGATAGAAAAGCTGGTAGTTATTGTAATAAAGGAAACAGCTCAATAAATCATCGCCAGGGAATTTTGAAAAAACTCTTCTCCATATTGTTTATTGCGATCATCCGGTTTTACCAGGGCGCTATATCTCCGTTTTTTGGGGCGAAGTGCCGGTTTACACCTACATGTAGTGCTTATGGGCTGGAAGCGATACAGAAATACGGACCGGTCAAGGGTGGATGGATGGCTTTTAAGCGGTTCTGTTCCTGCCATCCCTGGGGGAAGCATGGGTATGATCCGGTGCCATGAAGTGATTTCTGAAATATACCTTACTTCAGCAGTTCACAAGGCTTCAACCCGGTAACCCTTTTAAAGGCTGTGCTGAAGTGGGATATGCTGCTGTAACCGAGGGTATTAGCAACGTCGGTCACGGAAAGGCCCTGATGCTGGAGGAGTTCTTTGGCCTTGGCTATGCGGAATTCTTGCTGGTATTCGTGGATGGTACGGCCAGTGATGGTCTTAAAACCTTTTTTTAGATAGCATTCGTTCATAGCCACTTTTCGGGCCAGCTCACGAATGGTGTGGGGCTGGTCAATGCTTTGCTCTATGATGTAGCGGGCTTCCTGTATCTTTTCGCGCTCACTCTCGTAGGCAAGAAAGCGGCAGGCAGGCACCTGGCAGGCTTCAAATGGTATGGTGATGCACTCCAGCGCTCTGCGCAACAGATGCATAGCCGTGTTGCTTCTATCCAGTGATTTTATGAAGGGAGTAGATACAGTTTCCGTTTGCAGTTTGTCTATAAGGCTGCGTGTGAGTGCGCAAATGGAGAAAGGTATCTGTGTGGTCTGATCAAAACGGAATGGCTGGTTCGCAGCAAGTGTCTCGGGTGGATATTGATCGAAAAACGCCGGCAGGAAACGAAGCGTACATATCATGCCATTTGCAGACGAGGTTTCGTCAAGCTGCAGGTAGGATAGTTCCAGGCAGTATTTGTTATCGTCTATCGGGTAGAGATACAGGGTACCCTTGTCTTCGCGGGTCTCATCTTCAGGCAGGGCTACGTCGTAGCTCTCACATTGTATATGATTACTGATGGCCAAAACAGTTGTCGAAAGCACGCGGGCATCATTCCCTATGAATCGCTCTACGGGGTTGGATTGCTTTTGGCTCGTTACAGATAGTTTTGGCATTAGGGTGCAAAGGTAAGGGCGGATACTGTTTACTTTGTCAGGGAAGTATCAGAAAAAATATTGCTGTATATGAGAAAATTTCACGCAAAAACCGAAAAAGACTAGGGTCTGATACCAGTGTGAACACCTCAGTAACAGCAGCATACAATATCCTGAATCTACGCGAAAATCGCGTCTATTTCTGTCATCACTTCCGGCGTGAGTTTGGGATAGATATCAATTGCTTTGAGGTTTTCAAGCAACTGGGATTCTTTTGTGGCACCGAGTATAGCCGAGGTAACATTAGGGTTTCGGATGCACCAGGCTATTGCCAATGTTGCCAGTGATGTATTCAGGTCTTTGGCTACTTTATCAAGCTTTTTTACCTTTTCTAATTTATCCTGCTGCATCACGCGTTCTTTGAGCCAGCTATAACTTTCCATGGACAGACGGGAACCTTCAGGAATATTTTTATTGTATTTGCCTGTAAGGAGACCGGAAGCCAACGGACTCCAGATGGTGGTACCTATGCCGGTATCCTCAAAAACGGGCAGTAAGTCGCGCTCCATGGTTTCCCGCTCAAAGAGGTTGTACTGGGGCTGCTCCACGGCCGGCCCAATGAGGTTGAGTGACCTGGCAATATTATGTGCATCAAGTATATGCCCCGCGTCCCACTCGCTGGTGCCCCAGTAAAGTATCTTGCCTTGCTGAATGAATGTATTCATAGTGCGCACAACTTCCTCAACAGAGGTGTCGGGATCGTAGCGATGGCAGTAAAAAATATCCAGGTAACTTGTTTGCAGTCTTTGCAGGGCTGCATGGCAGGCATCGGTAAGGTGCTTTCGGCTGAGACCGGTCTGATTGGGACGATTGTACTTACCAAACAGGCCAAAGTATGCTTTGCTTGACAGGCAGTATGAACCCCGGTCCCAACCTTTTTTGCGCAGTATACGACCCATTATAAGTTCTGACTTACCTCCTTCGTAGACCTCAGCATTATCGAAAAAATTGATACCCTGCTCATAGGCGAGGCTCATGAGCTTGTCAGCAGCGTTGTCGTCTACCTGCTTATGGAAAGTGACCCAGGAACCGTAGGAGAGCACGCTGAGCTGCAATCCCGTTTTACCCATTCTTCTATAGTCCATAAGAAAAACCCCAACCCCTAAAGGGGCTTTTACTTGTGAATAAATACCCCAAACCCCTGAAGGGGCTTCGCTTGCGAACAATTCTCAACCGAAACCAACTGTCAGCAATTTGGTGCAACCAATAATTTTTACAATCCTACCCCAATTTACTAAATCGGGTCTTGCTCGTCAAGAGAAAGCCCCTTTAGGGGTTGGGGTTTAGATCATATACACTACCAGCCCATCCCGGAGCTTTGGCTCGAACCAGGTGCTTTTGGGGGGCATTACGTTGCCGCTGTCGGCGATATCGAATAGCTGCTGTATGGTTACCGGGTATAAAGAAAATGCGACAGCCGCCTCTTTGCTGTCTACTCTTTGCTGTAACGCCTCCATGCCACGAATTCCACCAATAAAATCAATACGCTTGTCCGTACGCGGATCCTTAATGTCCAGTAATTTGTCCAGTATGTTCTGTTGCAATATAGTAACATCCAGCACCCCGATGGGGTCTTCAGAAAAAGTGCCGGGTTTTGCTATGAGCTCATACCACCTGCCATCAAGGTACATGCCAAAATCATGGGCATGGTAGGGTTTGTAAGCTTCGTCGCTGGGCAGGGAAATGATAAAATCATCTTCAAGCGCCTTTAAGAAAAACTGCGGAGTCATGCCGTTGAGGTCTTTGGCCACGCGATTGTAATCCATAATCTGCAACTGTGATGCAGGAAATATACAGGTAACAAAGTAGTTGAATGACTCATCGCCATCTACCGAATATCCGTTGTCACGGCGTTCCTTGCAAACCTTGGCCGCTGATGCTGCACGGTGGTGCCCGTCGGCTATGTACGTACAGGGTACATCCTGCGCAAAATGGTGTGTGATCGATGCTACTTTGGCATATTCATCCATTACCCAGAATATATGCCGCACGCCATCGGCCGCGGTAAAGTCATTCTGGGGCGCGTGTGTCTTTTTCCAGTCGTTTATTATCTGCTGCACACTGTTGCAGTCTTCGTATGCCAGGAATACAATACCAGTCTGAGCTCCGGTCATGGATATATGGTTGATGCGGTCCAGTTCTTTTTCCGGTCGGGTAAATTCATGCTTCTTAACAATGCCGTTGTTATAATCGTCTATTGAAGAACCGCAAACCAGTCCGGTCTGCGAGCGCCCGTTCATCACCAGTTCGTATATGTAGTAGCAGGGCTCGTGGTCCTGTACCATTATTTTCTGATGCATCATCGCGTCCAGGTTCTCCTTTGCTTTTTCATACACCAGTGCACTATGCACATCAACGTTATCGGCCAGGTCGATCTCAGAGCGGGTAACATGATAAAAATTATGCAGTTCCTTTTTAAAGGCCCGGGCCTCGGCCACACTCACAACATCATATGGTAATGTCGCAACTTCTGCTGCCAGTTGCTTTGTTGGCCTTAGGCCTTTGAACGGAGTTATTTTTGCCATAAATATATTCAGCCGCAGGGGCAGCTTGTTTTGTTAGTTTTGATCACTATACTTTATACGTTGAAGCAGAGATCACTTCAAAAAAATTAACCACAAAGTACGCAAAGGCTTTTTTACAACAAACTTTTTTCACCTGCCGGTGCAGCCTCAGGAAACCGCTTTCATCAGGGCCACCAATTGCTCCACCCATTCCATGGAAATGGCATTGTACAATGACACCCTAAAACCACCAGCCGAGCGGTGACCCTTGATACCTGCAATGTCATTTTCTTCGCATAGCTCCAGCAACCTTTTTTCCACTTCGGGGGTCTTCGCAGTAAAGCAAACATTCATCATGCTGCGGTGTGCCTTTTCCTTTACATAAGGAGTAAAAATACTGCTGCTGTCTATTGTATCGTATACCAGCTTTGCCTTGGCCTTGTTTTCTTTTTCTATGGAATCAATCCCTTTGGCATCTATCCAACGCAGCATGAGTAACGAAACATAGATACCAAACACGTTGGCCGTGTTGAGTATTGATCCTTCTTTCACCTGCGCCGCATAACTGAGCATAGGTGGCAACTCGCGTACAGAACGCTTCAGCATATCTTTCCTGATCACCGCCAGGGCCAGACCAGCAATGCCTAAGTTTTTTTGCGCAGCAGCATAAAACATTGAATACTTAGAATAATCGTGTTTCCGGCTGAAGATGTCACTGCTCATGTCTGCAATCAACGGCACTTTAACATCTGGCGTCTGTCCCCATTGGGTACCATAGATCGTATTATTCGTCGTGAGGTGGAGGTAAGCCAGTTTGGCGGGTATCTTCGCCGGCCATTCCGGCAGGCTGGTGTAATTGACCTTTTTAGAAGAGGCCAGCACCTGGGCGTTGCCGTATGATGTGGCATATTGGTATGCCTCTTCTGCCCAATGACCACTGTCTATATATCCCGCAGCACCATCTTGCGACAAAAAGTTCATGGGTATCATAAAAAACTGTTGTCTGCCGCCACCGTGCAACCAAAGCACCTCGTAGTTGTCATCCAGTTTACACAGTTTCTTAACAAGATGTTTGCTTTCTTCCAATATCTCCGCAAACTCCGGCCCCCGATGTGGTAATTCAAGTATCGAAAATCCCGTTTTCTTGTACTTGTTAACTGCTTTTGCTGCCTCGTGCAGCACTTCCGGCGGCAGTGCAGCCGGGCCCGCGTTAAAGTTTATCTTTGCCTGCATATGTTTCATCTTCTGTTGTTGTTATTCCACCACTTACCGCAAACTTCATGGCCTCGCCTGCGGTCATTTCTTTTACCTGTCTAACGTTCTTGCTATCAATAATAATTACCCAACCGGAAATGGCATATGAGTGCGGCAAATACACCGCCACTTTATCCTCCATACCCAGGTAGGTCATATCCTTTTGTGTCATAAACCCGATCCGCCACATTTCCGGGTCCCGGTTTACACATACCCATACAGGCTTATTGAACCGCTTTTTATCTCCTACGAAAGACTTGATCACATCACGTACCGAGGAAAATATGTACTTTATACCCGGGGTCCGCTCCATTAAATGCTCAAAAGCCTCAAACAACCATTTACCTATGAAAAAACGCGTGCCAAGATATCCAACCCCTGTTATCAGCACCACAATAAATATAACGCCGAATCCACGACCGCGCGGCACAAAGGGCACCATATTATCTATACTATTAAAAGCAGAATAGAGTATGTATGCTGTAATAGCAATAGGGCTCAATAACAATAACCCCTGCAGGAAAGACCGTAATAGTATGGCTGCAAAACGCCGCATGGCTGCAAAGGTATGAAAACGGTTGCAATCACCTTTTCACAAATACACACTGCGCTGACCTTAATTTAAATAGAATTTGTAATTTATTGTTCTACATCGGTAAGCGCTATATTTGCCAATCTGCACTCATGAGAAAAATAATTTCTTTACTTGCTTGTGTTATCATTTCTGGTGTATTGCTCCAATACAGGGTTATAAATTCAGATATCAGGCCGGGATCACCACCATTAAAAGTGACCCTCTGGGATGCTTTCGGATACTATGTATACCTGCCGTCCATATGCATTTACCACGACTACAAAAAGCTGGATTGGCTACCAGCAATTGATAAAAAATATGCTGTAACAGGTGGTGACGGCTACCAGGCAATGAAGCTTGACAACGGGAACTATACCTTTAAGTACCTGGGGGGTGTGGCTATCCTTGAGACGCCATTTTTTCTGATCGGGCATTTTATCGCAAAACACACCAATTACCCTCCTGATGGTTTTTCGCCACCCTATCAGTATGCACTGGGCTTTGGTGTTATATTTTATTGCATACTTGCCATATTCCTGTTGAGAAAAATATTGCTGCTCTACTTCAGCGACCTCACTACCGGCATCACACTTGTGATGGTGTGCCTTGCTACCAATTTCATCCAGTACGCCGCAGTAGACAATGGTCAGAGCCATGGCTACATCTTCCCATTATATGTGCTTATGCTGTATGCCACTTTGCAATGGCATAAGAAACCAGCGCCGGGCTGGGCACTGCTCATAGGCTACCTCATCGGACTGGGGATGATATGCCGGCCCACAGAAGCTATAATGCTTTTTATCCCTCTGATGTGGGATTTGCACAACCGGGAGGCCGCACGGCAAAAATGGTCGCTCGTGAAAAAACATAAAAACCACGTATTTCTTGCTGCTGTCGGAGGGATGATCGGGATATTACCCCAATTGGTGTACTGGAAACTGACAACCGGTTCCTTCATCTTTGACGTAGGGAGCAAGTGGGACTTTTTAAATCCCCACTTTCGCGTGCTTTTTGGCTGGGAGAAGGGTTGGTTCATTTATACACCTGTAACTATACTTTTTATTGCGGGGATGTTCTTTATGAAGCAGCTTCAATTCAAAAAATCTGTGCTTTGGTTTTGCCTGCTGAATATCTATATCATCATCGCCTGGTCTGAATGGCGCTATGGTGGCAGCTATTCCACGCGTGCGCTTGTACAGAGTTATCCGTTGTTTGCATTGCCTGTGGCAGCCGCTACTGAGCGGATCAACTTAACAAAATGGCGTTGGGGGTTTTACATTGTATGCTCATACTTGTTATTTGTCAATCTATTCCAGACATGGCAATACGACCAAACTATATTGAACAGCGATGACATGAACCGAAAATATTATGGCCGCATTTACCTTAATCCCAATCCTACACCATTGGATATGAGCATGCTCGATAATGAGGAAATACTGAATGATGAATCTGCCTACTATAGCAAAATCCTCATGGCTTCAGACAGCGTTGTTCGTATACACTTTGATGCTGGTGCTTCAATAACATTGTTCCAGGGGTTTTCGCTGGGAATGAGTGAGGACAAAAGGTGGCTGAAGGTAGAGGCCGATATATCCAGTAATAGTTTCTGGCAGAGCTTTATGAACCTGGAGCTCAAGCTTGGGAATTCGGTGAAACATACACGATCAAGACTTTTCAATGCCATAAGCCCCGATGGTAAAACGAACAGATATGTATTTTACGTGAGCATACCTCCTGACGTGAAATGTGACGATCTCAAATTGTATATTTCAGATGTCTTTACTTTTGATGGGGATATACATAGGATAAGCATTACTGAATTGAATAAATGAAAGTGGATAGTTTTCGATTGCTACTTATATTTGCAACCATTGTTATGCCCGGTCAACATCCAAAACATCTTCTGTTCACTAAGCTGATTCTGAACCGTTTTCCACGGATCATCCTACTCGTGTTATTGCCGCTTTTTAGTGTTGCGCAGGATGTGAAACCCTGGTCGGGATTTGGGATTGAGGTAAACCCGCTGGTAGAAAAAGTTTATAAGCATGAGGCCAAGTTCACAGTGCCCTTACCCGCGCTTACCACAGGTTTAGATGTGAACCTGATGCTGCATACGTATGGAAAAATGGCCTGGGAGCAACGTCGCCGTTACCCAACCATAGGCCTCGGGATCACGTACATCAACTATGGAATAGACTCTATTTATGGCCGGTGCGTGGGCATTTACCCAAATATAGAAATACCGCTTATCCGGGGTAAAAACCTGGAGTGGACATTGCGACTGGGCGATGGCATAGGCTATGTGACCAGGCGCTACAGCCGGGTAAATCCTGTAGACACGCTAAATGTGGCCATTGGCAGCCATATCAATGATTTTTTCTCCTTCAACATGGATATCCGCTACCACGTAAACAATCATTGGGACATTCAGTTGGGCGGTACCTTCAATCATATTTCAGACGCATCTTACCATAAGCCCAACCTTGGAATAAATACTTACGGTGCTCATATTGGTATTCGTTATTTCCCGGTGACATCTAAACCACCACGTATAGAGCGCAAACTGGAGCCGCTAAAAAACAGGTGGCTCTTCCAGGCAAGATTAGGGCTTGCATATGTATCCAGCGAAACCTCGGGCGGACCGCTTTATCCTGTTTATATGGCATCGGCCTTTGCCAGCAAACGCTGGATCAGCAAGAACAAGGCGTTTGTCGGTATAGACTATTCTTATCACACCGAAGTTTACGCTTTTCTGCGCAACAACGAGATATACCCGGGCAGCGAGGCCAGCCACTCATACAAGAGTGCCATATTTATAGGTAATGAGTTTATGCTGGGCCGGGTAGGTGCGGTGCTGCAGATAGGGGTATATATCCATGAAGCAGCGCTGAAACTGGACCCTTACTACCAAAAAATAGGCGGCAACTATTATATCATTCAGAAGGAGCACGGCGCTATCAAGGAACTCTTTTTCTCTGCGTTTCTGCTCACCCACAAGATCGTTGCAGAGCTAGGGGAATTAGGGGTCGGTGTTGGGATCTAGACGCTGCTTATTAACCCGGACCATTAAACTAAGTGACTGCCGATAAATAGTACTATCTCAAACCTGGCCTTGAATTGCAGCGAACAGGTCAACTAATTTAACGTCCTGCCATTACACTGCACATACAGGATCTCCGTATCATTCGCCTCTTTGTGCTTGATGATGTATTTAAGGCTGCCTGAGTCTTTTATGATACTATCTCCTATATTGATAACTTCCCAAAGCTCAGGAAAGGCCGGCTGGTATTGCAGGCCGCTGCTCATGGCGTAGGTGCACGCATTTTTGCCTTCGCGGGTGCTATCGTGATATTTTGCCTCCAGGCGGTCGTGCAGGGATACTGGTTTGTCCACTTGGTTAACTTTTTTTTCCATGTTGGCACATCTGTTCAGACAGCCGAAAAGAAACAATGTAGCGCACAATGCGATCGTTAAGCAAAATATCATCCTGGTGTTCATACTGTATTTATTGTTTTCCTGGTTAAGTTCAGTTAAGTAGCCGGGCTACCATTTAGGTTGTACGAAATATAAAACAGTATTGTCGGGATCCGTGAAATGGACATAGAGACCCGATTTACCATCGTCCTCGCTCCTGAAGGGGATATTATTTGCACTCAGCATGGCTTTTGCCTCATCTATATTCGCTATCATAAAACCGATAGATACGCTGCCAGAACTACGCTCACCGCCATGAGAGGGATGAATGCCTATGGTGATTCCTTCAGCCTGCACCATCGCATAATGATTATCCCAGCGCTGCTTTAGTGTAAGGCCTATCTGCTCATAAAATTTTATGGCTGCATCCATGTCTTTTACCATTATGGTGACATTGGAGCCAGTGATCTGTGGCATAGTCTGTGTTTTCGTAAAAATAGAAAAAATAAACCCTCAGCAGGCTTATTTTTCTAAAAAATCCTTCAGTGATGTCCCCAGGATATGCGTCCAGCCTGCCACAAAATTTTCTTTTGCCAGATCATTGTGTGGTATCACCGGGAATGTGTGGATACCGGTATGGGTCAGTTTTACGCGGGTGCTGTCGCCTTCTTCAAATAGTTCGAAGGTGACCTCCGATGAGCCGGAATAGCCATCGTAGCGCCACATATATGCAAGCAGCTTGCCCGGTACTACTTTGGTCACTTTACACAGGTGCAGAAATTCACGGCCTTCATTGCCGCCGGTGAAACTGAACTCGAACCCCACCTCAGGCCTGAATGCGGCAAGGTCAAAATACCATTCTGCCATTCTATCTCTGTTGCTTATTGCCTCCCACACAGTGGCAATTGGTGCGTTGTAGGTTCTTTCTATTACGATCGGTGCATCTTTCTTCTCTGCGGCATCCCCGTTTAGATACACTCGCAGTTTCTCCAGGTTCTGCTTCAGTCCTTCATCTGCCTTAAATGTTTTCACTACTTGTTCAAATTGCTCCTTTGATTCGAACAGCATATGCCAGTCTATCAGCGTCGATCCGTCTTTCGGTGTAAAGACTATCGTTGCCGTGAATTGTGGACCGGAAACATGATCAAATACGATACGCTCGTTCGTTACCACGTCCTTATAGATGCTCCTGTTTTTGTAGTCGGTACCATCAGGGCCGTGCATTATGAAGTCCCATTCCCCGCCTGGCCTTACATCCATCTTGTGAATCGTATTTGTGAAGCCGTTTGGTCCCCACCAGTTCTTTATGTGCTCGGGTGTGGTAAATACTTCCCATACCAATTCTACGGGTGCATCGAAAAGCCTTGAGATGCGCAGCTCGCGGTCGTCATTTTTTGCCTCCATCTTTATTTGGTTTAGTTGTTTGAATTTGTTTCAGATAATCTCCCAGGCTGTTAAGCTTTGCCTCCCAGAACTGCCGGTAGGGCTCCACCCAATCCGAAATTTCTTCCAGTGCCCTGAAGTTGGCCTCGCAGTATCTTTCCCTGCCCTGTTGTTTCATAATAATGAGGCCGCACTCTGTAAGTATCTTGATGTGTTTTGAGATAGCCGGCCTGCTAATATCAAAATGTTCGGCAACACCATTAGGTGTCATCCGCTCATGAGCAAGAAGGCTGATTATTGCTCTTCGGTTAGGGTCTGCTATGGCCTGGAATACGTCTCTTCTCATGGCTTTTCTGGTCATTATTGTAACCATTCGGTTACAAATTTACCTGAAACCATTCGGTTACAAAAATATTTTCCAATTTATTTGTGGTGAAAGTAAATTTTGAGGGGTAGAAAATTGAGCATTTTAACATTAAAAGCCTAGTTATCCACAATTGAAATTATTCCCCATTTTTCGGGCTTTTTTAGCTGTTTTTAACTTGTTTTAAACCTACCTTTTTGCTATCTTTGTAAGGTTAGAATATTCTATCAAATTAATAGTTATTCTTATTACATTTTTTGAATAATGCCGAAATAAGTGCTGCGCTCCAAACTAGGTAAATCAGCCGTTTGTATGCACACTTTACCCGTATGTAGCGGGCGGTTTTGAATCTTGATCTTATAACGAAATGGATACTGAAAACGTAGTGTTACCGATACCCGCAGATTATGGTGCGGATAGTATACAAGTATTAGAAGGCCTCGAAGCTGTGCGCAAACGCCCGGCGATGTACATTGGCGATATAGGCGTAAAAGGATTGCACCACCTGGTGTATGAGGTTGTGGACAACTCGATAGACGAGGCGCTTGCCGGATATTGCAAGAACATCCTGGTTACAATACACGAAGACAACTCAATAAGCGTACAAGATGATGGCCGTGGTATCCCGACGGGTATCAATGCTAAAGAAGGCCGTTCTGCGCTGGAAGTAGTAATGACCGTGCTGCATGCCGGTGGTAAGTTCGACAAGGACAGCTACAAGGTTTCCGGGGGCTTGCATGGTGTGGGTGTAAGCTGTGTGAACGCACTGAGCGCTCACCTGCATGTTACCGTGAAACGTGAAGGCAAAACATTTGAGCAGGAATACGAAAAGGGGTTTCCTATGTATCCGGTGCGTGAAACGGGCGTGCCTTCGGCCGAAACGGGGACGTTGGTACATTTCAAACCTGATGGTACGATATTCAAGGATACCATATACAATCGCGAAATACTTGCAGGCCGCCTGCGTGAGCTGAGCTACCTGAACAAGGGTATCCGCATTGTGATGGTAGATACCCGTGAAATGACGGAAGAAGGCCAGATGCCTACCGAGACCTACTACAGCGAAGGCGGTATAGTAGAATTCGTGCAAATGCTGGACAACAAGGCCAAGCGCGATCCGCTGCTTTCCCAGCCTATATTTGTAGAAGCGCACGACAAAGACTCGAACGTAGCAGTAGATGTAGCATTGTCTTACAATAGTTCCTACAGCGAGAACATATTCTCTTATGTTAACAACATCAATACCATAGAAGGTGGTACACACGTAGCAGGTTTCCGCCGCGCTATCACCCGTGTGTTCAAATCTTATGGGGATAAGAACAAGCTGTTTGAAAGGGCCAAGGTAGAGATCACCGGCGATGACTTCCGCGAGGGACTTAGCGCTATTATCTCTGTGAAGGTTCCGGAGCCGCAGTTTGAAGGGCAGACAAAGACCAAGCTCGGCAACAATGATGTGATGGGCGTGGTGGATGTATGTGTGAGCCGTGTGCTGGAGGCTTTCCTTGAGGAACATCCGAAGGATGCCAAGATGATCATTGACAAGGTGATACTGGCAGCACAGGCACGTGCAGCAGCCCGCAAAGCGCGCGAAATGGTGCAGCGTAAAAGCGTGCTCACCGGTGGTGGCATGCCTGGTAAACTCGCCGACTGCTCAGAGCGCGACCCGGAGAAATGCGAGCTGTACCTTGTGGAAGGGGACTCGGCGGGTGGTACTGCAAAGCAGGGTCGTGACCGTAGCTACCAGGCCATACTGCCACTGAGGGGTAAAATACTGAACGTAGAAAAAGCACAGGAGTATAAGATATACGAGAACGAGGAAATCAAGAATATGTTTACCGCCCTGGGCGTAAGCGTAGGCACTCCTGAAGACCCGAAAGCGCTGAACCTCACCAAGCTGCGCTACCACAAGATCATCATCATGACGGATGCCGATGTGGACGGTTCGCACATTGCAACGCTGATACTTACTTTCTTTTATCGTTATATGAAGGAGCTGGTGCTGCAGGGTTATGTATACCTGGCGCAACCACCGCTTTACCTTGTGAAGAAAGGCAAGGAGCAGATATATGCCTGGACTGAAGAAGACCGTCTCGCAGCCGTTGCAAAGCTGGCCAATGGTAAAGAAGACTCCGTGAACATACAGCGCTACAAGGGTCTTGGAGAAATGAACGCAGAGCAACTGTGGGACACTACCATGAACCCCGATACCCGCACACTAAAGAGTGTAACCATAGAAAGCGATACTTACGCCAACGAGATATTCTCGATGCTGATGGGTGATGAGGTACCACCTCGCCGCCAGTTCATAGAGAGCCACGCTAAGTATGCGAAGATCGATATCTAGTCAAGGCATAAGTTAAAAGGCAAAACCTAAAAGTCCCGGGATCTGTTCCGGGACTTTTTTACTTCTTATCCGGCTCAAATTCAAGTACCACAGAGTTCATGCAAAAGCGCTGGTTTGTGGGTGGTGGTCCGTCATCGAAGATGTGACCGAGGTGCGAGTCGCAGCGACCGCAAAGCACCTCAGTGCGGCGCATGCCGTGGGTGTTATCATCTTCATACCGTACGCTGCCCGGGCCAAGGGCCTCAAAGAAACTGGGCCAGCCGCAACTGCTGGCAAACTTGGCATCTGACTTAAACAAAGGGTTACCGCATACGGCACAATAGTACATACCCTTGGTATCAGTCTTATAGTACTTGCCGGTAAAGGCATATTCTGTACCCTTGTTGCGGGCAACATTGTATACATCTGCGGGTAGTATCTTCTTCCATTCGGCGTCACTCACTTTCAGGTGGGCCGTATCGGTGCGGGAGTAGTGTGGATTATTCGTGTGGTCTGTCATGGTTTGTTTGTTTTGAGCGTTTGTGCATTGCGTGAAAAGCAGCATGCAACAGATGGCTGAAATAATATTCAATTTACGCATAAGCATTGATATTTGGAGGTGATCACTATAAACGATAGATACAGTACAATGGTTTTCGGTATACATCATTTTAGAACTTTATTAACGCTGTAAAGATGCATACACATTCGATACAGGATGGTAAATTTACACAATGGCAGCAACACAACTGAATATAACAAGGGCAACGACCGGGGATGCAACGGTGATTACCGAACTCAGTGTTACTACCTTCCGCGATACCTTCGGGCCGATGAACGGGCAGGAGGATATGGATATGTATGTAGCTGAGGCCATGAGCATTGAGCAGCTTACCAAAGAGCTCAGCGACAATGAAAACCTATTCTTCCTTGCGCATGCCGGTGATATACCTGTGGGGTATGCCAAGCTGCGCGCGACCAAAATACCGGCAGGCCTCGAAAGTACCCGCTCTATAGAACTGGAGCGGCTTTATGTGCGCCAGTCTTACCTTGACAAGAAGGTCGGCGCCCAGCTAATGACCCATTGCCTGAGTTATGCCATCGACAACCGGTATGAGGTGATGTGGCTGGGGGTATGGGAGCATAACCACCGCGCGCTCAGCTTCTACCGCAAGTTCGGGTTTGAGGTGTTTGGTGACCATGCCTTTGTGCTGGGGTATGATCACCAGACGGACCTGCTGATGAAGAAGGCGCTGGGGTTGCATAGCGTTTGATTTATAAAACAATTGTACGATTATCTGATCGACTACACCGCTGCACATATAAAGTAAACGCATGATAATCAAGTCAATAAAAATGTGCGAAATGAGCACATTGCCCGGCGCGACTCAACCACCCCAGCCCGAAAACACCGCTTCGCCGTGTTTTCGCGCGTCCCCTCCTAAAAACAGGAGGGGAGGTGTAACGCACACTCATATAGTGTTACTTTCGGAGCGTCGACCTGCTAGAAGCTTGTTTGCAACCAATAGCATACACGCGTTACTGTCTTCAGCGTCAATGTGAAATTTTATTAATTGAGCTGATGTAATACCTTACCAATTCAGGCTGGAGCGGATGTCCTGCTTGCCCTCGTAGTCGAGCGGGACTTTGATGAAGACGCCGTGGCGGCCAGCCTTTATGGTCCCGGCCAGTTTTATGTTCACTTCGCTGTTCATAAACAACTGCCAGGTATTGGGCAGTATGTTCTTCATATCCACATTCAGGGTAACGGGCATTAAGAATGTGTCAAGACCCGGTACTGCGCAACGGCCTACCACCTCCATTTTACCCAGCAGCTTGCCGTTGATATATACATCTACATCGGCATCTTTGAGTTTCATGCAATATCCGTTGGGGTTGAACATCCGGATATCCATGTTGACCGCAGATTGCTGCAAGCCGGCCTGACGCAGCTTAAAACTCCGTATATCCCTGTATACCAGGTCTTTAGGATGGCTGCATGAGCACAGAAACAATACTACAATAAGTAACAGGGCATTTATCGCTTTCATTGAGAATTCGTTATGAACCTAGCATTACAAAGGTAGGTGAAGAGCTATTAGGGTTTGCCGTTGAATTAGTTAAAAAATAATCGCGGATTGAGGTTCGGGATTTCGCAGATAAGCAAGTGTTTTACAATGTCCCGACTAAGATTTTTAGGATGAAAGGATTTTAGGATGCGTGAGTTTCCTTTATTTCGGTTTATAATCTTGTTCGCCGTTTGCTTTTTTGTTTTATCCCCCATGCCCCAGTAAAAAATAAATTCACGAATGGGGCATCGGACCCTGGCGGAATCCTTTCTGGTTGCTAATATTAATGAATAATCGCATTTCCCATTACCCGACTAAGATTTTTAGGATGAAAGGATTTCAGGATGCGTGAGCCTTCGGTTTATAATATTGTTCGCAGTATCGTTTGCTCTTTTGTTAAATTCCCCATGCCGCAGTAAAAAAAAATTTACGAATGGGGCATGGTGATCTTGTGAAACCCTCCGCTGTGGCGGATATTAATGGTTATTTACATTTCCCATTATTACCCACGCGGTCAGAACCAAGATTTTCTTGATTCTTTTGATTAATGTGATTGTTGTCATTGATCATAGGCATTTGTTTTTTGTGCTATACCCGATACCTCAGCAAAAAAGAAATTCACAAATGGGGCATTGTGTTGTTGCAGTTGACTGATCTTTATGAATTTATGTATTAGTCCATGTCCCGTTTACGCCCCACGTGGGTAATTGTCTGTCGTTCGACAGTTGCGCTGGTTTGCTGGCGCGAATGCTCACGAAGATTCTGATTAGTCGAGATTTACCGATTTACTGAAGATCCCAGCGATGTCCCATATCACACCCCAAAATGTCCCACTCCGGCAAGCTCAGTGCAGGCTATTGCGCCCCGATGTTGCCTGAAACCTTAGAATGTCACACCGCACAAGAAAAAAAAGTTTGCACAGGTTTGTATTGATAATCAATGATCTATGGCAAAAAAATATCACATTTATATCACAATCGTATCACACTTTTGAATCGCGGATTTTTCGGATTTTAGGATCTCGCGGAAAAAACTAACCGCAAAGATCGCTAAGCAAAGGTTGAGCTAACTTTTATTTGCGGCCCGGGCGCTCACTCTTACATCCGTGATGCAACCGGCAGCGCCATCTCCCCTACCAAAAGTAGTTATGGCGGTTAAAACCGGGACAAAGGTCGTGCAGAAAAATGAGGGTAAAAAATTGAAGTTTTATGATGTCGCGTATACGGTATATCATATTCTGCAGGCGGGATATGATGTAAATTATTCGCGTGATATTGGGCTGGGATTCAGGTTGGTATATGTTAAGGAAACCCGCTGGCAATCTGTAGAGCAGCTCCCTCCGATCTACTACGGTTGAAGCTACTTTCAATATTTTGCCGGATCGCCTAAAACGGAGCAACTCAGGATCATCTAATTATGCCTGAACTTAACAGTGAATCATAAAATACCCAGTAAGCCCCATATTTATAACCAAAAAAAGCCTTAAGGTTTGAATCGATATATACAGGATGTTTTTGAGGCTTTTTTATATAAGAAAACAATCCTAAAACAACCATTAATGAATATAATACTAGTATACGTTTCATTATTAATTTTTTGTTATCCAGTCAAGTGTATTTTATCAGATCCGCGGTAGTGTATTTCGGCTAAAGCCGCTCATATTATTTGCTTTCTACCCCCGACCTGAAGGCCGGGGCAACTGATATTTTCGATTAAATTTTTTACCTTTTGCAGTTAAAACCGTGGGCTATGCTATGGTGCGGTTTAAATGTCTCAATGGCATATTTGCCTTTACAAACTCTTCTGCTTTCCTTAAACGGTATTAACCTGTAATTGTTATTAAGCACATAGTCTGAATAAGGAACTTGTGTACAAGTTTGCCTTAGCCGTTAAAGTAAGACCGGCACTATAGAGGCGGTACTCAAAATTTCTTATTAGAAATTAATTAACACAGAAAAACTAATGGAGATTTAGCGGTTGGATTTAAATGTTTTATATTGCATAGAGAACCCGGGAGGGTCTATTATTATTTTAACGATACCGTTATGTTACAGGAACAAACATTTGACCTTGGTGCATGGTGGAATGAGCAATCATTCGCCGGGAAAGACTTATTTAAACTGGAAGAGGACGGGAGCGTGACCTTGTCTGCGAACAACAACATCAAGGAACGGGTGATCGCCACTGTTTCTGCTGAAAATGCAGAGACTGTTGTAAAGAACCTGGTGGAAAAGTTTGAACAGGTGGAAGCCAGGGTGAAAGAGGTGGAAGTGGAATGGGTGGCCGCTGAGGATAAGCACACCATGAGCGAGAAGATAGGTCAACTGAAAGAATACCTGCGCACGGTAAGCGCACTTGGGGATTTTGAAAAATTTGCGCTGCTGGTACACGACTGGGAACATACACTCTACCGGATATCGGAGGAGAACTATGCAGGCCGGCTGAAACTGGCCGAACTGGCGGAGTCGCTGGCGAACAGTACGAACTGGAAAGAGACCACGCAGGCTTTTAAAGATATAGCAGACAAATGGAAGCAGGCCGGGCCTACGGACAGGAACAAAAGCGATAAGCTGTGGAGCAGAATAGAAGCTGCGCGCGGCACATATAACGACAACAAACGCAAGCACCACGACGAGGAAGAAAAAGACCTGCTGGTGAACCTGGACCTGAAGATGGACCTTGTGGAACAGGCTGAGGCCATAGCCGCATCTACCGACTGGAAAAAAACAACCGAAACGTTCCATCGCCTTACTGACGAGTGGAAGACGATAGGCCATACGGTGAATAAAAAGAACGAGGAATTGTGGCAACGGTTTCTTGCTGCCAAGAGCACGTTCTTTGATAAGAAGCGTGAACACTCTGAGCAGGTAAGGGAAGAACAAGAACGTAACTATACGGTGAAGGCTGCACTGGTAGAAAAAGCCGAAGCGCTGAAAGAGAGCACAGAATGGAATGTGACGGCGCAGGCATTTGCCGCACTGATGGAAGAGTGGAAGAAAACGGGGAGGGTGCCGAAAGAAAAGGGGGATGACCTGTGGATACAATTCACTGCTGCGCAGGAGCATTTTTTCCAGGCTAAGAAAGCTCATACTGACGAAGTAAGATCTGTGCTTGAAAATAACTACAATCTCAAAGCAGACATACTGAAAAGAGCAGAGCAACTGCAACACTCCACCCGCTGGGGCGAGACCACTGCAGAAATGCTGCAACTGCTGGAAGACTGGAAGAAAATAGGGCCGATACCCCGCTCGTATGGCGACAAGATGTGGGAAGATTTTAACGCTGCCCGTAAGTATTTCTTTGCGCAAAAAGATGCTAACCGCGAACACCGGAAACAATATGCGGAGCAACAAAAAGTAGTGCGTGTGGAGCAGGCCAAAGCAAACGTAGGTAAACTGGAGGCCGATATAAAAGAAGAAGAAGAAAAACTGATCGACTTTAAGAACGGCATAGAAAACATAACCCCGGGCAAGAAAGCTGCTGAACTACGCAGCCACCTTGAAAAACTGATAGTGGAAGGTGAGCAAAAAATAAAACGCCTGAAGGAAAAATTTGAACAGGCAAAGACGGATATAGAAGCTCAGAAGCAAGAGCAAAAGGATGCCGGAAGCGATGATGCAGTGAAAAATGAAGGCGAATAGAACGTGAAAGTTGAGTTCGGGGAGATTTTCCCTGATTTTATAATTGTTACAATAATATTTTTTTTTACCTTGGGGCTTGTTATGGCAAAGAAAATCCTCTTATCGATAGCGCTTTTAGTAATGCTTTTTGATCTCAGCAGTTGCACCATGCGTGTTGTATCCGGCACTCCGTATCGGATATGGAAACCGGGTCGCGGATTTCATAAGCACTGGGGCCGTGAGCGCCATATGAATGTTCGCCGTTCTTACTGGGGTCATCACCGCAGTGGTATGCGGCCGCATCGCTATCGTGGGCATTTCCATGAGTAAGCTGCTAACCCCAAATCCCTCCCGATGAGCATCGGGACCTAGCGCCAGGACGTTCCTTGTTGTCTGAACCTGTTATTTAAGCAGGCATCTACGTGCTGCGGGATCATAAACTTTTCAGCAGATCGAGAAACTTTTGTGTGTTCAGTGGTTTGCTGATGAAATCTTTCACAAAGTGGTATTCCCTTGCCTTCATAATATCGTGTGGAGCGGTAGATGAGGTGCAGATGTATAGGGCAATGTTTTTGCCGTATATGTTCACGTTTTTCTTGAAAGTATCCAGGAAACCCCAACCATCCAGAACGGGCATGTTGAGGTCGAGCAGGATGATATCCGGCAGCAAGAGCGCACCGGTATTTTGCCCGGCTATATAGTCGAGCGCCTCCTGGCCGTTGGCCTTGCAGACCAGTTCGGTACCGGCCTTGCATGCGATGATCACTTTCTTCGTCAGAAATGTAGTTATCGGATCATCTTCCACCAGTAAAATGCTTACGTTTTCCATCATTTTCCTTTTTTAAGCATAATAAAAAATGTTGTGCCTTTTCCAACAGCACTGTCTATCCATATCTTCCCGCCAATAGACTCTACCTGAGTCTTTGTCATGAACAAGCCAAACCCTTTTGAATCGGGATGGCTGTGAAATACCTTACCTATTTTAAACAAATTATCTCCATGTTTGTGCAGGTCTATGCCCAGCCCATTGTCAGTGACCGACACGATGACTTCCTCACCTTCATTCATGGTGCGCACCGTTATCACCGGCAGCCTGTCGGGCGACCTGTATTTCAATGCATTGCTGATGAGATTATGCAGCATGCTCACCACGTACTTTTCAGGACCATAAATTTCGCGGGCCAGGCTGATGTCTATTAAAATTTTCGCCTGGCTTTGCTTTATTTCGAGATCCAGCGAGCTTATTACCAGCTTCAGGCAATTATCCAGGTCATTGTTGCGGAACTCAATATCCACGTCGTGCATCACATGCAGGGAGTCGACCAATTGGTTGAAGATAGCAGATACGCTTTCTGTGCAGGGTTTCAGATAAGATATCAGCTCCTTTTGCTGCGCCACATCGTCCAAGTCTTCAATGAGCTCTACAATGGAGGTAATATTGCCCAGCGGGCCTCTTAAATTGTGCGCAATAATATTGCTGAAATCATTGAGCTGCCTGTTGGTTTTCTGTAACTGTTTTATCAGCACTTCCTGCTTTTCCTCCAGTAATTTCCGGTCAGAAATATCGAGCGCATACCCGATCATGATCATCATATGGCCATTACTATCTCTCACGGGATAATACCTGCGCAAATGGGTAACCGGGACACCGTCTGCATCCCTGATGGTTTCCTCCCATTTTAATCCTCCTTCAGAACTTTTTGCGGCCAGAAAACGGTTACGGCGCTCCTCAGCAAATTTTGCGTCCCTGTTGCGGTATGCACAATACTCGAAATCATCCAGGCCGATTATTTTGCGGCGATGGACGGGATCCTTTATCGCAGACGGGTTAACAAATAAATACCTGTGGTTTTTATCGAACACCGCTATATCGCTAGGGATACTGTTGAGGACATTCTCATAAAAGTCGCGGTTTCTGCCGATATATGCTGCCAGTATACCCAGGACAAACGGCGCCATATCTATTATCCAGAACAGGTCCTCTGTTTTTTGCTGCTGTATGACGGTATGCAGGGATAACGGTGTTTGATGGAGCCGTGCATGCAGCACGGTTGCTACGATGGGGAAAAACAGGCCTGCCAGCGCACCATACAGTGCGTACAAGATCTTATTTGACATCCTATTCTTCATCCTGAAAGCTCCATTTTGACAGCACAAACTGCGCGAAAACACGCAATAACAAAGTACTAACAAGCAATTACTATAGCAAATTGCTATACCAAGTTAACTGATTATCAGGAATTAACGGTGGAATTATTATTCTTTTTGAAGGAAGACAGACACAGCCCGCCGGCGAAACCCTGAAAGCCGGAAAAGCAAGATGTGACTACCGGCTCACATTGAGCACTTCCACCTCAAATATAAGTATGGAATTTGGCGGGATAAGCGGGCGCTCAGAATCTTCGTAGGCGAGACCGGATGGAATGTAAAGGACAGCCTTAGCGCCCTTGCGTAAGAGTTGCACGCCTTTGTCGTAACCTCTTATCACACTGCCTTTGCCGGTCTCAAACACATAAGGCTCTACGTGCCGGAATTTAGGATCTGTATTGGAGTCGAAGACAGTGCCATCGAGCAGCTTGCCGGTATAGTTGAGCGTTACGGTTTCGCCGGCGAGTATTTTTTTACCCGTGCCTTCTTTAGATATTGTATAGTAAATACCGGGTGCGGCCCTCAAGGGTTCAATATTCTTCTTTGCGAAATAATCCTTCAGCTTTCTTTCGTCAATTGTTTTCTGGGCAGCCAGCTTACGTTCGTAACCTGCAGCCGAAGGTATCTTCGGGTTTTGAGCCAATGTGCGCAGAGAAACCAGCGCTACCAGTAATCCGGCGAAAATGTACTTTGAATAAAATAGTTGCATTGAAAAAATGGTTTAGTAATAAACGATCACGCCTCGATGGCAGTTGCGTTGTCCTTTTTATCCTTCCTGAATGCGGCAGGGAGCAGCTCGATATTGTGCCGGGCCGCTACCTTTACTAATACCGGCATTAGTATGGATGCACCCGGGATCAAGACGAACGGTACCACTACCCCGGCTAACTTGAGGGAATCTACCAGTTGAGCTTTCAGGATATGTTCTTCCTCGTGCGTTATCCTTCCGGCTCTGAGGTATTTTTCCATGATCAGGGCAGCCTCTTTGGTGCTGGCATACTCTGTTTTTACGCAGTAGAGAAAATGATGTGCGCTATCTTCTATTTTTTTTATGATGACCAGCTTTTCCATAAACGGGGTAAAAATAATGATCAACCGGTCTTTAAACAAAAATAAAGTGTGTACCAGGCACAAAAAAAGAGACTGTGTAGAACAGTCTCTTTTTTAAGAACGCTAAAACAATTATTTCTTTTTAGCGGCTGCCTTCTTAGGGCCAGCATTCTTTTTAGCTGCGGCTTTCTTAGGAGCTGCGGCTTTTTTCGGAGCTGCCTTCTTTGCAGGAGCAGCCTTCTTTGGTGCAGCTTTTTTAGGAGCTGCTTTCTTTACTGGAGCTGCTTTTTTAGGAGCTGCTTTTTTTGCAGGTGCTGCTTTTTTCGCAGGAGCTGCCTTCTTTGCTGTTGCCATAACTGTGAATTTAAGGGTTAAACAAAAACCTTTAATATGGCAAAATCGCCGTGGGGGTTAGGCCTCGGCGATTGCTGTATTGACTGTCTTAACTGATATCAATGT